>JAHJQJ010000015.1 GCA_018819325.1 Patescibacteria group bacterium
ACTCATTCGCCACCAAAATAAAGGCACCAACCAAATAACTGGTTTAAACCACAACTCCTCAATCACTTCTGGCAATCTCACAAAATACCTAAAACACCCCCACACCAACAACAAATAAATGTAATACACAATCAACCTCATAAACATAATTCTACTATACCGTCCCAGTGCCGATATTGAACCGGCCTTTGGCATCGATCCCTTACCCACAAACCTGTCATTCTGGTAAGTGAGTCTTCGAACGCATCCAGAATCAGATTCTGGACCATCGTCCTGGCCAAGTCCAGGAACTGCCAGAATGACGCATGTCAATTACATTTTAAGCTACAATACCCACATCAAAGCAAAAGTACCATTGCGACTAATTCTGCTCAGTCCCTACAAAAAAAATATTTTCCTGATCGACAGATTGACTTGAACTATATTCCTCAAGTTTAGGTTTATTTTCAAGTTTAGAGAAAATGTTATTAGGAATGTCAAAAATATAGTACATTTCTGAAACAGCATCTATCCTTTGACTGATGATTCCTGAACAGTTTTGACTCCAATAAACCTCTGCATTTTTTGTATCGAAAGAATCAGACAATAAAAATAAATCATCAGGCATGTTGATCGTAGAATCCACGGGATCATTTGAATACAGTTCTAGAAGCGTCGTGAAATTATAATAGTCAAGTTTATTGCCATTGTAGTCAAGTCTTCTATATGCCCCAGCTATAAAACCTTCATAATAACCAGGTGTAATTGAATAAACGAAACAATCTCCGTCTGGACCCCAGTATAGATTATTGAATGGGTACTCACCATCTGGCTCTGCTACCTTAGCTCCAGTTATTGTATTGACAATAACCAGTTGAGGGTCTGCATGAGTGTCAGCATTTAGCAACAGAAAATCCCCTTTTGGAGAGAACCAAACGTCAGGATCTGATTCCCATACTTCCATTAAGGATTCTACAGTAGAGGAATTGGAGCTGTACAAAGTATCTATCCCACGAGTATCGTCTCTACCTCCATACGATTTGAATAAATTACCATCAGAATACAAATATAAGTTGTGAACATCAGTTACCCTTTCTTTGGGTGTAGTGATTATTGCCATCATGTTTTTAGGTTTGTATATCCAAATATTAAGTGGACGTTCCGGAAGTATGAAGTTAGCAATTTCCATCCCATCCTTTTTTAACCTAGCTTTCTTGTTAAATTTATTCCAAGAAAATTCATATGTATCAGAAGCCTTAATAGTTATCTCGTTAAATGTTGGGTTATCAAATCGCGTATCAGAAATACCAATGATTATACTTATTATCACCAACAGAAACACGACAAATATAAATATTTTTGATCTAAACCAAACAGGCTTCAGAACGTCACGTAACCCCTCTTGTTTCTCCAATCCTCTCATAAAAATTATTTTATCATAGTTTTTAGTACAATATCCCCCATGTATTCCAAACGAAAGGCTCAACTTAAAAAAATCATAAGTAATTACAAAAAAACTCTTAAAAAACATCCTCAGAAGAAACGCATCTTATTGGTGTTCGGTCTATTGACAATCGGTGCCATTATTTTTTTACTAAAAGATATCCCCAACCCCAAAAAACTCACCAAATCACCTGCTCCGGTCAGCACCCAGATTCTAGATAGAAACGGAAAACTACTTTATGAAATATATACAGATCAAAACCGCACCCCAGTAAAACTTGAAAATCTACCAGACCACGTTAAAAATTCCACCATCTCCATAGAAGATAAAAACTTCTACTCTCATCACGGTTTAGATTTTATTGGCATCGCTAGGGCATTTTTCAAAACAGTCACCGGTCAACGATTAGAAGGTGGCTCCACCATTACCCAACAACTAGTCAAGATCGGCCTTTTACAAGACCCTAGTCGCACCATAACCAGAAAAATCCGTGAAGCAATCCTAGCCATAGCTACAGAAATTGTTTATACCAAAGACGAAATTCTAGAACTTTACCTAAACCACGCCCCTTACGGCGGCACCAACTACGGCATCCAGTCCGCTGCCCTAGCCTATTTTAACAAAAATGCTAAAGATTTAAACCTAGCGGAAGCAAGTCTTTTGGCCGGCCTTCCCCAAGCTCCCACCAGACTATCTCCCTTTGGAGCTAATCCAGACTTGGCCTTTCAAAGACAAGCTCAAGTCTTAAATGCTATGGTTGAAAATGGATACATAACCAAACAAGAAGCCGAAGACGAAAAAAACCAAGACTTAAAACTTTCTTCCCCTGCCACCACCATTAAAGCTCCCCACTTTGTATTTCTAGTTAAAGAACTCTTGGTTGATCAGTTTGGTGAAGACCGGGTTAATCTTGGCGGCTTAAGAGTCACCACCACCCTAAATCTAGACCTTCAAGAATACGCCCAAAGCTCTCTCTCAGCAGAAATCACCAAACTCTCAAAACTAAAGGTTGGCAACGGAGCTGCCCTAGTCACCTCACCCAATACTGGCGAGATACTGGCCATGATCGGTTCCAAAGACTATTTTGATTTAGACAATGATGGCCAAGTAAACCTTACCACCGCTTTAAGACAGCCAGGTTCATCCATAAAACCCGTTAACTACGCTGTAGGCTTAATGAAAGGTTGGACTGCCTCTACCATGTTTTTGGACCTTCCAACCTGTTACTCCGTTACCGGGCAAAAAACATACTGTCCCAGAAACTACGACAACTCCTTCCATGGTCCCGTACAGTTAAGACACGCTCTTGCTAACTCCTACAACATCCCTGCAGTTAAAATGCTTTCCCTAAACGGCGTAGAGTCAATGATAGCAACAGCCAGTGCCATGGGAATAAAGGGTTGGCAAGATCCCAGTCATTACGGTCTTTCTCTTACCTTGGGTGGGGGTGAGGTAACCATGATGGAAATGGCCACCGCCTTTGGTACCTTTGCCAACTCCGGCGTTACCATTCCCCTAAACCCCATTCTCAAAGTAGAAACCTATACCAACGAAGTTCTTTACCAAAACGAATTACAAGAAACCCAAGACATTGTTTCCGCATTAGCTCTCTCATGGAACGATTTCTGGAATACAAAAGAAAATGAAAGACAACTCAAGTGCTCCAACACAGACTGTCCCCGTACTACCCTACCAGAAGAAGTGGCTTTCATTATCTCCAACATTCTTTCAGACAACGGTGCCCGTTCTGCCGCTTTTGGATCTAACAGCCAACTGATTATCCCAGGCAAAACCGTTTCTGTCAAAACCGGTACCACCAATGACCTAAGAGACAACTGGACCATAGGTTACACCCCAGATTTTTTAGTCGCTACTTGGGTAGGCAATAATGACAATACTCCTATGAGCTACGTTGTCTCCGGCACCACCGGTGCCTCTACCATCTGGAACAAAATTATGCACCACTTACTTGAAAGCAAAAAAGACCACCCACCTACTCAACCAGGTGGCATAAAACAATACCAAGTCTGTAATCTTACCGGTCTTTTGGCCCAACAAGAAAACCAATGCGACTCTCGTTCAGAGTTTTTTATTGAAAACTTTCTACCCAAAGGCCAGGTTACCACCAAAAAACAAGTCTGGGTCAGAAGAAGTGATAAATATCCAATTCTAGAAGGCGATGAAACCATAGACAGAGACCTAGAAGAACATACTGTTTTAAGTGATCCCTTTGTCAAAGATTTTTGCATAGACTGTGTTTATCCTCAAAATGAAGAAGGCAAAATTACCTGGCCAACCACCAATATAAACTATGATCTGTTTCAGCTAAGTCCTACCCGGCCCAACTCATATCATGGCGACTAATATCTCTCTACTAAACCTAATTGGCCAACCTTTCTACAAGCTTTTAATTTTTCTCCTTCATCTATTAATTCGTCATTCTGCCAGAGTCCCGCTCAGCGGGGGCTTGTCCAGAATCCGCCTTACCATTCCCCGCGTCATTCCCGCGCAGGCGGGAATCTATATAATCCTTCTCCTATCAATCTTTATATACTTCAGCATCTTCCACAATCTTCCCAACCCAGGCGACCTCACAACACACCCACCCAAACTCACCACCCAGATTCTAGACAGAAACGGCCAACTACTTTTCAAAATCTACAAACAAGAAAATCGTACCCTGGTTAGCCTAAACACTCTTCCCAACCACGTCAAAAACGCCTTTCTGGCCGCAGAAGACAAAGACTTTTACTCCCATAACGGTTTCTCCACCAGCAGCATCTTTCGCGCTTTTTCAAAAAATATCTATAATTTTTTCACTGTTTGCCAACTATCAACCACAAACTGTCACCTAGAAGGTGGCTCCACCATTACTCAGCAACTTGTTAAAAATACCCTACTTACCCCACAAAGAAGCTTAGTAAGAAAAATAAAGGAACTTGTTCTAGCCATTTATGCGGAAAAAACTTACAACAAAGATACTATTTTTCAAATGTACCTAAACCAAATTGGGTTTGGTGGCCCAGCCTACGGCATTCAAGAAGCCGCTCAACAATATTTTTCCACCAACGCCCAAGACTTAAGTCTTGCTCAAGCCAGTTTCTTAGCTGGTTTAACCAAGGCCCCTAGTAAGTACTCACCCTTTGGTGCTCACCCGGAACTAGCCATCGATCGTCAGCGTTTTGTTCTTAACCAAATGCTCTCCTCCAGATACATTTCCCAGTCAGAATATGACCAAGCCATCAACGCTCTACTTAAGTTTTCGCCTCTTGAAATAGAAATCCAAGCCCCCCACTTTGTCATGTACGTAAAAGATATCTTGGTGGATCAGTTTGGTGAAAACCTCGTCAATCATGGTGGTTTAATCGTTACCACTAGCTTAGATCTTGACATCCAAAAACAGTTTCAAGATTTTATCACCACAGAAGTCAACAGG
>JAHJQJ010000001.1 GCA_018819325.1 Patescibacteria group bacterium
TAGATAGCGGGTGACAGCGGAGCAGTCGTAGAAAAGAAAGCCAAGCTCCATGAATGATACCATATTTTTTAATTGATTCTTTGGAGTATTGAGAACAAGTAGGGGAGAAGCGACATCCTTGGCCTGGTCCGAAAAGACTAGTGGTGATGGTGTGAAGAGTAGGAGAGATGAAGCGTTTATATATTTTGTACATGATTAAAATCCTTAGAAATTTGAGTGATTGTTTTTCCAAGAATGGTTTTTTTGGGAATTAAAATAATGTCGTGGTGTTGAGGGAGGTTAGGTAAAGTATTTTGGATGCTTTGGGAAATTTTACGTTTGATCTTATTTCTGTCTACGGCTTTTCTGGCTAATTTTTTAGATATAAGAATGGCAAAGCGAGAATTTGTAGGTTGCGTTCCTTCAATTTTTGGTTGGGGAGAGATTAAATATGTAAATAATGGTGAGTGGAGTTTTTTACAACTTTCTTCAACCCTTTGACGATAAAGTCTTAAGTTAAGACGGTGTTTTTTAGCTAGTGCCATTGGTATATTTTAACAGGTTTAAGCCGTGGTAAACCGAATAATTGTATAATATGGATTATGGAGAAATTGACTGGAAAAGGTCGGGTGGATTGGAGCAAAGTAGAGTGTAATTTGTGTGGTAATTGTTGCCCTAATAGTTGCAACCATTTTGATGTTGGGAGTCAAAGATGTAAAGTTCATCCAAGTATAGTAGGGGAGAAAGTGGCATGTTTGCAAAGAGGACAGTGTCATGGTGGAGTTTTATCAGTTTTTGCAACTGGATATTACTGCGAACCAGTGGTCGAAATAATTGAAGAACAATTAGGCATAGAAGTGAAAAGGAAGAAGTGGAAGAGAGAAACAACAATGATTGCAAATTTTGATGAAGTCGCAGAGGTGTCTAGAAACTTACGTGGGTTAAAATAAATATTGCGATCCGTGGTCGCAATTAGTGAGAGAGTTTGGTTCTGCCTTTTAGGCGGCGGCGTTTGATGGTACGAATACCAAACTTGGTAGACATCCGTTTTAGAAAGCCGTGCTTTCTTTTTCTTTTTCGTTTTTTTGGTTGATAGGTTCTTTTAGGCATAGGCTGAGATTTTATCACAGATGAGAATTTTTTTCTGTTTATTCTAAAGTTCCTTTATTATTTTTTTTATATCTTTTTTTAGTTTACAAATGTCTTTAGTTACTGTGTCCCACACTGATTCTATGTCAACTCTAAAATAACCATGAATTAAAACATCTCTTGACCCTGTAATTTTCTTCCATGGAATATCTTCGTAACATTTTTTGATATTATCTGGTATGTTTTTGGCTGCTTCGCCAATAATTTCTAATCTTCTTATGACAGCATCTTGAATTTGAGTTGATCTGGCGAATTTAGTCTCAGAAATGTTTTTAGTATATTTCTCTATCTCAGAGATACTTTCAAGAATGTGTTGAAGAAAAACTTTAGGATTTTTTTTCATAAATTATCTTTTGCTCACTTAGTATTGTATCTTGCAATAGGGGATGTATTGAGCGATATGTTAGTAGGTCAACCTTTTTTTTAAGTACATTTTCCAGTTCAAGTTTTAAACCAACAAGATCAAAAAGGCTTTTGCGTCCAGTAAATTTAATTAACAAATCAACATCACTATTCTGTTTTGCTTCTTCTGTTGCATAAGAACCAAATACAGCGGCTTTAACTATTCCTTCATTTTCTAAAATTGGAGTCGTCTTGGTTTTGATGGTCTGGAGATTCATGAGTGAATTGTATCAGAAAAGAGAAATGTTTGTTGTTCAGAAATGAGGTAATAGAGGATGGTGAGAGTGTAAATAGTGATTTTATTGGGGTAATTTGGGGGTTGTAAGGTTTGTGGAAAACTAGTAAAAGTTAGGTATCTTTTGAAAATTAATAATGTGGACTAATATGGAAATACAGGCTGAAACTTTATGGCAGAGCGTTTGTGGAGAGCTAGAGGTTTCTATGTCTGAACTGATTTATAACAGCTGGATTAAACCTTGTTTTGTTAGGGAGATTACATTACTTGATGATGGCAGGATAATTGTGGAGCTGGCTACACCTTCTGGATACCATCTAAGGACGGTAGATGAAAAGTATTATGGGCAAATAAAACAGGTAATTGAAAGGGTGTCTAACAAAAAATGTGAGTTGGCTTTGGTGGTATCTCAACGAGTGATAAAAAAAGGAGAAGCAAATCAAATGGAGGAAGCAAGAGGGAGTTTGTTTGAGGAGGCAGAGAGAAAAAAGGTTTTTGCCGAAGGGTTAAACCCTAGATTTACTTTTGAGACATACGTTGTTGGCGGATCGAATAATTTGGCGTTTGCGGCGGCAAAAGCGGTGGTTGATAGTCCTGGCGTTAGGCATAATCCATTATTTATCTGGGGCGGAGTGGGGGTAGGAAAAACTCATTTGATGCAAGCAGTGGGTCATGAGTTGACGAGAGGGGAAATAAAAAATGTAACTTATGTAACCAGTGAACAGTTTACCAGCAGTCTTGTTCAATCTATTCGTTCTAAACAAGTTGATGTTTTTAAGAAAAAATATCGTAATGTAGGAGCTTTGTTGGTAGATGACATCCAGTTTTTTGCCGGAAAAGATAGCTCACAAGAAGAATTTTTCCACACATTTAATGATTTGTACATGAAGGGTGTGCCAATTGTTTTGACAAGTGATCAAAAACCTCAGGAAATACAAAGGCTTGAAGAAAGATTGGTTAGCAGGTTTTTGGGAGGATTAACGGTGGATATTGGCTTACCGGATTATGAAATGAGAGAGGCGATATTAAGACAAAAAGCTAGTGAACTAAGGGTAAACGTTGACGATATCATTATTGAGACTTTGGCAGAGAATGTGGTTACTAACGCTAGAGAAATTGAAGGGGTGTTGATGCGATTGGTAAATAATTCTTTGGCTGATAAAACAGAAATTACCATGGAGATGGTGAGTAAGGTAATTGGAGTAACTAGGCAGATTGAAAAGCGAAAACCGCCCAGGTCTATTAAAGTTATTAGCATGGTAGCCAAGAATTTTGAGTTCAGAAACAAAGACCTTACGGGTAAATCTAGAAAGGCGGACTTGGTTAGAGCACGTCATATTGCCATGTATTTATTAAGAGAAGAGTTAGGAACTCAACTGGCCAAGGTAGGAGATTTGTTTGGGGGTAGAGATCACACCACGGTGATGCACGCGGTAGAGAAGATAAAACAGGCAGTGGACATTAATCAAGAGGTGAGAAATAAGGTAATGAACCTAAAACACATGATGTATTCACAATAGGTGTAAAACATATTTAAATTAATGTGTAAATGTATATAAATATAAAAGATATAAACAAAATGAAAATGTTATTAAGAAAAATATTCACAAAATGAGAAATGTTTACACAATGATTTACAAGAATTAAGAATTAAGAATTAAGAATTAAGAGCGATATGAGGGTTAATAATTTGTTTACCACAAAATGATTACGCTTAAGTTGGGTTTAGTGTTAACATATCTACATAACCTACAACTACTACAACAAGAAATATTAATAATAAGTAATAGTAAATGAAAGCCACCGTTTTAGCAGAAAATTTAAAAAAAGGATTAGGAATTGTTTTAAGGGGAGTGACTAATAAAAGTACCTTGCCGATTTTGTCTGGTGTATTGATGAGGGTTAACAGTGAAGGATTGGAATTATTGAGTACGGATTTGGAAATTAGTTTTAGGGTTAAGATTGGAGTTAAGGTAAAAGAGGAGGGAGAGTTGGTGGTGCCAGCAAAGTTGTTATTTGATCTGGTGTCTGGTTTACCGGTTGGTCCGGTTGATTTGATGGTAGAGAAACAAATTTTGAAGATTAGTGGAGGAGGAGTAAAAACAGAAATAGTGGGTCAGGCGGCGGAGGAGTTTCCTAGTTTGCCTAAATCTAAGGGAAAAACATTGAAGATTAGTGTGGATGATTTTAGGAAGAAAATTGACAGGGTGGCGGTTTCTGCGGCCAGAGATGATACTCAACCGGTATTGTCTGGAATTTTATGGGAGTTCACTAAGGATCGTGTACAGTTGGTGGCAACGGATAGGTATAGGTTGGGGGTTGATGTAATGAGCGGATTGAAGTTGGATGAAAAAATGGATGGTAAAAAATTGATTTTGCCGGCCAGGGCGTTGCAGGAACTATCTAGAGTTTTGTCTGATGGGCAGATAAGAGAATTGGGGGTGGAGTTTGATGAGGAGAACCAACAGGTGGTGTTTGTGGCAGAGTCGGTGGAGATGGTAAGTAGGTTGATTGCTGGTGAGTTTCCTCCCTTTGAACAAATATTACCTGTTAACCATCAAGTACGGGTAGAGGTAGGGCGAGAAGATTTATTAGAAGCAGTTAAAAGGGCTAGTTTGTTTGCAGGAGACGGAGCAAATATTATTAAGGTAAAACTGGCTGATAATGTTCTTAGGGTTGGGGCGGAAAATAGTCAAAGGGGTTTGAGTGAAACTAGTCTTGATGTGAAGATGGAGGGAGAGGGTTTGGAGATGGCTTTTAATTCTAGATACTTGCTTGATTACTTAGGGGCTGTAGATGAGGAGAAGGTGTTTTTGGAGTCGGAGGGAGAGTTGAAGCCTGGGGTGTTTAAGATAAAGGACAAAGGTTTTGTGCAGGTAGTGATGCCTATAAGACTACAAGAGTAACCCGCCTTTGTTGAAACTACGGCGAGGCAAAGCAGGAGTAGGACAGAGAAGAAATGTTAGGGAGAGTCGTATTTTGGAGGAGAAGTAAGGAGATCGTATGGAGAGATTAGTTCAAGGTTTGTAAGTGATCCTGGTTGGAAATACCAAATTTCAACGATGTCTCCGGTATTGGTGTGGACGCCAAAACCTAAGCCCTGGTCGAGATAAAGGCTAAGATTGTAACTTGGCCCCAGATGATCAAGGAATCTGGTAGTGGTGACGGGGCCAAACTGGTTGATTATTTTAGAAATATTTTGAGGTGGTTTTAAAGGAGGGTTTTCGATAAATAAAACAGTAGTATTGTTTTTATTGACGGCGATGTGTGGATCAGTAGGGTAGTCTGAGGTAAATTCAGATATAGAAGTGGTGTTTTTCTTAGTAGTATTTATTGGAGTCCCTAGGTTTTGATTAAGTTGGGATTCAAGAGTAATACCTGGTTGAATATTTTTGTAGGTAAGAGATGAGGTGATGGGAGTGGGAAGAGGAGTGGATGTTTCTTGAGGTTGTTTTGCTGATGATTGAAAAAGAATAAAGATAATTGCAAAAATACCAAGGATGAAGAAAATCCAGTATTTCTTAATTAGGATGATTATTTTTTGCATGTTAAGTTTATTATATAGAGCCAATCTCTTGTGTAACAAATAAACGGTGGTTTGGGCCTAAAGAATGACAGCCTAGGTTGTAAATTTGGCAGTAGACGTAATAGCCTACACTTTCGGCCATGTCTTCGTACCAAGGGGGCGGTTGAACAGGATAAGTGTCCATGGGTGGTTCTGCACCGATGATGGATTTAAATATACTTTCATAACTTTTTGAGTCTTGAATAATATGGGTGAGTTCATGAGCAAAATTGTTGGTGGCAAACTGTTGCTTGGCTGGTCCCATAACACAATCGTCATAGCTTCTAAAATAAATGGTGTCGCCATTTCGAAGACCGCAATAATCTACTGTTGCAGGGGAATATATTAAGGTTATTGTGCCGGAACTGCTGGAACCACAAGCTAGGTTAATAAGGGCAGGATATTGTGATATTAAGGTTTCGATGGCAATATAAAGATAGTTTTGAGTGTTTATTCCTTTAGGTTCAGAAGAAAAAGATGAGTCATCAAATACAAAACAAGAAGTAGCTGAGCCGGAAAAAGGAATAGTTGATTCAGCGGATTCTAGTTGGGCGATGGTGGAGATTAGGGGGGCGACGGTGAAGGCGACGATGTAGATAAAAATACCGGCGACGGCAGAAGCGACGATTACGCCAGCGGCGGAGCTGGCGGCGGCTACGGTGGCTGTACCAATGGTAGAGAAAAAACCAGCAATACCAGTGGCGGCTATGACGGGAAGAGCGGCAAGAGAGCCAAGGGCTATTTTGGGGTCAAAATCATCACCAGTGATTGAACGCCAGGCATTTTTAAAAGCCTTTATGGCAAATCCAATAGTTTTTTCGATTATAAACGAACCTACTTCAATGGCTACAGCTAAAACCAAACCAAGTCCTGGAATAACATTGGCGGCTTGGATGGCAAGTTGAAGACCTCTTTTAAGGCCTTGTTTGGCGAGAAATTTAACTCCTTTTTTTAAACCTTGTCTTAGTAGGGTTTTGGCTACCAATCGAGCGGTTTTGTTGGTGACTTTTTTGGCAAAAGCTTTGTAGAGTTTTTTGCCAATATATTGGCCGGTTTTTTTGCCAAGCCAACCTTTGATTGACTGGATCGGATGGAAGATGTAGTTTAATGGTCTGGTGAAATTTTGTGGAAGTTTGCCAGAGATTTTGTTAGTAAAGGTTTGAAAAAAGCGACCGACCTTGCCTAGTGGTTGGGCAATTTCTTTGCCAAGTTGAGAATTATCTAGAGATTTAAATTGTTGATTTATAGCATAGGCTTGTTTGGGAGGGATGAGTTTTTGAATAGAAGTGTTTTGATAGAGTTTGACCCACTGAACACTATCTAATCCCATGGCTTTTAATTTGATGGCTTGGGGTGAGAGGTTGGAGTTGGGGAATTGTTTAATGATGGCGGCTGCTTGTTGCCCAGATTGAGTGGGTTGTTGGAGAATTTTAGGGTCGATTTGGTTGATGGTGTGGATGAGTTTTTTTATTTGTTTGTCTGAGATTTGGGTTATAAGGGTACGTGAGATTATTATTGCTTCAGGATTATCTTCAATTTTTCTTAGTTTATTAATTTCGGTGCTTAAGGTGTCGCAGATATCGCTGTTGGCGGGGGTTATTTTTATTGTTGGTACTGGTTTAACTTGGTTTGGTGAAGGAATTTTAGATGTGTCTATGGTGAAACCGTCTGGGGTTATGATTCTGGACAAGCCAGAATGACTGCTGGAATCGGAGATTGCTTGGTGGTATTCTGCGTCTGTAGTTGGGGTGATGGCTTTACTAATTTTTTCGTAGAGTTTGTTTTTACCAAGAGCGATACTAACTGCAAGGTCTAGGTCTTTAGGATCTGATAAATCTAGGTTTGAGGTAAGGCAGATGTTGATAAAAGTATTTATAGACTGGATTCCCGCCTGCGCGGGAATGACGGAGGAAGCGGGAATGACTTGATGAGCGATCTTGATTATTTCTTGGCGGGGGTCTTGTTTGGTGTCTAGTTTGTTTATTTCTGGTTTGATTTTATTTAGAGCTTCTTGATTTTTAAGTATTTTTTCTAGGCGGATTTCTTCTCGTCTAATGTTGACGAGTTTTATTATTAGTTTTTGTTGATCGAGAGTGTGGTTTGGCAGGCTGGCCTTGAGGTCAAGGTCGTCGTTCATTTGTTTTCTTAGATATTCAAGTAAAGCTCCGTCGACGGTGGCGCCGGTTTTGAATTCTGAGGTTTGGGAGTTGAAGATTTCTTCGGAGTCGTTGAATAAGGTTTTTTGTTCTGGGGTTAGTTGTTCCCAGGTAAGACCAGACGAGATTATTTTTTGGATTTGTGGGGACATGTGGTTATTTTATATTAAATTGTCATTCTGGGGATGAATTCTGATGAAGACTCCAGAATCGATTCTGGATGCGTTCGACGACTCACTTACCAGAATGACAAAAGAGAATTAGCCTTTTCTTTCGAGGATTTCGGAGGGTTTGGTGGTGGCTAGGGCGTGTTCGTCTTGGCTGGCAAGGACTTTTACGGCTACGTGATTTTGACCGGCAAAGAAGATACCCTCACCTATATTGGCTGATAAAAGTAACATTTTTTCACCTTGAGATAGATAGAAGGTGTCGACAATATCCTTGATGGCGGCAGAAGACTGTTTAAAAAGCATTTTAAGAGCAGAGTTGGTGAGTATGGCTTTGCCGTAGGGTGAACCTAGGAAATCATCGACGTTTTGACTGATAATAGTAACACCCAGATAATATTTTCTGGCTCTTTTTACAAAACTTTGTAGAATTTTGGCGGAGTCTTCGTGGCGCATTAGGTACCAAGCTTCGTCTACAATTAACAAGCGTTTTCTCATATCTTTTCTTATTTGAGTCCAAATGAAGTCTAAAATGACAAACATGACAATGGGGCGAATTTCGTCTGCCAACTCTTGTAGAGTAAAAACGGTAATAGGGGCGTTTATGTCTATATTTGATTGTTGGTCAAAGATGCCTTTAATGGAACCCATGACGTATTTTTCTAATCTAGCAGAGAGATCTTTGGCTGATGGTTCTTCCATGCCGATTAAAGCTTTGTATAGGTCTTCCATTCTAGGTGGTTCTAGAATGTGAGTTCCCGGATCTTCGGTAATACCTTTTTGGCGGTAGGTTAAAACTAGGGCTCTGTTTAAAATAGCGTCTTCTGTGGGTGACATTTGACCCAGCATAAGTTTTAAAAGAGATTGTAAAAAGAGATATTTGTAGTTCATTTCGTCCTCTGTAGATTCTTTGGGTTTGGCAATTTGGAAGGGGTTTACTTTGTGCTGGGAAGAAACAGAAAAAGAAATGTGGTTACCACCGGCGGCCTTGGTTAGCATTTCGTATTCGTTTTCTGGGTCAATGACGATGGATTGGGTGCCAAACATTAAAGATCTCATGATTTCTAGCTTAACGAAGTAACTTTTACCAGCACCGGTAGTGGAGAGAACCAGCATGTTGGCGTTCTCTTGGGAGAATCTATCGAAAATTACAAGTGAGTCGTTGTGAATATTTATTCCATAGAGAACTCCTTGGTTGTCTGAAAGTTCTGAGGAAGTAAAAGGAAAGGTGGTGGAGAGAGCGGTGGTGTCCATGTTTCTTGTAATTAACAACTTGTCTTTGCAGTATGGTAGAGTGGTTTTGAAGGCGTCTTCCATAGAGAGAGAGGCGGTTTTACTAATAATCATGAGTGAGCCTAGGGTAGACTGAATTTGTTGGGTAATGGTATTTAGTTCTTTTAAGGAGTCTGAAGAAATGGTGACGTAAAGAGAGAATTGGAAGAATTTTTCTGAACCCTTGACTAGTTGAGCCTGAAGAACCTTGGCGTCTTCTAAGGTTGCTTGGGTACCGGCTTGGGGGATGTGACCTCTTTCAATGTCGGTGTTTAACTCTGCTTCCATTTCTGTGATGCGGCGACGGAGGGTGTCTAAGGTACCTTTGGAGTCTGAGGGATAAATATACATGGCTATGTCTAGAGAGTGGTTGAAATTAATTAAAGGTGAGAGCCAGTTGGCAGAAACATAGCGGGGGTAACCAACCACAAACAAGGTTCTTAAGTATTTGTCACCTATCTTTAGATGGGAGAAATCTACCTCTATGGCTGGTGGGGCAATGATGTCTTGAATATTTTTATCCATTTTGCTTTAGTTGTTGAGGGGTAATGCCAGCAACGTAGTGGCTGGTTATGTCTTGATTGTAAATTAAGTGGAAAAGGTCGATCAGTTCTGGGGTGGTGAGTTGTTTTAGTTTTAAGCCTAGTCTGGAGAACAGACGAATTAGGTGGTCTCTTCGGGGATAAAGGGTTAAAGAGGATTTTTCGATAATATAGTCAAGGTCAAAGGGTGGTTTTTGGGGTTGTTTAGCAAGGGGGTTAAATGATTTGGCGGTAAGTCCAAGTTCTGTGGTAGAGAAAGGGATAATAAGGTAAAAATGTTTTTCTAAAACTCGATTTTCTTTGACCAAGCTTTTTACAAACTGACGGTATTTTATTATGGATTCTCTGATTTTCTGTGAGGAAGTGGTTTTTATTTGAGTGTCTAGTAGATTTAGGTAGTCTGAGATGTTTTTTCTTTGAGATCTAATAATAATCTGTAAAGGGAAAGAGAGAGAGTTTAGAATACCAGCATAGGCGTAAATGGTGGCGTCTTGTTCTTCTTCGGACAAAAGGTTGAAGTTGATTGCGGTTGACTGAAGAACTAAAGCAGCAGAACCATCCTTTAAAAATACAAGATGGTCTTGGATTGTGTAGATGTCTAGGTGTTCTTGGGTAGAGGCTTTTATTGTGTCACTCATGATTTGGCTTGAATTTTTAAGGGTTTAATGATGTTGCCTTCTAAATTTATAGAGTAGGTGGTGAATTGAAAGTTGTCTTTTTCTGCTTTGATTTGATAAAGACCGTTTTCTAGAGCTTTGGCAAATAGGAATTGGCCAAGTTTGTTTGATTTGGTGGCTCTGGTGGTTAGGCCACCACTAATTATTTCTATTAAAACGCCGTCTAGAATTAAACCTTGGGGATTTAGGGTTAGACCAACGATGGTGTTGGGTTGTTCTGGGGTGAAGGGAATGGGGAGGTTGGCGGTTGGAGCCGCGCCTTCAGTTTTTGGAGTGGTGCCTTGGTTGGTTGGCAAGGAAGGTTTAACTGTGGGTGTTTGTGCCGCGCCTAACTTTTGCTCTGGCAAAACTTGGGCGGGTAAAGGTTTTTTTATTTTGTCATCGGAGCCTATTGGGGTACGACCCTCCTTTGACCCGATGGTCAATGGGCCCGCGGCTGTAGCCGCTCCTTTTAGGGTCGGACCCCTATGACTGGTGGTGGGCTCAGAATGACTGGGGGTGAGGTCTAATGTTGTTGTGGAGGTGGTTTGTGGTTCTCCTACGCTCTTTGGAACTTTGGAAGGGTCGGTCGGTGTTTTTTGTGTGGTTGTTTTGGTTATTTCTTTTTGTTGTTTTTGTTTCCAAACATATTGAGTGGGGGAGTAAATGGATTTGATAAAGGCAATTATCCATTGGTCTAGGGGGCGGCCTTGAATGGGCATAAAGGCTAGGCCAATACCTAGACCTAATGTTAAAATTTCTAGTGGGTACCTAAAAAAGAAGGGAATGGGAGAGTTGTGAAGAAGAAGGGTAAGAATAATAAAGCCGGCAATGTAAAGAAACTGCTTGACGGTCATGTCACCTATTAGGCGAAACTTGTAGCTAGAGATGTCTTGGGGTAGTGGGTGTTGTTGAATGGGCATGGCAGTTTTAAGTATAGCTAAGAAGAAGATATAAAACTAAGATAATTGTTTTGATTGATGGTCTGAAGACTAACTTGATATTGTTCTTTGAAGTCTTTGGGGGTTTTAGCTTGTTTGTTACCCCATTTAAACTCGAAAGCTGAGATTTTTCCATTAAATTCTTCTATCCAGTCGATTTCTGCTTGATCGTATGTTTGCCAAAAGTAGTGTTTGACTGTTTGTTTTTTGTACTCTTGTTTTTTTAGTCTTTCTATGGCGAGAAAATTCTCCCATATACCACCAATATCAGATCGAACGTCTGGAGAGTGGAATTGGCTAACTACAGCATTTCTTAAACCTATGTCCCAAAAGTAATATTTTTTAGCTTTAGCAACTTCTTTTCTTAGGTTGCGGGAAAATGAACCTAGTTCAAAAACAACAAAACTTTGTTTTAAGAGTGATAGATAGCGAACAACGGTTTTAACGTCTATTTGTAGGTTGTTGGCTAGTTCATTATAAGAAACTTTTGAGCCAAGCTGAAAAGCTAAAAGGGTAACAAGTTTTTGGAGATTGTCTGGTTGTTCAATGTTTTTTAGAAGTAAGATGTCTTTAAGAAGGTAGTCGTTGACTATGTTTTGAAGATAATCTTGTTTTTCTTGTGGGGTTTGTAGGTTGCTAAGATATGGGTAGCCGCCATAAATTAATTGGTCTTTAAGTAGAGAAGATTGGTGGTGGGGTGGAAAACCAATGGTGAGTTCTTGGGTCGATAGGGGGAAAAGTTTGTAAGTGAGGTTTCTGCCAGTTAATGATTCTTGCAGGCCTTGAGATAAGGCTAAGGATGAAGAACCGGAGGTGTAGTAAGTTTTTTTAGGGAATTTATCAACAAGTATTTTTAGGGAAAGGCCAATGTTTTTGATTCTTTGAGCTTCGTCTATCACAATGATATTGTGGTTTTTAACTAGATTAGAAAGATGGACTTCTGAAGTGTTAGAAAGAGAATCTTGGGTTTCTTGTGTATCACCGTTGAGCCAAAGGGTTTGATTTTGTTTATTTTTGGTAAGTTGCTGTAAAAGGGTGGTTTTGCCCACACGACGAGGGCCGTAGATTATGTTTATAAAGCCAGGTTTTTGATGTTTTTTAATGGTTGCTTCTAGTTGTCTGGTGATCATGTCTATGAAATAGTACCAAATTTATGGATGTTTGTCAACAAATTCGGTATGAATTCATGGAGTTGATTCCTGGAATTACGCGTAATTTGAGGAGTATTATTAATTTAGTGACGCAATCCCGCCAAAGGCGGGCAGGCGTGTAGGTGGATTGGTTATGAGGGTTTGAATTGAAGATTTGAAATTAGGTGAACGATTCCACCACAGGCGGACAGGCGTTGATATTATTTGGTGTGGAGGTGATTTTTTTCATTAATTTTTCCCAAAGATAGTCAAGGGGGAGAAGTTCTTTTGGTAATAAGGGATCCTTTAGAAGCATTTCAAAATACTCGTGTTTTTTGTCTGGGTTAAAATTATCCAGAATTTGCTGGTATTGTTGGTTAATTTTTGTAAGCGACCATGTTTCTTGGGCAAATTTTTTGTCGGAAACCCCAATTACTCTTTTTGATTCATGAATACTACAGAATTGATGAAGATTGTTTTTGGTTAATAATTTGTTTAGCAGGGGTATGGCAGGGTGGGGAGATATCCAGACTGAAAGTTGCCACTGAGCAAAGCCTATTTTTTTCAAAAATCTTCGGAGTAGATTGCGTTGCCGCTTGTGCGTTTCGGGAAAATCATACATGACTACTCGCCAGACGTTGTCCCAAGATTTTTTTCTCCATTTGAGTAGGGGAAAAAGTTTGTAAATTTCGTCTTGACCTTTTTGAGTAAGTTTAAAAAGATTATCATTTGTTTTGATGAGTGACTTCTTAACTAGGGTGTTGTGGGCATATTGGTATTTTCGTTTAGGAAACATTTTGTCAGGGTCGGTACTCATTACCCAGCGCCAGCTTTGACGGTAGTTTGTAAAAAAACCTTCTGAAAATTCTGAGGCTAATAGGAGTAACTGGCTGAGGTGCATGGGTTTATTTTACCAAATTAAGTGAACGATCGTTGATGTAAGTTGGTAGGAATTAAATATGGTTCATGAATTTAGATACTTGACAAGAATTAATGGTTTTGGTAACATGTAGATAAGATAAATTATAATGTAGATGTTATGATAATAAAGAAATTGGCGGTTAACAAGGGTGAGCAGACGGTTTTTAGTTTGGCGGAGATTGCCAGGATTGTTGGTGTGAAAGCAGATAAAAACTTGATTTCGGCGGTGAGTTATTATGTAAAATCGGGTGATTTATTAAGGCTTGCTAAGGGTTTGTATGCTTTGGATAAAGATTATTTAAGATATGAGTTGGGAAATAAGTTAAGGACACCTTCTTATGTGAGTTTGTATACGGTTTTACAAAATGAAGGAGTAGTGTTTCAGCCTTACACTAGCATTTTTTTGGTAAGTTTTAGGAGTGAGATAAGGATAGTCGATGGTCAAAAATTTGTTTATAGAAAAATAAAAGATGAGGTGTTGTTGAATCCCTTGGGAATAAAAAGTGAAGGGTTGGTGGCTATGGCTAGCTTAGAAAGAGCTATTCTTGATAAGATTTATCTTGATGGGGAAGAACACTTTGATAATTTAAGATCGGTTAATTGGAATAAGATGGAGGAGCTTAATGAGCAGGTTTATAGGCATAAAAATATTAATAAGTATATTAAAGAAATGAGGAGCTATGTTGAACCAAAAAACGCATAATTTTGAGATGATAAATATATTATTGAAGTTGTATAAAGCCACGGAGGTGGCTAGTGTGTTGGGGTTTAAGGGTGGGACGGCGGCCTATTTATTTTATGATTTACCCAGGTTTTCAGTGGATTTAGATTTTGATTTATTGAAGAAACTTGATAAAAAGGCAAGGGATGGGTTGGTAAAAAAAATAAATGAGATGTTTGAGAAGGATTATGTGATAAAAGATCAATCGGATAAACGATTTACTTTGTTTTGGTTATTGAGCTATAAAAAAGGAGATAGGCAGATTAAGATTGAGATATCAAAGAGAAAGTCTTTAAGTAGGTTTGAAAATAAACCGTTTTATGGAGTAAACGTTCCTGTGATGGTGTTGGCGGACATGATAGCTAACAAGTTAATGGCTTTGGTGGATAGAAAAAAGTTTGCTAGCAGAGATGTGTTTGATGTTTGGTATTTTTTAAGTTTACCCGAATCGATGGAGATTAATTATGATCTGATAAAAGAAAGGACTGGGTTGACACAAAAACAGCTTTACAAGAAGGTACTAGAGAGAGTTAATAAGGAAAGAGGGGAGAGTTTGTTACAAGGTATGGGGGAATTATTGAGTGTGGAACAGAAAGTTTGGGTGAAAGATAAGTTGATTGGCGAGTTAAATCAACTTATTAAAATACAGTTGGGTGTTTAGGTGGTGTTGTTATAGTCAAGAATGATTATTTTTGCTTGGTGAAATTAAGTGAACGATCGTTGATGTAAGTTGGGATAGTGTGAGTGTGGAGTGTAATTTTTTAGTTACAGATTTGCGTATATTTGTAAAGATAATGATACGCGGAAGTCAAGGAGTTGAGTCCTGGAATTACGCGTAATTTGAGGAGTGAAGAGATTAGATTTGTTTAGGTAATAAGCTGGAGGAGAGGGGTTAGGTTGGACCAGTTGAGAAGTTGTGAGTTATTAGCAGTAAGTGATTGGTTGCCAGTGTAAACAATAAAGCTGTTTTGTTTGTCCCGATCCGAGATTGAGGATTCTTTGGATAGTTTTTGCCAAAGCTTGAGATTGGAGGTAAATTGAGAAGAAAAGGTACCTGAAGACTTGATTTCTACAGGTATTTGCATGGTACCTGAATCTATAATTAGGTCAATTTCGTTGTTATTGCTGTCTCTGAAAAAATAAAGACTGGAGGATTTTGAGTGATTAAGAATGTGTTTTTTTACTTCAGTAATTATTAGATTCTCAAATAGTCCGCCTATTAAAAAATGATTTTTTAGATCTAATGGTTTAGTTAGGGCAAGTAGTCTGCAGGCTAAACCAACATCGTTGAAGTAGATTTTAGGTGATTTAATGTGGCGTTTGCCAAAGTTTTTATGATAAGGTTGTAACCTGAAAACTAAATAACTGGCTTCTAAGATTGAAATCCAATTTTCAATGGTATTAACGGCTACGCCTGTGTCGTTGGCTAAGGAGGACAGGTTTACTAGTTGGCCGATTCTTCCTGCCAGCAGGCCTAAAAAGTTTCTAAATGAACTTAAGTTACTAATCTGGCTGATTTGCTTTAGGTCTCTTTCTACATAAGTGGCAATGTATTGATTGTAGTAGTCAATGGGGTCAATTTTTCTGTCGTAGATTGCGGGGTAGAATCCAGTGAAGATTTGCTGGTGCAGATTTTTGGCTAGTAGTTTACTTTGAGATAATTCTTGGTTTGAAAGTGGCAGTAGATTAACATAGGCGGCTCTACCGGCTAGTGACTGGTTTATTTTTTGGGAAAGTAGTAAGTTCTCTGAGCCACTAATAATGAAGTTGCCCATGATTTTTTGTTCGTCGACGGTGGACTGGATGTAAGAAAGCAGTTGTGGAACCCTTTGGATTTCGTCGATAATTATTTTTTGGTTGTTGGCGTTGATGAATCCGGCAGGGTCATTTTCTATGATGCCTAAAGTTTCAGGATTTTCTAGGTTAAAGTAAGTATATTTTGGAAAGATGTTTTTTATTAAGGTGGTTTTACCGGACTGTCTTGGGCCGGTGACGGCAATAACGGGGAAACCTTTTTTAAGGCGATTAATTTGGGGGATAATTTGACGTTTTATCATAAGACAATGTTATCATAATTTATGTAAATTTGCAATTCAATTGCAAATTTACATAAATTATGAGCCTGAGGTGTAATTATTTGTGGGAGAAGTTAATGAAAAGAGTTTTGTCAATTACCAGTGGATGCCACTACCGCCGTCATCATCGGAGTAAGGGTTTGGCTTTGGGAAGCGTTGGGAATATTCTTGTTTATCTAGTAACCGAACAAACTCTTTGGCGGTTTCTTCGATGTTAATGTCATATATACCAGAGGTTGTTCCTACTACCCACCTTATTTCGTTACTACTTACAGTGAGAGATAGGTAGTATTTACGATCTAAAGGGTATTCACTAAGATAGGGGCTTATCCACGTTATCTTTACGGAGTTTGTGGGGATGGAATTGGCTTAAGGGTAATAAACAGTTGCTGAAATCAAATGTTTGTCTTCTTGCATCCGACTAAAATGTGTGTTACATTTCTAGAATGAAATTAAGAGCACCCCTAGAAGTAGAATTACAAGATGTATTTTCTGTGGAGAAAGA
>JAHJQJ010000016.1 GCA_018819325.1 Patescibacteria group bacterium
ACGGAATTGACTACACTATCTGGCTAAACAATTTTGCAGAATGAATACTATAAAAAAGTTACTAATACTTCAAGTTTGTTTAGCTGCCATATGGTCTATTTTTCCTATTCAGGCTTACGCTATCGATCCACAATATATTTTCGTTCGAAAAAATCCTATGTATTGCAATCCGTCAGATTGCAGCCAACTATGGAATATGGCTAATCCCAACCTTGACCTATACCCAGGAATTATCGACATCTACAATAAAGTCGGTCACGGTACCGATCAAAGAAAACTAGGTATCGGCGTTGAAATTCTTTATTTCGAATACGACTTCAACGCCGTACGAGATTCTTTAGAGAAATTACTTGATTATTCCAAAATCCATACTGTACCTATTTTTCTCAGTTTGGGTGGATTTCAATGGTGGGATACCCAGCCAAACCTTTGGAATTGGTGGGATCCAAATGGTCCCGGATATAATTTGAATAACAAAAATAACGTAGAGTGGACTTGTGGAAACTCTTCTTGCGCTCTAAGAAAATCCTGGCGTAATTGGGGAAATGAAATAGAGGTCAAACCTCACCCCAATCTTGCCAGTCGACCTTTTATTGATGCCAACAAAAATAGTTTAGATCAACTAATACCCATCATTGTCAATTGGTACGACAATGACCTTTCAACAGATCAGAAATGGCTTTTTGGTGGAATTTCTTTAGGAATAGAGATAGATATAGGGGGTAATTACTATTATCCAGGTGGAGGGATAGGGAGTAGCCAACAACTTGGATACGCTGCAATAAACACACTAGGTCTTTCTGGAATAACTACCGCCAATTTTAATACCATAGTCAGAAATTATATAAACGAACTAGATAAAAAAGCCTTTGATTTAGGAATTCCTAGAAATAAAATTTTTAATCATATAGGTGGTTCCGATCTGCTCCCCCCTCAAAACAATCTTGTTCACCAAACTGCAGAGGCATCCGTGAGTACATATGGCAATCCAGGTTGGAGTTTTTACGATGACATTACAAAAAACCCACAAAATTACCCAGGTCTATCTACCTCTCTTGATCAAGTAGGCAATAACACATGGGCATCACCAGAATGGCTAACATTTGCAGGCAATTACGATGGTTGGGTTCAAGCCCTAAGAGCTTCGTTAAATTATCGCAACAACCGTTTTATCAATATTGCCAACTGGGAAGAAATACGGGATCATCAATATATTTTGGATGCCATAAACACAGTAGTTAACGAAAATCCTACCTGCTGGGTTGCTGCACCCCAAATGCAAAGTGTCAATGTTAATGGTGATACTGTCACTTTAACATGGCAAAAAGGAACAAATAACGATGCTGTCTATTTAAATATTTCTACAGTAGGAGATTTTAATGTAACAGGAATATTTAAAACCATAAACATTGCAAATGAAAATGTAACAAACTTGTCTAGCTGGACAAAAAACAATCTTAATGGTGGTAAATACTACTGGGGGTTAATTGCAGATGGTTGCGGCAATCAAAGAAAGATTGCCGATGGATCATTTATGGTTGGATCCCTCCCTGGCGACGCCAACGCCGATGGCCTAGTCAACACGGCCGACTACACCATCTGGGCTAACCATTACCCACAAGCTCAATCAGGTCAAGAAAATGGAGATTTTAATCAAGACAATCAAGTAAACGGAATTGACTACACCATCTGGCTAAACAATTTTGCAGAGTAAATACTATAATAAAATTATGAAGTTTCCTCGTACAAAAAAGGTCTTGTTTGCCAATAATAAGGGTGGGGTTGGTAAAACAACACTAGCTTTCAACTGTGCCATGTCTTTTGCCAAACAAGGCTATAAAACGGTCTTAGTTGACCTAGATCCACAATGCAATCTTTCACGATTAGCTTTAGGAGATCGTTATTACGAAAAAACTTTATTTTCTTCAACAGAAAAGAACATTTTTGATGTATTAAAAGGAGTGGTCGAAGGCGGTTCAGATATTGACTTAAGCGTTCCTTTCATTAAGATTCCAAATAGTGATAACAATCTTTCTTTAATGAAAGGTAGCGTTAGGCTTTCGCTTTATGAAAATTTATTAGTAACCGCTTATGGTCAAGCCGCGGCAGGGCAACAACTTGGATACTTTCAAACCAGTGCTATCGATAGATTTCTTAGGGAAAAAGGGTTGAATGATGAAATTGATATTTTTGTTATTGATACGTCACCCAGCCTTTCACTTTTGAACCAGATTATCTTTCTTGGTGCTGATTATTTTATTGTTCCAATGATGCCCGACGCCTTCAGCGTTCAAGGGATTGAGAATTTTGGTAGTATGTTTGAAAAATGGAAGCAAAATTGGAAAGTGACTGCCAAGGCTCTTTCTGGTAATACAGAGAGTAAGTTTGTGCTATCTGGAGATGGTTTGTTTATTGGATACATCCTTAATTCGTACAACGTATATGGTAAACAACCAATTAACAAAATTCACATTGGAACCAAGGAAAATATTGAAAAATCAAAGAAAGAATTTAGGGCTTTATCAGATAAAATATTGAAAATATTGGCCGAATATTAGCTACTTAATAGTGGCCAGAAAGGCAGATTGGGGGAGTTGGACAGAACCGAACTGCTTCATACGCTTCTTGCCCTTTTTTTGTTTTTCTAAAAGTTTTTTTCTTCTAGTGGCATCTCCGCCATAAAGTTTGGCGGTAACGTCTTTTCTAAAGGCCTTAACCGTTTCTCTGGCAATTATTTTGCCACCCCAGGCTACTTGAATTGGTATTTCAAATTGCTGTCTGGGAATAGCCTCTTTTAATTTTCTTACTAATTTTTTAGCTCTTTCTTGAGCTTGTTCCTCTACGCAGACAAGTGAAAACGGCTCAAACTCATCGTGGTTTAGTAGAACAGAAAGTTTAACCAATTTAGCGGGTTGCCAACCTGACAATTGGTAGTCTAACGAGGCAAAACCAGATGAAACGGACTTAAGTTGATCATGAAGAGAGGTAATAACCTCGATCAATGGTATAGAGTAACTTAGTTGAACCAGTTTATCTATGTAAGTCATTTCTAATAGTTGACCACGAATATTTTGACAAAGCTTTATAACCGCACCTAAATATTCTTCTGGGGTAATTACCTGAACTGTGGCAAACGGTTCCAGCGTTTCTTTGATTTGGCCAGGATCAGGAAAACTAGAGGGAGAACTAAAACTAATTGTCTCACCCGTTTTTAACACAGCCTTATACTCAACCGTAGGTGCAATGCCAATTACGGAAACCGCAAACTCACGCTCTAGTCTTTCGCTGACTACCTCGGCGTGCAGTAGTCCCAAGAAACCCACTTTGACACCCTGACCAAGTACTAATGAAGACGTCGGTTCCGTGGTTAATGAAGAGTCGTTTAATTTTAGTTTTTCTAGTGCGTCTAATAGATCATGATATCTACTGTTATCTGTTGGAAATATATCTTGATAAACGTTGGGCTTAATCTCTCTGTATCCAGGCAATGCCTGAACTGATTCAGATTGGTTTAGAGTAATGGTGTCACCAACCTTGATTAAACGGATGTCTTTAAAACCAGTAACAATGTAACCAACCATGCCTGAAGAAAGAGAAGTTTGGGGTGTTCTTTTTGGCGTAAAGGTACCAAACTCAACCGGAGAGAATTTTATATTTGAAGATAAAAACTTAAGTGGGGTATTTTTGACAATAGACCCTTGAAATAGCCTAACAAAAGCGATGGCCCCAAGGTGTGGGTGGTAGATAGAGTTGAATACCAACGCCTTGAGTTTATCGTCTTTAATAGACGCAGGTGGGCAAAGCTTGATTACCTTTTCTAACAGCTCCTCTATGTTTTTTCCGGTTTTGGCAGATATTAACGTGGGTTCTATGTAATCACTACCCAGTAGCACCTCAAGTTGTTTACTGCTGGCAGATATGTCTGCCAACGGAGAATCTATCTTGTTAATTACGGGAATTATAGTTAGCTTTTGTTTTTTTGCCAATCTTAAGTTGGCAATGGTTTGGGCCTGAACACCCTTGGTAGCGTCTACCAAAAGAATAGCTGCCTCACAAGCCTGCAGGGCCCTTTCAACCTCGTAATTAAAATCTACGTGACCAGGAGTATCGATTAAATTTAAGGTGTAATCTTGATACTTCATGGTAACGGGGGCAAGTTTAATGGTGATCCCCCGCTCACGTTCTATTGGATTGCTATCCAACAACTGTTCCTTCATCAAACGAGAAGATACCGTTCCGGTGATTTCAAGTAGGCGGTCAGCCAAGGTAGATTTACCAGCATCGATATGGGCAATAATAGAGAAATTACGAATATTCATACCTGGTCGGCGACAGAGGTTTCTATAACTTCGTCTGTCTGGATTAGTAGTCGACGCCAGTTACCAATTTTTTTAGTCAGACTCAAGACGGATTTAAGTTGGTCAACCTTAAGAATCCAGGAAAAGAAAAGATAAACGGCAAAACCAATTAAACTTACAATTATGGTTAATAAAACTAAGGAGAATGTTCTGGTGGTGTCAAAGACGAACTGGTCAAGTAATCTCATTGGAAACCAAAGAGAAATGGCGGTTAAGAAACTTACAAAGGTCATTTTGATAATGGGAACGGTAATATTTAGTGGGCCAATTTTCTTATTTACTAATATAAGTAGAATTAGGAAATTTAATAGATTACTTAAACTAAGTGATGAAGTGATTCCCAGTACGCCCAGATTAAGTTGTCTGGTACTAACGTAGGCGGTAAGGCAAAAAAATGTAATAGTTATTAAGCTAATTGTTAGCGGAGTGCGGGTGTTCTTCTTAGCATGAAAAGCTCTAGTTAAAAGGTGGTTAGCAGCCTGCGGAGCAATAGAAAGAGCCAGTAGTGCCAAGGCCTTGGCAGTTAACAAGGTGGCTTGCCAGGGAAAAGAACTAGCACCAAAGACCAAACGGACTAAGGGGATACGCAACACAAGAATTAAAACGCTGGCTGGCAAGGCAAAGAAAAAGATTTGCAAAGTTGACTGAGAAAGAATACTGATAAATTGAGGTTTATTTTTTAAACTGGCATTGACAGATAAAATTGGAAAAGAAGCCTGGGCCAGCGAGACTCCAAAAAGAGTGATGGGTAAAACATAAAGTTGGCGAGCAAAACTAAAAATGGCCAGCGATCCAGCACTAAGCAAAGAAGTAAGATTAACCGCAACCCACCGCTCTATTTGTGACAAACTAAGAGCGGCCGTTCTTGGTGGCATCAGTCTAAAGATTGTTTTTGTACCAGGATTTTGGGGTTGAAAAATAATTTTGGGTGAGAATCCCAAGGCTCTGGCCCAGGGTAGTTGAACCAGTAAATGAAGCAGAGCACCAAAAACGATACCTATAGCAGCAGAGTAAATGCCAAATTTTGCTGACAAAAAGAAAATACCCGCAATGGTGCCAAGGTTGTAAAAGATAGGGGCCAAGGCAGGAACCAAAAAACGCCTGTGGGCTTGCAGAATGCTGGTCAAAAACGCAGAGACGGTAAATAAAAGTTGAGCTAAAGACATGATACGAATCAGGTTGACCATTAAATTAAGTTGAGGCTCTGGGTAATGGGTGATTAAACCAGCTATTGGCTTGGCAAAGATTATTAATAAAATAGTAATGATAACTTGAATGAAAGCTAAACTAGTAAGAGTGCTATTGGCCATTTTGTTGGCCCTGATTAAAGATTTTTTCTGGATATATTCTTGGTATACAGGAATAAAAGAAGCAGATAATGCACCCATTATTAGAAGTTGAAACAAGGTGTCTGGAACTATAAAGGCGGCAAAATAGACGTCTAAATCTGCTTCTAGGCCACTAAAGAACCTAGAAACCAATAAGCGGTTGCGAACCAGGCCCAAAAGAGCAGAGACTAAATAAGACAAAGCAATAATGGCAGCGGCGGAGAGAATGGTGTTGTTTTGTCTGTTTAATATATTTTTAGATTGACGGAGTATCTTTTTTACCATGTGGTGATTTTATATGTTAAAATCACCACATGCCAATAACAAAATCAGCAATCAAAAAAGTTAGGGTTGATGAGCGAAAGCAAAAATTCAACAAAATCGTTAGAACTAAAGCACTAAGTGCCATTAAATCTTTTAGAGTTTCTCCCAAAAAGAAAAGTTTGCCTGCTTTGTTTTCTGCCATCGATAGGGCCGCCAAGAAAAAAATCTTTCATAAAAAGAAAGCAGATAGGCTGAAGTCGCGTCTTGCTAAACTGGTTCAGAAAAAATAACCACAGTCGTCATTCTGGTAAGTGAGTCTTCGAACGTATCCAGAATCGATTCTGGATAAGCCAGAATGACAAGAGAAAGGAAAACTGTATACTAGTTATATGTCTGCCAGGAAGTTTATAAAGGTAAATTTGTTGCCTAAAGATGCTTTTGAAATAAGTTTCTTGGGGCAGTTTCTAAAATGGTCGTTGACCGCGGGAAGAGTAATGGTAGTCTTAACAGAGTTTGTGGTAATTTTGGCATTTTCCTCTAGATTTTGGTTTGACAAAAAGTTAAATGATCTTAGAGAAACTAATGGCTATAAACAAACAACTATTCAAAGTTACGTGGCAACCGAAGAAGAAATGAGACTAATTTTGGCAAGGCAAACAGTAGTAGAGAGTTTTTTAGATAACAGACTGCAAATTAGCAATGGATTAGATAAGTTAAAGCTATCGTTACCCAGTGGAGCAGTGCTAGACCAGGTAAACTTCGTACCAGGCAGAGTCAGTATTGCAGGTATAGCTGGATCTGAGCAAGCCTTAATCCAGACAATTAATGCTATGAAGTTCTATCCAAATATAAAAAAAGTGGACATAAAAAGAATCGAGTTTAACCAAAAAAAAGGCGGTGTAGTGTTTGAAATTATTAGCCATCTGGGGGAGGATAAAAAATGAATACCAGCGTTTACCAAAACTTAAGATTGGTATACCAAAAACCACAGATTAGAGTGCCTGCCGAGGTGCTTTTGTCTGTATTTGCCTCTTTGTTTCTTATTATGGTGGCCATTAGACCAACTTTAGTTACGGTGACTGAACTAAAAAAGAAGATAGAAGACCAGGTTATAGTAGAAACCAAGCTCGATACAAAAATAAAAAAATTGATTCAAGCCAGAAAACAACTAGACGAGAATGAAAGCAACCTGCCTCTTTTTGAAAGAGCGGTACCAGAAAACTACACATATGCAAATTTGGCCAAAAAAATTGAAATAGTGGCGGCAGAAGAGATGATAGAGATAGAGTCACTTGTTTTTTCGTCAGTATTTGTTTCTGCCGACGAAGGGGAGAAAAATCCTGGTGTAGTAAAAGAGTTTACTATTAGTTTTGCCGTGGTCGCTAACGAACCAACTATAGTAAGTTTTTTAACAAAAATAGAAAATTTAGACAGAGCTTTAACTATTTCCGCAGTTGAAATTGTCAAGGTAAAAGAGAGAGAAGTTTTGCAGAATAAACTTAGAGCAAGTGGAAAAATAAGTGGATATTATTTAATAAATATAGAAGATCAGCAATGAAGCCTAAAAAAACTATTAGTATGTATGTTTTAATGGTTGGAGTAATGACGCTTTTAGTAGTGGGGTCTTTGGTTATGTTTCAGATCTATTCTGCTTTAACCAAATCTCAGATTACTGAAGTTCAACAAAAAGCAATTAAACCATTAGATGGAAACATTAAGAACGAGGTAGTTACAAACTTAGTAGGAAGAAGATGGTTTAATCGTCTTGAGCTTGATAACCCAATCGTCATAAATTCCCCAGTAGCTACCGAAACTGGTAAAGTTGAAGAAGAATGAAAATCAAAGGAAATATCTTTACTAAGCGGATTCCTACTATATTAGGGGTGATTATTTTAATTGGTGGACTGATAGCTGGAATTTTGTTGGTGGGCAAACCGCAGAGTTTACTAACAAAGGCTGGGCCTACTTCTGTACCTAAAAACGTAAGGATTAGCAACCAGAGGGCAGAAAGTATAACGATCGGTTGGACAACCGATGTGCCAGTAACAGGGCTTATTAAGTACTCTGATAATCCAGGTAATTTAAGCATGCCAGGGGCAGATGTTAGAGATCAAGTGTCTGGTGAAGCCGGAGTTTTTACCACGCACTATGTGGTACTAACAAACCTAGGGGCGGGCAAAACCTATTACTTTGAAATCGTGTCTGGATCGGCTAGTTATAATGATAGCGATCGGCCATATCAGGTAAGAACTGGGCTAGAAACTAATTTGGGGACAGAGGATATAATCAACGGCAAGATAGTTTCTACTGCAAGTCAAGGAGTAGAGGGGGCAATGGTTTACATAGAAATTGACGGGGGCGAGGCCTTGTCTGCTTTAACAAAAAGTGGGGGTGTTTGGCAATTAGACTTAGGACAAGTAAGAAACGATAAGGGTCAGGTGATTACATACGATAGACAAGGCCAACAAGTATCTTTGTTTGTTCAGGGTGGAGCTTTAGGAACAGCAACGGCTTTAACTAACACTGCCAACGATAACCCCGTGGGAGATATCGCCATGGGGACTAATGTAAATTTGGTTGAGGGCATAGATTCTGGACAAGCCGGGATGACGCAGGGGAGCGGGTTGGCAGAAGGTGCGGGCTTTGGAAGTCTAGCTGATGAAGAGCTGTTAAACCCTCTAACCGATGGAGAAAAAATTGCTACTTCTAGTCCAGAGTTCAGGGGAAAGTTGCCAACAGGTACTAAATTAACCATTACAGTAGAGTCTGAAATTCAAACTGCCACCTTTGATGTTGGTGATGAGGGTATGTGGGTCTGGACACCTCCAGTAGGCTTAGAGCCAGGTGAACATACTGTTTCTATAGAATATGAAGATGAGCAAGGAATATTGCAAAAAATCGTTAGATCTTTTACGGTTTTGGCCGCAGAAGAAGTAGATGGTTTACCTGCGTTTACAGCGACGGGGAGCGCGGATCCCGCACCAACCGCATCGCCTAGCGCCACACCAACTGTGGTCGAGGCTAGCGGAAGCAGTATGCCCTCAACAGAGTCGGGGGTGCCAGATGCTGGGGTATTGACAACCACCTACTGGTTACTTATAGTGGGGTTAGGACTGTTTTTAACAGGCCAAATATCTAGAAGATGGATCAAGACGATTTAAATAAAAATACTACCGCTTTACCAGACCCTGCCAGTAGTGGATTAAGTGGTTTGCCACCCTTACCCGCCTTAGATACAGCAGAAGACGACACTTTTTCACCACCACCAGCTCCGCCACAACCATTGCCACCAGTGAAGGTCTCCCCGGAGCCCACCCCCATTAGTCATTCTGGGGACGAGTCTGCGAGGACTCCAGAATCGCAACAGACAGATTCTGGACAAGCCCCCGCTGAGCGGGACTCTGGCAGAATGACGAAGAAAAAATTCAGCAAAAAAACCATCATCGGCGGAATTATTGCCTTAGTTTTGTTGGTGGCTGTGCCATTGGTAGCCTTAAATCTTGACAAATTCAGTGGAGATATAAGGCAAAGGGCTGCACCGCCGACTGAGAAGAGTCAGTGTGTTGGTTGTGCAGATAAGAATCATGAGTGGGAGTGGACAAACGGAAAGTGTAAGAAAAAATATAAAAAGGACTGTCAGGGTGGTGGGGGTGGAAGTGATAGTTGTGCTGGATCACTATCTGCTTCTACCTGTAAAACTGTGTCAGTTGGTGATAGATGTGTGGGTTTTAATGGCACTTGCAAACGGACAACCGACGATAATTGCGCCTGTGTACCCGACCCAACGGCGACACCAGGACCAACACCTTACTGTTCTAGAACTTGTACAGGTAACTTCTATTGTCAGCCAGATCTTAACGGTGGTACATGTGTAATTGATATACCAACACCAATACCTACTGCAATAATAAATGAGTGTGAGAATGCGGGTGGGGCTTGTTTTTATACTCCTTCTTGCCAAAAAATTAATAAGCAAACAGTAAATGGTGGTAATGGTTGTAGTGATATAGGTGGTGGAGAAATATGTTGTGGTGGAATAGTTGTACCACCAGATTCGTGCCTCACAGCGGGTGAAACTTGTGGACCTTATGTGGATCCTAAATGTTGTTCTGATCTTGAATGTAATGATTTTTTTAATGGATATGGAGTATGTAAGTCTAGTGGAAGCGATCAGGAGTGTGAGAATGCGGGTGGGGCTTGTTTTTATACTCCTTCTTGCCAAAAAATTAATAAGCAAACAGTAAATGGTGGTAATGGTTGTAGTGATATAGGTGGTGGAGAAATATGTTGTGGTGGAATAGGTGGATCTTCGTCGAGCTCAAGTTCTTCTAGTTCTGGCGGGAATGTACTTTGTCCATATGATTGTGTAACTTCACGGTTAATGTGTACAGGAATAAATTTGGGTGTAAGTTATGGTGATTGTGGTATATCAGAATATTGTTGTGAAACTGGGGGTGGAGGCAGTTCAAGTGGAGGCGGAACCATTGATTGTGGTACACAGACATGTGATGCAGACACCGAAGTTTGTTGTTTTAATGGCTGTAAACCGATAGAGGAAGGTTGTGAGGGCGGGGGCAGTTCAAGCTCATCATCTGGCGGTGGCAGACCCGACTACTGTGTCAGTGCCAGTATCACCCCTACTACATTAGCTTCAGGGGAAACTGCACAGGTGTCTTCAGCATCTAATACTGCAGTCAAGGTGTTTTCGTATGCTTTCTTTAACATGGATAATTTATATGGTCCAGGTAATCCCAAACCAATTTGTGTCTCTGGAACCGATGGTTGGCAAGGCGGTTGCCCTGATGGAACACATCATTTAATATTGGCAGATATATTATCTACCGCAACTAAAACAAATACTAAGAGTTTTACTTTTGAAGACGTGTTTGTAAATGATATGCATTCAGATTGGGATGGTAGTCAAGTGGAGCGTATTCAGATCAATGCCTATTTTGCTGATGAAGTGGGGGCCCCCACTTCACTTGCAGATCCTGATTGTGTAACGTACATTACTAAAAAAGCCGAAAGTGGAGTGTGTGTGGAGACTAGAATTTACACATTGCAAGCTGGCACTTGGACAATAACAGCCTTAAGTCAAGTGGGGCAGTATGCAGGCGTAGGTGATAAAGTTAGGTTAGCAGTAAGTGGCAATGGTGCCAGCTTTAGCCAAGGTAGATTCAGAGTCAATGCTGGTAGTTGGACAACAACAACAACTAAGAACTCTGCTGGGGAATTTTATATTGAATATACTTTATCGCAGGCTGGAACATATAATATAGAAGGGCAGGTGCAGTAAAAATATGGAAAATAAAAAGAAAAAAATACTAGCAATAATTTTGGTAATATTAGTTTTGATATTGGCTGGGGCATCGGTGTTTATTGCCATGCGATTGAAGTCGCAAGAACAAGTGGCACCTACGGCACCAGCAAGCAAGCCATCAGCCGTAGAATGGGTAGGCGGCGGAGCATGTAACGTAAGTTTTACAATCAACGGAGAATTAACCTGTACAAAAAAGTCGGCTTGGGCTGATGATGTTAGAAATTCTGCTGGGGTTTACTACCTAGAAGTGCAGCTTGATTCATCTTCTGTTGTAACTGCTGAAGATAAATTGGTTTATGCAGTTCACTATATCAACACCACCGATACTACCGTTTCGTCGGCAATAATTACTGATGTTTTAGATTCTAAATTGAGTTTTATAGATTCTGATGGATCTTGTTCATATGATGCTTCCGAGCATACGGTTACATGTAATATTGGCCAGGTACTTCCTGGGCTAGGTACTCAAGTGGCATTCAGGGTAGAAATTAACAATGATGCTGAAGGAGAAATTAACAACTTGGCCGAAATAGTTGATGGTAATAGTTGTAGTGCTGTCAGTCTGACGATTGATTCTGGTTCTTCCTCCTCCTCAAGTTCAAGCAGCTCCAGCTCCAGTTCATCAAGTTCATCATCATCAAGCAGCTCCAGCTCCAGTTCATCAAGTTCATCATCATCATCATCGTCAAGTAGCTCCAGTTCATCAAGCTCGTCTGGTTCAGGCTCAGACTCAAGCTCATCATCATCTAGCTCCAGTTCATCAAGCTCAAGTTCTGCAGGGGGTGGTGAAGAAGTGGTGGCAGCAGGGGCAGAGAGCTTGCCAGAAGCAGGTATCTTTAGTCTGCCCGGTATCATAGCCTTTGGGGGTGGGCTTCTAATAGCAATAATTGGGATACTCTTGGCCTTGTAACCTCTTATATGTTTAAGCGAAAAAATCTGAGACTATCTGCTAGAAATTTTTTGATGGGATTATTGGTTTATTCCTTAGTAATGGTTTTATATACCCAAAATGGGTATTACATCGGCTTTATCCAACAAAAGACATTAATGCTCTTAAAGACAATCTATTACAGCTATTTAGTTATTGGACTTCCCTTAAATATCATTGCAAATAAAAAGATAGGATATAAACCCGAGTTAATTTTAACAGCGATCGTTTCTTTTTTTAATAAAAAAAAGATTAATAAACAACAGGGGGTAGCTATTTTGTTCGGCCTAGTAAAGATTTTTTACACACCACTAATGCTGAACTTCTTTTTTTCAAACTTTTATGCAGTGACAGGAATAAGCTGGTTAAGTTTTGACTTTAGAGCCGACTACACCAAGCTACTTTCTGTTATTTTTATGATCGACACTCTTTATTTTGCCTTTGGTTATCTTTTTGAACATAAGTTACTAAAAAACATGGTAAGGTCGGTAGAACCGACATTATTAGGTTGGGGTGTAGCACTAATGAGTTATCCACCTTTTAACTCGACTTCCGGAAGATTTTTAGGCTGGTATTCAAATGATTATTTTTTTGTACCAGTTATTTGGATTGACTATTTGTTTAAAATCTTAATCGTCATTTTATTGCTTTTATATCTGTGGGCAACTTTATCTTTGGGCACAAAATGTTCAAACCTAACTAATAGAGGCATTGTCAGCAAGGGGGCGTATAAATATATTCGCCACCCAGCTTATACTGGCAAAATCTTGGCCTGGTGGATTATGGCCTTGCCAGCTTTTTCTTGGGGTGCTTTATTTTCTTTGTCTGCCTGGACATTGGTCTATTTTATGCGAGCAGTTA
>JAHJQJ010000017.1 GCA_018819325.1 Patescibacteria group bacterium
AAAACTAGAGTATAGAGCCCTAAGAGACGCTTGCAAAGAAGACTCTAGAATCTTTGCCATAGTAGAAATCCTTCTTCAAACCGGTATCAGAATTTCTGAACTAGCCAACTTAAGAATAAACGATGTCAATTTAACAGAAAATAAAACTATCATCATAGCCCACGAATCTCATCCAGAACGAACCATTCCTTTCAATCAGGCTTCAAAAGAAGCTCTAGAAAAATATCTAAAAGATCGTCCTAAATCAGAGACCCAAACTATCTTTATTACCAAAACAGGCAATCCTTTCTTAATAAGAAACATCCGTTCAAGCCTAGATCGTTACTTCAAACTCGCCGATATAGAAAACGTAAAAGTAAATGATTTGCGCCACACCTTTATAGCCCATCAGCTTACAGCTGGTAGTCCACTTGTATACATTTCTAAACTCGTTGGTCACAAACGTCTTTCTACCACAGAAAAATATCTAGAATTCATCCCCAATAAACCCACAAAAGACAAACCCCAACTCTCCGAGCTCTAATTTTTCTTCATCATCTTATTTAATCCATCTAAAGTTATTCCAGCCAAAAACCCCAGCACCTGATTCAGTTTTTCTACCCCTCCAACCGCTACTGCTAACCAACCAGAAGAACTTCTTCTTTTGTCTTCCACCACCACAAAAGCAGAACCTACATGATTTATCTCTAAACTCTCTCCCGTTATCTCATCCTCTATCACAATAGTTACAGGGTTCCCTTTCTCCCCTATTCCCAAGTTACCAGAAATAACAATGTCTTTAGACTCTTCCTCTTCTTCTGCATCCATCTCATCTAACAACGGAGAATCAAATCCCAAAAGCAATCTGTCCTTTTCCTTTTTTATTTTTTTCATGGCCTGCCACGTTTAAATTTACTTAAGAAAATTTATTACGTGGTGGGCCGGGCTGGACTCGAACCAGCGACCACCAAGGTATAAGCTTGGCGCTCTGACCAACTGAGCTACCGGCCCTCAGCCACTTGTATTATAGCCTCACCTGCACTCCTTGTCATCCCGTTTGCATCTTGTAAAATTGTAAATCCAATTGACAATTTTACAACCACATGATATACTCCTTATTATGATCATCCCCCGCATACTATCGTCATCCATAAAAAAATCCGCCAAAAAAAACCCCATCATTGGACTACTAGGACCCAGGCAATCAGGCAAAACCACGCTAGCCAAATCCATGTTTCCCAAATACGACTATGTCAATCTAGAGTTACCAGATAACCTCCGTTTCGCCTCCGAAGATCCACGCGGCTTTCTTAACCGTTATTCTAAATACGTCATACTCGATGAGGTTCAACGCGTCCCTCAAATTTTTTCGTACCTTCAAGTCAAAACAGACCAAGACAAAATCAATGGCCAATACATCCTCACCGGCTCTCAGCACTTCCTCATGCTTGGTTCCATTTCTCAATCCTTAGCTGGCCGCATCTCTATATTCAATCTCTATCCATTTTCTTACCAAGAACTCAAAAAAAACCGACTCGCCAAAAAAAACCTACACCATCAAATCTGGCTTGGGGGCTACCCCAGAATTTACACCCAAAAAGTCAACCCTATCGAATGGCACAACAACTACATCAAAACCTACCTAGAAAAAGACATCAACCTAATCTCCAAAATAGACAACCTATCAACCTTTGACAAATTTTTAAGATTGGCCGCTGGTCGGACCGGCCAACTTTTAAACCTTTCCACCCTGGCATCAGACATTGGGGTCACCCACAACACCATCAAATCTTGGATTGACCTACTTGAAACTAGTGGCCTAATCAAACTTCTCCAACCATACTTCACCAACATTAACAAACGCCTTACCAAAACTCCCAAATTATACTTTCTAGACACCGGTTTAGTTTGCCGTCTACTAGGCATCAACTCTCCTCAAGAACTTTCTTTACACTCCCAAATAGGCGCCATCTTCGAAACTTTCCTCGTCTCAGAAACCTACAAATCTCTAGCCAATAACAATAGCCCCATCGTTCCTTATTTCTGGCGTGACCGAACCGGTCTAGAAGCAGACATGCTCCTAGAGTCTGGCACCAAAATCAACCTTTACGAAATCAAGTCCGCCCAAACCATCCACCAAAACCCTTTCACCAAACTCAAACTTATTAAAAACTACCTTCCCAAACCAACCAAACTACACCTACTTTATGGTGGTGACGACTCCCAAAACCGCACCAACGGCCAAATTCTTTCTTGGCAAGACTTTCTCTCTGATCCAACTACATCTTGGATCTCTTCATAATCTCCTGCTCTACCTCTTCCTTATCTCTACCATACTTTAAAGCAGACAATTCCTTCACTAACTTGGCAACCTCTGGACTACCATAGTTTTTTTCTTTTCCTAAGTCTCGCCATACATTCATGCTAAACGGTGGCACTGGCGTACCCTCAATAATAGTCTTTACATAAATATTCTGAGCTCCAATATTAGTCAAATCAGCTTCATTAAAAGTGGGCGCAAAGGTTTTGGCCAAAATACTTGCATCTTGAACTCCAACACGGTAACTCATCAACGTACCTACATTACCAAAAATAGCATCTCTTACTTGCTCGTCTACCTGACTCACAAACTGATTAGCCAATATTAACCCCAAGTTATATTTTCTGGCCTCAGACAACATTTGGGCAAAATCTGGTGTAGCAAAATTCTGAAACTCATCAACATAGAAATAAAACGGCCTTCTCTCCGATTTTGGCATATCTTGCCTAGACAAAGCTGCCTGCAAAATTTTTGGCGCCAACACCAACCCTAAAAAATTAGAGTCTTCCTCACCAATCAATCCTTTAGCCAATTTCAAAAACACAATCTTTCCCTCATCCATTGCTTTTCTAAAATCCAAGGTCGTCTCGCTCTGCCCTATTATATTTCTTATCATCTTGTTAGTAATAAACCTGCCAAACTTAGACACAATATAATCCAGCACCTCACTTTTGTGAAAATCAGACGTCTGAGCTATCTGATCCGTCCAGTACCTCTTAACTATCGGATCCTTAACCTTAGGTAACAACTCTTGCACATACTTACTATCAGTCAAAGCCCGCACAATTTCTATAAACCCCGCTCCCTTTTCTACCGCCACCGTCAACATAATATTTCTTATAGAATGCTCAAACCTAGGACCAACCATACCTGTTTTATTCGGATCATAAAGTTTGTACATTAAATTAATTATGGAACTGGCCACTTGATAAATCTCCTCATAATTCTTAACCGACATTGGGTTAAATCCAATTGGTCTCTCTTCATCCGCCGGGTCAAACACAATCACGTCTTCTGCCCTTTCTGGTGGTACCATCTCTAACAATTCCTCAATTCCATCACCGTGTGGCTCCAAAAAACACAAACCGTTACCCGCCCTCATATCTTGAATAATCATTTGTTTTAAAAACTCCGTCTTACCCGTACCAGTTCTTCCAATAATATACATATGCTTCATTCTGTCCGCCTCACTCATAAATATATTTCTTGTCTGACCTCTATAAATAGATCTACCCAACCAAATTCCAGTAGACGGGAACCCACCAGACGCCGGCGCACTCTTGGCATTCAACCAATAAATGTGTGGCGTTGCTATTGTGTTATTTGGCATATGCCAAACGGTCGCCAACTCATCACTAGACAAAACAGAGTTATTACCAAACATCGACTGATATCTATAAACAAAATCCACCATAAAACCTTTTTTAAACCTAATTTTCTTTGAAGAAAAACTATTCAAATCGCTAGAATACTGAGCAAAAGCCCCTTTTAAGTTACTTAAGTTACTCTTGGCTTGCCCCTCACTAGGCGCCACACACACAATCCTGGCACTTGTTAAAAACCCTGGTTTACCTATTTTTTGATCAATCGCCTCCATATCCTGCGGACTCATCTTAAAACTTGCCTTTTCTGGATCCGCCTCATCCTTTTTTGTTTTGGATAAATATCCTCCACCAGACTTACTCCATAAAGAATCTGCCGGACTCACAATAAATTGAATTACCGCCGACTCTCCATCACCAAACTTAGCCAAAGAAGAAGTAATAGCAGACAAAGAATCAACCGATAAATCCTTGTAACTCTTTATTGGCTTAAACGACTCATTCTTTAAAACCAACTCCGTAAAAGCCACCTTACCCTTATTATCAAACACGTTATACTCCTCCACCTCCTTAACCTGTAT
>JAHJQJ010000018.1 GCA_018819325.1 Patescibacteria group bacterium
GACTAATACTTGGGATGTAGCCGTTTATGGTCTGCTTTTAGGAGTATTTGTTTTAGTTAATTTTAAAAAAGTACACATTAAAAATTTATTTTTGATGATAGGTGTGGCGGGGGTGGTGGCGTTACCTTGGCTTTTAAATTTCAAGTCTTTTTCCGACGGAGTTAGTTTAGTTAGTGGTCGATCGCCTTTGTGGCAGATGATGGTTTTATGGGGAGGACACATAATAGTGGCGGTTATTGCAATATTTATGGCTAGAAAAGATTCTGGACAAGCCCCCGCTGAGCTGGACTCTGGCAGAATGACGGAAAAACAGCAGATTGACAAGAAACGTCATTCTGGGGACGAGTTCAGACGAGGACTCCAGAATCTAATGGTTTTGACCTTGGGAATAACGGCGATATTATTGCTTTTAATTCCAGAAGTGGTCTATGTAAAAGACATTTATGGTTCGCATCAGCGGGCCAATACCATGTTTAAGCTTACTTACCAGGCGTTTATTATGATGGGTTTATTGTTTGGCTGGGTGATGGGGAGGATTCTGGCCCCGATGGATTCCACATCGGAAGAGCCCGCATGGGAATGCGGTCACTCAAGCGGCAAGAGCCGTCCGATGAGAAATCCTTTGAACCGCTCGCTCAGGATGACGGGGATTGTGGCTATTTTTGTTTTGTGGCTGGGGTTTATGCTGTTTCCGCTACAGGCTTTTAGTTCTTACTACGGAGGGTTTAAGAACTATAAAGGGCTAGATGGTTTAACCTGGTTAAAAAAAGATACGGAAAAATGGGGAATGATTGAATATTTAGAGAAAAACAAAGATGGCAAAAATTTGCTAGAGGCGGTAGGAGATAGTTATAGCAAGCTAAATAGTGTGTCTGCCTTTTCTGGAACACCAACGGTGGTTGGCTGGAGAGTACACGAGTGGTTGTGGCGAGGTGGATATGATGTGGTAGGAAAAAGAGAGAAAATGGTAAAAGATTTCTACGAGACCGGAGATAAAACAATCCTAGAGAGTTTCAATGTAGGCTGGATAGTGGTTGGGGTAGATGAAAGGAAAGAGTATAAGATAGATGAGAAAGAATTATTGAAATTGGGTGAAGTAGTTTTTAGTGGGGAGGAAGGTTACTTGATTAAACTCCCCTAGTCATTCCAAATCTTAACAAAGGTCTCACCTTTGTTAAACCCCCGTCATCCCGCACCCCCCCGTCATCCCCGCGCAGGCGGGGATCCATTTACATAGATTCCTGCCTTCGCAGGAATGACGATGACGGACGAACCGCCTTTTGTTAAAGGCTGTTTTGAATGTATTGTTTTAAAGCTGGCCAGTTCCCGTCTTTAGCTATTAGCACCCATTGATTTTGATATAAATATTTAGGTGGATTTTCTAAGATAGCAATTTCGCCATCATTGCTTTCGGTCAACAAACCAATCGACCCAAACGGTTGGCTTCTTGAAGTAATTAACAATTTAATCATAGACGGATAGTCATCAAGTTTCAAATTAGTAACTAGGTTTTTTTGCATGATGCCAAATAACTGGGAACGAGTTGATTCGTTAAAAATAACCTTGGCAGACAATAATTTTTGCCGCAGGGCTTTTATAACCAATTGCTGTCTTTTGTTTCTACCAAAGTCTGTACCCTCGTCTCCCTCTGCATGACGAGAGCGAACAAACTTAAGGGCGGTCTGGCCGTCCATTGTCCGCAAACCTTGTTCAAAGCTTATGGTTTCATAGCGACTTTCTATTGGATAATCATTTTCTTTACCAGGAATTGGAAAAAGAGAGTCGGTAAAACTTGTTTCTACATTTACCTCTACTCCACCAAGCAAGTCTATTACCTCTATAAAACTATTAAAGTTAACCACGACCGTATAATGCACAGGCAACCCCAAAGTTTCTTGAATAGATGCCTGAATTAGATTTAAACCTACTGGGGGATTTCTTTGTTGACCGTAATGATAAACGGCGTTGATCTTTGTTTTCAAAGAATCAATCCAGAGATCTCTGGGAATAGAGATAATGGTTGTCTGTTTGGTAGAGTGTTGGTAAGAAGCCAAAATTATGGTGTCTGCCAAATCGGACACGTCTGTTTCA
>JAHJQJ010000019.1 GCA_018819325.1 Patescibacteria group bacterium
TGGGAGGTGAAGAAGAGGAGGTTTAGGGTTTGCTTCAGCCACCCCCGGGGTTCGCCGCAGGCGCAACACAACCCCGGGGGAGACTTTCGCTCGTGGGCGGCGGCGAGATGTTTGCGAGTCCAGGAATTGACTCTTATAAATTGTTGATGGACTCCTCCCCTGTCGAATAGGGGTTTTGTTTGTAGGACTTCGTGGGCGGTATAAAGGTTTTGCTTCGACTTGGGAACTATGAGGCTGGTTTGGTCTAACCATAGGTTTATACAGACTTGATTGTTCAACCCCAGGGGTTCGCCTGGTTTTCTTCGTTTAGATAAAAAAGAAGTCAGTAAAATAACAAATGGTCTAGTAAGCCAGAGGGTGTTTGGAGAGGTGATAATCATTAAATCTATGTCATCGTATTTTTTGGGATTGCCAATTGAAAGAGAACCGGTTAAGGCGATTAGTTGGATACTGGGGATGCATTTTAAAACAGATATTAGTTTCTGAATGCTTTTGGTTTTCTGCTTAGTAAGTCTAGTTTTTTTTTGATCATGTTTAGAGATTAGTTGCTTTTGAAGTGCCGGGTGTTTGGATATGAAATTAGATACTTCCATAAATGAATGAATGTGAGGTGAGATTAGCCACAAATGGAGTTCCTTTAAAGTAAGAGATGCACCAAAGAAGCTTGAGTATTTAATTGTTTTTTCAACCTCTAATAGCGTCATTGAGCTGGTTGTGGAGCTGGGGTGACTAGACCAAACTGGCTAAGAACTTGGTTGAAGCCTAAAATCATGGTGTTGACTGCTACTTCTTGTTGTTGACCAGTGGATATGGAATTAACTGCGTCCTCTAGATATTTTATTAATCTTGAGCTTAAGCCGGTTGATTGATCGTGGGTAAGAGAAGTGGTATAAAAGGTTCTAGCGGTTGGCAGACTGGTAATGTAGGGTTCCAAAATTGGATTTTGCTGGGCAAGAGAAGCTACTGCCTTACTGGCTGGTGGTTGAGGCACCCCCCTGTCTTTGGCGGCTGACTCGAAAAGAAGCTGTTGAGCTTTGGCAGAACTTAAGAAGTTTAAAAACTGCCAGGCTTCTTGATAGTGGGGGGCGTTTTTGGGGACAGCCTCGAACCAGATGGATGCCCAAGAAACAGACGGAGTGTCTGGAAGTTGGGGTACTGGAGCCGTATACCAAGAGAGAGTGGGGTTAATGGTTTGAATTTCTACAGCTCTCCAGCTTGGAGCGAACACCATGGCTACTTTGCCATTGGCGAAAGCGCTAATAGAGTCTGGAAAAGTAGAGTCCCAAACTTGGTCGCTGGTAGCAAAAAGAGTATAAAAAGTAAGAGCATCGATAACGGACTGGGGTTGGGGATCAAAAAGATTAACTCCATTTTGTAGGAGCATTAGAGAGACAATATCTGGCCAATGGGCTACATTGTTGGTGGTTCCTAAAGCTACACCAGCCCTTACAATCTTACCAGTTTCAGGATTTTTTATAATTAATTTTTTGGCGTTACTTCTTAAGTCTTCCCAGGTTTCTGGTACCTGAAGCGAGGCCTGTTGGTACATGGTGGAATTAATGAAGAGAGCTAATCCTTCTGCGGCGATTGGTACTCCGTAGACTTGGTTGTTTAAGCTTAGGGTTGAAGTAATGGTGGGGTAGAAATTTGTTTCTATTTGAGTAGTAGAGACGGTGTTGGCAGGAGCTGGTAAAAGATCGGTTATATACATTGGCAACCAGCTGGTGTGGAGTCTAACAATGTCTGGAGGATCTTGGCTGGTAAGGGCGTTGCTTAGTCTTTGCTGGTAATCCTTATGAGATTGAGAGATGTAGTTTATTTTTATAGTGGGGTTGTCTTTCTCGAAGGCGGTGATAACCGGCTGCATGACTGAGAGAGGTTCCCAGAGTCCCCAGTAAGTAATGGTGGTGGTCTTAACTGGAGTTGTTTGAGAAGTGGCTGGCTTTTTATTTAAAAGCTTTATGGCAAAAAAGATAATTAGACCAAGAATTAATACCCCAGCGATTATGGGAATAATTTTTGTAGTAGAAAGTTTGATTTTAGGTGGGGCGGCAACTGGTTCTGGTGGTTGATAGTTTGGGGGCGGTGGAGGAGTCTCTGATGGGAGAGGTGGCAATGGTGAAGTTGGTTCGTTAATCATGGTTTTATTATGTGTACAATTAGTATATCAAGATATTATGAAGAAAATACGATGGTTGTTTTGGTTGATTGAAGTAGTAGTGATAACGGTAATGGTGGCATTTTTGATTCATTGGCGAGTTTTTTCAGATAGAGTGATACCGCATGTGATGGTGTCTGGGATTGAGGTATCTGGAATTAGCGGGAGTAATCTTGAACAGATATTACAAGAAAAGTTTAATGAAAACCCTAATGAAATTACTCTTGAATATAATGGGGACGAACTAGTTAAGGTGGCTAATTTGCAGATTGCTTATGATTTTGGCTGGACTACTAGCTTAGCAATGGGTGTGGGTAGAAATGGAAATTTGTTGACGCAGTTAAGAGAGAGGATTTTATATTTTTTTGAGCCATTAAATATTGAACCAGCGATTAGTTATGATGAAGATGAGCTAGAGGGATTGATATCATTGGCAGATGAAAAAGTAAGACAAGAGTATGTGCCGTCAAGGATAGGCTTAAATGAAGAAGGTGTGCCAGAGTTTGTGGCTGGGACGGATGGTGTTTGGGTAGATGAGGAGGGTTTGGTTAAGGAAATAGTGAAAGCAATGAAAAGGCCGGGCAAGCAAGTTGTCAGCGTTCCCGTAAAAATAAATGTGGCTGGATATGACGACAAAAAAGTGGCAGAAGCTTTGGAGTTAGCTAATAAATGGCTTGATAAAACCATGATATTAAAATATGAAGGTTTTGAAATGGAGCTATCCACTAAGGAGGTAATTAGTTTAATGGGGGTGGTGGATTCTAAGCTAAACGAAGTGGCTTTTGATGAATTGTTTTTATTGCTTGGAAGCAAGATTGATAGAGAACCTCAAGATGCGGTGTTTATGTTTGAGGGTGATGGAGTGGTTGAGTTTCAAGCAGATCTTAAGGGAATTGAACTAGACAAAGAAGGGTTTAAAAATGTATTGGAAGAGGAGATCCTGAAACAAGTTCAGGATGACATAGTAGAAGTGGTTTTGCCGGTAAAATTGACGGAACCTACGATAAAGGCAAGTGAGGTAAATAATTTAGGAATAGAAAGGCTTTTGGGAAGAGGTGGGTCTAGGTTTGCCCACTCCATACCTAGTAGAGTCTTCAACGTGGCTTTGGCGTCTAGACGGATTAATTATGCTTTGATTCCGCCAGGGGAAGTATTTTCGTTTAACAAAGAAATCGGAGAGATTTCTGCTGGGACTGGATACCAAAGTGCTTATGTAATAAAAGACGGAAGAACAGTTTTGGGTGATGGTGGTGGAACTTGTCAGGTGTCTACCACTATGTTTAGAGCGGCGATGGCGGCGGGGTTGCCGATTGTTGAAAGGAAAGCTCATTCTTACCGAGTAAGTTACTATGAACAAGACTCTGGTCCGGGAATTGATGCCACGGTGTATGCCCCAACGGCAGACCTGAAGTTTTTGAACGATACACCAGGACATATTCTAATACAGACAACTGTAGATACCAAAAACCTGGCCATGCATATTGATATTTTTGGCACCAGTGATGGGAGAGTTTCAAGTATCAGCGAACCTAAGGTCTGGGGGCAAAGTCCGCCACTGGAACCTTTGTATGAAGACGATCCTACTCTGCCAGTGGGTGTGGTAAGGCAAATTGACTGGGCGGCGTGGGGAGCTAAGACTTCGTTTGAGTATGTGGTAAAAAGAGAAGGGGAGGTAATTTACGAGAAAACCTTTTATTCTAACTTTAAACCTTGGCAGGCGGTGTACTTGAGAGGTGTAGGGGTTTAAATATGAAAGATAGAATAATTACAAATAGTGAGAAAGAAACTAGAGAGTTGGGAGCAAGACTGTGGCGAGAAAATAAGAAACACTTGGGTAAACGAGCGGTGGTGTTTGCTCTGGAGGGAGAGCTGGGAACGGGTAAAACGCAGATTACAAAGGGGATAGCTGGGGCTATGGGTGTTAAAAATGATGTGACCTCCCCTACTTTTACCTTGGAGGCAGAATATGATTTGGGCAAATTAATTCACATTGACGCTTGGCGGATAGAGGATCCAAAAGAATTACTTGAGATTGGATTTGAAAGAAGAATTAAAGAAAAAAAAATAATCGTAGTAGAATGGGCAGATAAAGTAAGGGATATATTACCAAATTATATCGACGATCGTTCATGTAAGTTGGTATGGGTGAGAATAAATTATGGGAAGGGTGAGAATGAAAGGATTATTGAAATAGAATGAAGATATTGGCGATTGAAACTAGTTGTGATGAGACCAGTGTGGCGGTGGTGGCAGATGGAATCATTAAATCTAACGTTGTCTGGAGCCAGATAAAACTACACGCCCCTTGGGGAGGTGTAGTGCCAAGTATTGCTAAACGAGCACACCAGGAAAGGATTGATGGAATTATTAAACAAGCGCTGGAAGAAGCTGGGGTTAAGGGGGCGGATTTTGTGGCAGTAACGGTTGGCCCGGGGTTGGCAATTGCTTTGGAGGTGGGGATATTAAAAGCTAAGGAGCTTTGTAAAAAATGGAAGACGCCCCTGATACCAGTAAACCATTTAGAAGGACATCTGTTAGCAAGCGCACCGGATAACGAATGGGTTCCAGCTTTGGGACTGGTGGTAAGCGGTGGGCATACGGAGTTGTATCTGGTAGAAAAAATCGGTAGATATAAAACCTTGGCGAAGACGGCCGATGATGCTTTGGGTGAAGCACTAGATAAAGCAGGTAAAATGCTGGGGTTGGGTTATCCAGGCGGGCCGGTAATAGAAAAACAGGCGGTGTTGGGAGATGTGGATAGTTTTGAACTGCCAATGCCTTTAAAAGGCAGAGAGGGTGAGGGTAGATTTAGTTATTCTGGATTAAAAACGGCCTTACTAAGATTAATTGAAAGGGAAAAATTGGGGGGAGAATTAAATGAAGAAACTGTTCAGAACTTGGCGGCTAGTTATCAAGAAGCCTGCTTTGAACACTTGATAAGGGTGGTAAGGGTGAACGCATTACCTTACCTTAATGGAAAAATTAAACATTTATTGGTTGGAGGTGGAGTGATATTTAATAAAAGACTACGGGAAAAACTAAAAAAGTTAGGGGATGACCTAGGGATTGAGATCTGCTTTCCTGAGGAAAATATTTTGTGTGGTGATAATGCGGGCATGATTGGTTTGGCAGGGTACCAAAAAGCTTTGAGAGACGAGGCCCGCCTTCGCTCTGGTGAGCTACGGCGAGGCGAGGTGGTTGAAGAGAAGGATTTTGACACAATTGAAAGACTACCCCGCTGGAGTTTGGAAGAGTGACAAGGACCGTCCTTGTCAGTTTAGGTGTGGGCTTGCCAGCCTTTTTGGACTGGTTTGTCTATTTTAACTCCAATCTCGTCGCCTTTTTTGGCTGAACTTACTTCTTTGTGATCAACCTGCATGGAAGTGATGTCTTGAGTGAAAACATCTTCGCCTGCCTTGTTTTTTATAGTAACAGAGTCACCAGTTTTTAGACCAGACGAAAGCTTAATGATACCTACACCAAGTTTGTCATAGTAATGGGTTATTATTCCCTTTTTCAAATTAATCACCCCCTTCTTAAAGATTATTATAGCAAAGCAAGAGCGATTTTGTTCTTGACAAGAAGAGCTTGATGTGTATAATGTGGTATATACAAATGAAATGAAAGCACTTAAAGACCAGATTGGATTTGATTGGGATAAAGGCAATATTAATAAAAATAGAAAACATACGGTTAAAGATAAAGAAACTGAAGAAACATTCTTTGATTTTAATAAAGTTATTTATAAAGATCCTTTACACTCTGGACAAGAAGAAAGATTTATTCTTTTGGGTAAAACCAAAAACGAGAGATTGTTATATACGGTTTTTACCGTAAGAAAAAGGAAAGTTAGAATAATCTCGTCTAGAGATATTAATAAAAAAGAAATAAAACTCTATGAAAAAACAAATTAAAGTTCCCAAGTTTAAAAATGAGAATCAGGAAAGATTGTTTTGGTCTAAAATTGATCTTAGTGAGTATCTTGACCCTAAAGATTTTGTAAGGGTAAGTTTTCCGAACTTAAAACCCAGCAGTAGACCTATTTCTATTCGTTTACCTGATTATCTTTTAGATAGAGTTAAAGAAAAAGCTAACGAAATCAGCGTCCCTTATCAGAGCTTGATTAAACAATATATTCAAAAGGGAGTTTTTTCTTCTATTTAAGGTAGAATATGGGCATGGAGAAGACTTGGGATCATAAAAAACATGAGGAAAAAATTTATAAAAAGTGGGAAGGTAGTGGGGTGTTTACCCCTCCGTCTGGAGAGAAGGCCTTGAAAAGCAAGGTTAAACCTTTCTGCGTTATTATGCCACCACCGAATGCAAATGATCCAATGCACGTTGGACACGCAATGTTTGTATCGGTTGAAGATGTTTTTGTTAGATATCATAGAATGAAAGGTGAGAATGCTTTGTGGCTACCAGGTACAGATCACGCAGGAATAGAAACTCAGTATGTTTTTGAAAAAAAATTGGCTAAAAAGGGTCAGAGTAGGTTTGATTTTGATAGGGAAACGCTTTATCAAATGATTTGGAATTATGTTGAAGAAAACAGTGGAGTGGCGATTGACCAGATGAAGCGACTGGGGGCAAGTGCAGACTGGAGTAGGTTGAAGTTTACGTTAGATAAAGACATAGTAGATTTAGTTTTGGATACCTTTATTAACTTGCACAAGAAAGGCTTGGTTTATAGGGGTGAAAGGCTGGTTAACTACTGTACAAGATGTGGAACTAGCTATTCTCAACTAGAGGTGGAGTATGTAGAACGCAAGGATCCTCTTTACTACATTAAATACGGCCCGTTTATTCTGGCAACTACTAGACCAGAGACTAAGTTTGGTGACACGGCGGTGGCGGTGAACCCCAAAGATAAACGATACAAGAAATGGATTGGGGGGAAGATTGAAGTAGAGGGATTAATTGGTAAGTTTAAATTAAAAGTAATCGCAGACACTATAGTTGACATGGAGTTTGGTACGGGGGCTGTAAAGATCACCCCTGCACATGACGAAAATGATTTCCAGATGGGAGAGAGACATAATCTAGAAATTAAGCAGGTAATTGATTTTAAGGGCAAACTGATGAAGGTAGCAGGAAAATATGCAGGTTTGGGGGTTGTAAATGCTAGAAAAAGAGTGGTTGAAGACTTACAAGCAAAGGGGTTGATGGAAAAAATTGATGAAAACTATGTTCATAGAGTGGGGACATGTTATAGGTGTGGAAGAGTAATTGAACCATTACCCTTGACTCAGTTTTTTATTAAAACTAAGCCCTTGGCCAAGAAAGCTTTGAAGGCACTGGATAATAAAGAGACTGTTATTTGTGGGGCAGGCAGAGAGAAGATTTTGAGACATTGGCTGGAGAATATCAAGGATTGGAATATTTCCAGACAAATTGTCTGGGGAATTAGAATGCCAGTATGGTTTAAGGGCAAAGATAAAAATGAGTATGTGGTAAGTAAAAAAAGTCCTGGTAAAGGATATGTGCAGGAAACCGATACTTTTGATACTTGGTTCTCTTCTGGTCAGTGGCCAGTGGTGACCTTGAAGACCAACAAAGAAAAGGATTTTGAGTACTACTACCCTACCACGATGATGGAAACCGGATATGATATTTTGCCAATCTGGGTAATGCGAATGATGCTTTTGGGGATTGAGATGACAGGGAAAAGCCCTTTTAAACATGTGTACCTGAATGGATTGATTAGGGATTCTAAAGGTCAAAAGATGAGTAAGAGTAAAAATAACACGATAGATCCAACTGATATGATAGAAAAATATGGGGCAGATGCGATTAGAATGGCTTTGGTGATGAGTTCTGCGGCTGGGCAGGATAAAAGTGTGGATGAAAATACCATTAGAGGGATGAGGAATTTTGCTAATAAGATTTGGAATGCGGCGAGGTATATTGAAAGTCGGCTGCAGGCCGCTGAAGGTTCGCAACCCTCTTTCACTACGTTGCAGAGCGCCGAAGGTTACGAACCGCCTTTCGCCGAAAAAAAATTTGATGAGCGATTGAAAATGATTATTAAAACGGTAAATAATCATTTGGAGAAGTTTAGAATTGGAATGGCGGCGGAGACAGCATACAACGAATTTTGGCATTGGTATTGTGATGAGGTAATTGAGCAAAACAAGAAGAATGAGATTAGTAATAAGGCGTTACTTGAAGGCCTGAAAACGTTTTTGAAACTACTGCATCCATTTGTGCCATTTGTAACAGAGGCGGTGTGGCAAGAGATGAAGTTTGAAGGATTGCTTATAGAACAGAGGTGGCTAGGTTCTTCCGTCCGTCATTCTGGTAAGTGAGTTTTCGAACGCATCCAGAATCTGTTATGTTTTAGATATGACCAAACAAGGTTTTGTTTATGTGATGGCTAATGATAGACCTACTCTTTATACGGGAGTGACCAGCAACCTAAAAAGGCGTGCCTATGAACATAAGGTTGGAATTGCACCCGGATTTACCACCAAATATAATTTACATAAACTTATCTACTTTGAAGCTTTACCAGAGATAAAACAAGCGATTATTAGAGAGAAACAAATTAAAGACATGAATCGGAAAGACAAACTTGAAATGATTGAAGAGTTTAATCCTGGATTTAAGGATTTGTATTCTAAAATTTAGATTCTGGACAAGCCAGAATGACAACCCAACGACTAGAATGACGACTACGGGTGGATTCTGGACCATCGTCCTGGCCAAGTCCAGGAACTGCCAGAATGACTATTGTGAGAGTTGAATGACGAGGTAAGAAGTGGGGTATAATTTTTAATATGAAGAAAAATAAGCAGGCAAGAATTAAGAGTTTTGATAAATTCAGAAAAAAATTGTTTCAAGATCCTAAATTTGTACAAGAATACAATGCTTTGGAGCCGGAGTTTGCGATTATTAAGAAAAGATTCTGGACAAGCCAGAATGACAAAGAGAGGGAGAATGACAAGTAAAAAAAAATTTAGAGAAAGGTTTTGGGAGATGGTGGAGGAGGCAGAAAATATAGTGATTACTGGGCATGTTGGCCCAGATGATGATTCTATAGCCAGTATGCTGGCTGTTTACAGACTATTAGCTGAAAAATATCCTGATAAGGAGATTGAGATTATCTGCACGGGTAAATCAATTAATGCTTTTGAATCTTTTGAAAATTTTAAGAAGATCCAGTTTGTCTCTGATATCGTTGAAGTGGTTAAGAAAGGATGTTTGCTTATTGTCTGTGATGGAAGTCAATTTGATAGATTTAGTTTTGATCCTAAGAAATTAAGAGGTTTGGTTGGTAAAACTATTTGTATTGACCATCACAGTTCTCCAGTTGATCGTTTTGATTTAACCCTGGTTGATCCTTTGGCTTCATCTTGTGCTGAAATTATCTACTTGTTGTTTCACAAAGATGTGAAGATGGATAAAAAATTAGCAGAGATATTTTTGTTGGGGATTTTGGGAGATACGGGAAATTTTGCCTATTTGAAGCCTTATCAAACAAAGACTCTGTCAATAGCTAAAAAACTAATTGAAATAGGAGAAATTGAGATTCAAGAATTTCAGTCTAGATATCGAAGTATATCGATCAGAGTTTTTGTTTTAATTCAGGAGCTAATTAAAAATACTGAATATCATAAGGTTGACGGATGGCCAAGTTATCAAACTAGTTATTTAACTCATGGGTTCAAAAATTTGGAAAAATATACAAGTAATGAAGTGAGTGAAGCAAGTCATATTTATATGACTCATTATCTTAGAATGATTGAGGATCATCCTTGGGGCTTTGTGATTACCCCTCAAGATAACGGAGTTTGTGGAATTTCACTAAGATCCTTACCAAAAAACGTGAGTGTTAGAGATTTGGCAGAAAGAATGAGTCTTGGCGGTGGACATGATAGAGCTGCTGGTGGAACCTTTCCTGACTTGCTCACTTCGTCATAGTTTCGGGTTTTGGAAAAATAAAGTGCTTGATGTATCCAACTAAAAGATTTTGAGACTGGAGTTTTGTCGTACTAAGGGTAAAATGTGTATATGTTGTATGTCCGTTTTACTAA
>JAHJQJ010000020.1 GCA_018819325.1 Patescibacteria group bacterium
AATACCACATTCCAACATCCGTCGGCGCAAACAAAAAAGAAGTTGCCGTCGTAGTCGTCCTTCTTGTAGTCGCCTCAATAAACTGATTAGCATAAACTAAATAATTCCTTACACCAGCTCCACAGTCCTCCCCCCAACTACCCACCCCATTCCAATCCAAAGTCACCGTCAAACCAGTCTCAGTCCCATTCGCCGGACTAGTCAAAACAGGCACACCAGGGCTGGTAGGTGCACACATATTAAAACTTTCAACACAATTGCCATCAGCCCGAGAAAATCCACCATCCGCCAGACCAAAGTAACCATTAACCTGAATATTAACTGGATAACCGCCTCCCCAATTCAAATCAGGATAGTTTAACTCACTATAATTAATAGTAAAAGTAGCACTATTGCCGCTTACCGTACAACCAGAACTTGACCCATCGGCATAACATATTCTTGAATAATGAGTAGTACCCGTAAACCAAATAGGCTTAGGATTACCCCCATCAAGATTATCCTTATTATAAAAAGCAAGCGAAAAATAATTTATCGTTGACTCGGGGGGGCTACCAGTAACCGTAATCACAAGTGAACTATCCTTAACAAGAACAGTGGTATCAATCGCAGAACTAACACAAACAGCAGGACGGCAAGCAGGAACTTCATCATCTATACACTGATATTCCGTCGGCAAACAACCCGCCGGAGTATAGCTTCTTGTCTGCCTCATTTGATCAGTTTCACATTCATTATTCCAACCACAAGCATCATCCACCCACCCCCCCTCCGTACAAGGATCATCCTGCCCGCTACAAGTACAAGCCCCGTCACCATTCCCGTCCTGACACGTCCCATTATTAACACAAGCATCGCCTATATCTTTCCCCTGACACGATGCCGCCGATGAATCATTACAATCCGGCACATTCCCCCAACTACAAGTATCAGAAAAATGCGTCTGCCCAGGCAAACACGACTGTGGATTACAACCATAAACTCCATTCTTCCACCCCAAGATACACCCCGTGGTATAAGAATCGAAACAAGAATCAGGACCACGAACACAAGTTCCCAAACCTCTATTAGCACAATAAGGATCAGATGATCCACTACACAATTCACTATGATCCCCAGAACAATACCAAACCTGATCTACAATATTACAGCACTCAGCCTCACCACTGCAAGCCCACACCTCACCATCAACTTTAAATAACCATCCCACCAACACCACTCCTAATATCACTAATTTTAAAAACCCATTCTTTTTTTCTTTACTCACGCCTTAATCATACTAATTAATCAAGCCTTATGGTTACTGGAAAACTGGCTTTCTTAGTTCGCTCACCCACCAGCTCATCAATTCTCTCCTGCACGGCCTCATTTTTCACCACCTTCAACCTATCAAAAGAGTTTAATATCGCCCAGTACACCAGCCTATTCGTCTCTTTTTCATCTCCACTAGCAATCACCAAAGGCGATACATATATCTTAACCAGTTCCTCGTCTCCATCAATCTCCCAACCAAATCCAGCCGCCGTATTTCCATCTCCTCCTCTTAGTCTGACTTTTACCACACCCACATCACTCACCAACTCAAAAACCATTTTTCCCACCTCCAAATTATTTGTCTCTCCCCCCACATCCTTATACACCATTTTTCCCACCTCCAACCTCCTTAAATCTTTTTTTAAACTCAACGAATTTATCTTAAAACCGCTTACTCCTTCCATACTTATCTTAGTCTCAAACCTCAACCCTCCTCCATTTATTCTATACCAGCCCCAAACAATATACCCCACCAACACCAATAATAAAATAGTTCCACCCACCCAAAATATCTTTTCTCTCACACCCTAAAGTCTAGCACAAATAAATCACTACCTGTTCAAAACATCTACCTGTACAGCTCTTCTAATCTTCCACTCGGAAATATTATAAAAATCCAACAAACCAAGCATAATTTTTTGAATCTTCGATCTTTCCTGTTTATTTATCACCATGTTCTCTGGAACATCAAACCCAAGATATCCAGCAAATGATGAATCTTTAACCCCTCCCATAGTAGACATTTTAATTTTCAACACCCCATCATCTGCTCTACAATCTACATATCTAGCCTCAGCAACCTCTGTCCAAGTTATCTCCAACCCCTTAGACACATCCCACTCAACACCATCAACATCAATTAGTGCTGTCTCTCCTCTGCTTAGCAAATCTCTCATTTCTCCCACCGTCATATTTTCCTCATTATTCAAGTTATATAACTCCGTGGCTAATCGAATTACATACGCTTCCATAATTGCTTCACCGCTTTCTAAGTTTCTTTCAGATTCATCAATAAGTGCAATAAAATTATTGTCTTCCATCTGATTAAGATCCTGTGTACCAGGACCTACCCACAATTCACCCTCATCCCTAAATCTTATTACCGCCTGATCAACATAATGTTTCACCCCACCCCCACCTGCCACCGTCCAAGACTCCTCATACTCTCCCATTTTGGTCGCAAAAGCAATCGGCATTAAAGTATTTTTTGACGTATCTGTCACCGAATACCAAACAGATTCTCCATAATCAGCCTTACTAAAATCCGCCCAAGCTATTTTATTTCCCTCACCATCCAAAGCTATCAAGTGCAAGTGCCTTTCATCCGAATATCTAATTTCAAAATCACCCTGCTCTCGCCTAACTAATTCATTTTGATCATTATAATACCAAAGCTCAGGCATCCCCGCCCTCACCTCTGCCTCAACCTCTACTTCCATTTCTTCATATTGATACCCCTCTCCCAACGATCCCGACTCAACAGGCATCAACATACGCAATACCTTTATAGCCCCATCTGGTAACTCAACTGGCAAACCCTCCACACCCTCACCCCCCAACTCAGACAAAGGAATAAAAAACACACCCGAACCATCATCTTCCTCACCAGGCACCGGTGTCAAATACAACCCCAAATCCCTTGCCCCACCAACCCCAGTAAAGTACCAACCAACCACTCCATCCTCTCCATCCTCCCTCTCACCCTTCATCCACCCATCCCCATAATTCATATACACTTCCCCAGTCTCTGTAACAACTAGTTGAGCTTCTCGCCCTCCATCAACCTCTATAGACATTATCTCCACATCCGTTAACAAACAATCTACCCCTGTCTGACCCACAAATCCATCCCAATCAAAATTCTCAACCGGCTCCACCGTTGCCGTTGGCGCCTCCGGCACCTTTTGAATCACAGGCTCCTCCGTTTCCTCCAAAGGTGCAACCGTCTTCTCCACAGGCTCCTCCGTTTCTTCCTCCAAAGACTCCACCTCCTCCCCCGTAGGCGCAATTGGCGCTGGCACAGACCCAGACTCCGCAGGTAATGATTCAACTCCACGACCAGCTTCACACCCATCCATCCAAACCCCAATCTCTGGCCCAAACAATTCAATAGCATTAGTTTTTAAAGCATCTCTCTGTTCATCTGTTAATAATTTTCCAGCCAATACATCAAACGCCCGCCCAACATCAATTGATGTTCCGCTAGCAATAGTTAAACCAGCTAAAGCAAAATCACCCCATTTATTTTGCCCGGTTTTCCTATTCACAGCTTGCTGATTATCCCTATTTCTACTACCACCATCAAACTCTGTTGCTATGGGCACAGAACCTACACTAGCCTCTACAGGCCTGGCCCCTTTAGATTTATCAAGAAAGGCTTGATACTTTCCACTAACAAATTCTAAAACAGGGCTTTCTTTCTCAATATCATCGGGTTCATGATGTAAATCAGATTTAAAATCTTCAGGTTTTGGCAAAAAAGCTAAACCAATTCTTCTTTGCACGCGGTTTAAATCAAGCAAGGTTTGTTTAGTTCGTAAAGTTCTTTTTAATCTTTTTTCCTCGACTCCAGATAACTCAACTACCCCCCGATCATTTTCCTCTAGTAATCTCCTAATTCCAGCCATTTCAAGAACAAACGCTTGTTCTGGCACAACTAAATCTCTTAAAACCCTTATAGCTCCCTCTTTCTTCCCCTCATCACTCACTACTCCACCAGTATCTACTACCATTTTAGGGGGGTATTCTGATCCAAAAGCATATACTCTCATCTTTCCAGTTTTCGGTTCAGGCAAAACAAGCATTCTTTTCTCCCACCACTCTCCATATTCTTCAGAATTTAATTCAGGTCCAATTGTTGAACATCTTGTTGTTCTTACCCTCAATTTACAAGTACGTAACCCTGGCAAACCCAAGGCTTCAATATCCTCTTGAAAAGGATCAGGAAAAATAACTGACGCATTAACAACTTCTTGCTCTGCTCCCCCTGCTCTCCGCTCAATATTTGTTGACATATAACCCTATATTAAATTATTAATCACCATTTGTCAAGCTATAAGCTACTATTGCACTTCGGAAGTGCAAGTTTCCCAAACCACAAAAAAGACCACGCTCAGCGCAGCCTACTTCCCCACCTCTTTTTCCAGAGGAAAACATTCCCCCATTGAAACTAACTGTCCTTTGTTGTTCCACTTACACTCATAGTATACCATATATGCAAATCAGCAATTTTGGAAAAAGTTTATTATATTTAGGAGGTACTTGACACAAAACCCATTCCCAAAACTCTGAATTCATTATAACTACAGGTATTGACCGAGTACTAAATTCTGAATTTCGTTTCACCTCTCAAATGGTTCCATAGATAAGAAAATAAAACCCAAAAAAAAGAAATAGGAGTTCTCATTAAATGCAGTATTTCACGTTTCTTATCAATTGTAGATTCTTCTGAAATAAAACTACCGTCAAAGTTAGAAACTTTAATTATTCTATTTTTTTCGAACAATGAAATGGGAGAAAGTAACCTTTGGGGACTAACCCATGATAAACTTCTAACCTCTTTTGAATCTAATTTTATAGTACCACCAACAACTTTGGCCGTATACACATACTTGTAGGATAATCCTAATTTAGATTTCATTACTTTCTTTAAATCTCCGATTTCTAATCCAATTTCCTCATGTACTTCTCGCATAAGTGCAGTTTCTAATAATTCTCCTTGTTTAACTGTACCACCAGGCATAACCCATATAGGTATATCTGCTCTTTGGGTTAAAAGAACTTCATTATGATCATTTGTTATATACGCATGTACACTCGTTTTTACACTCATAGTAATACCCCAACTTTTTCTATAACTTGAAGGAAAGTTCTAATATAGTCTGATTGTAAATCACTTGAAGATAATGTTTTGTTTTGTAGTAGACAAATTTTTAATGCACTTTCAACGTCTCTATATTTTCGGGTTTTACAAATAACTAACTTCCCATAATTTGTTTCCAAAATGAAATCTTTCAAATTGCTACAAAAATAATCCGAACATAAAAGACTCAGAAGGATTGCCTTCTTTTTCGAACTAAGCTTAATATAGTCAAATAACTTTAGTTTATTAAATAGAGCATCGTTGCTCCAACGAGAGTCTTCAACTGTGTTTCGCGAGAGTAAAGTTTCATCTATGTGAGGAATATCTAGAACAGTGGTATTTATATCGTCCAAGAAAATAGGAATGATGCCTACGGAGTCTAATTGCTCCATATATTGTACCCATTTATCTGTTCTGTTTTCGAAGGTAACACCAGAGTCTTTGAGTACATTGAAAATCAGTACTTCGAGATCAATTCGAGCAATTAAAGGTGTTTGTTTGGCATACTTGTTGGTATCCTCTAACAAGGCATTATTCAGTTGGCTTTCCTCTATTTCATTACGTAAAAATCTATGTAGATATTCTCTATACTGAAGTTTTCTCCTAGAAATATAAAGATCAAGAGGTTTTTCATTAAACTTTGTGGTTAGTATTGAGGGGTAGAACACTTCATTCATTCCCTTAATTCTTAATCGAGTTTCCCCCACGACTAGACCATCAACAAGCGAAGTTAAATTGGGCCAAACCCTGGGAGATAAATAATCTACTTCAGATGAATACAAAATATTATTCATCTTTCCGACTAATCCAAGTTGGTTTATTACTTTTTTACCAAGGTTTATTTGTAAATCTAAATAGGTAGGAAATACATAAGGAAGCATATGAGAATATTGTGGTATGAATAACCGTATATTATTATTTCTTTTTATTTCCTGTAGTGCTTGAGGATTTTTTATACTTAAGAAAATCAAGTCCTCCCCAAAGATCGATAAAGTAACCGGAAAACTTATTTTACTAATCAGATAATCGAAACGATTAAGATATTCTACTCGTTGTCCAAAAGTCAAACTTAGGTGGTTAAAATTTACATGATATATAAAAGCAACCTTATTCATAGTTTTCGATTGATTTATTAAAGCTATCCATTTTGTAATTATACCAACGTTCAAACCAGACATAGTTAAATGGTGTAACTATCTGTGCAATATAACCAAGTCCACTTCTGTAGCAATCACATATGCGCTGTACGGTTCTGTCAACAACACCACTCCTCTTTATTGCTCCAACAAGGAATCCCATATCTTCACTATTTAATGTATGCCCTAATAAACTTCTGAATTTAACTTTATCTGCACCCTGAAGACCATCAACCATGTATCTAATCGGAACTGTAGGCACACTTCGGGAAATATCACTAAATCCCCTGGCATACAAATCTCCACCAACAAAATCTTTAAGATCATTGATTAATTGTCCCGCTTGATTAATATATCTTAAGCCCGCTGCTGCAGTTTGCATCTCCTCTTCCTTCCCTGTTAGTCTAGCCATTGTTAAAAGTTGGAATGTAGCATGAAAATCACAGCGTCTTTCATAATTTCTTACTATCTCTCCAACTGAAGTCCCTAAAGTCATGTGTCTGTGTTCTTCTAGAGAATTTATCCCCATCTGAACATACTGTACACCATCGTATGCAACTTGGGGATTACATGTTTTGACCGCTAAATATTTAAGTAAACGTTGTAGACATTCAGTTGCACTAGCCATAGACTCCTGTGTCCCATACTTCTGCCATGCGACCTCTAAACCTCCTCTTACCACATCAACATCAGTGATATCGTCAATGATCAGAGAAAGTGTCCACAACAGATCTGCACTCATAGCAAGTGACTTTCTAATCTCGTCTGGAATATTATTGCTTTCTCCAATTAGATCTAAAAACAATCCCTTTTCTTTATGTACGTGCGTAATCCAAGTATGAACAACAGGGGCATTATCAACAAACATATTATCAAACACTTCCCACAAAGGTTCATTTAACCCTCAATTCATCCACTCATCATAAACATCCTGAACTATCTCAAATTGAATACGGTTATTAATAGCTTCGTAGACTTCTGCTTGAGGATTTTGTTGTACTATTTCATTCATCACTTATAGCTTGTTCAAGACTAATACCACTTCTATTCCCCCCAATACCGCATTTCATCTTCCATTGAAGACAGGTATTCCAGCATCAAGAACTTTGGCAAGCACATCCCCATAAATCAAGTCACCACTACACTCAACAACGATTCCAGCTCTCGTTCCAGCTTCCTTTCTCATATTAATAAACATGCACCTCCAAGGTGCACACAATACACACCACAAAAAAGACTGTGTTTCACACAGCCTACTTCCCCACCTCTTTTTCCAGAGGAAAACATTCCCCCATTGAAACTAACTGTCCTTTGTTGTTCCACTTACACTCATAGTATACCATATATGCAAAATGTGTCTTCTGAACCCAAGTTTGCAATGGAATCGCAACCCCTTACAACCAAGGGAGGGGTGAATGATAAAATTCCGTTTGATAATGTTTCCGAATAAAAAATATCCTTGTGATCATGCCATGCTTGAAAGTGTCTATGCCAAAGGTCTGGTAGGACCAAAATATAAAATTGATTGGTTAATGCCCACCACCAACTCTCAGTCAACCATTACATCAACGATTCCATAAAAAAACTACCTGTAACTCCCCAAATTTAAACCAGCTTTTATCTTTAACCTATCCTTTTCGTCCAACAAAATAGGACACA
>JAHJQJ010000021.1 GCA_018819325.1 Patescibacteria group bacterium
GAGTAATTGGTATCCCAGGGGACACCGTTATGGTTAAAGGAGGGTATGTTTATGTAGATGGAGAATTGCTTGATGAATCATATTTACCCAGTGATTATAGAACCTCTGCGGGGCAGTTTTTACAAGAAGGAGTGGGGTACGTTGTTCAAGAATCGTCTGTCATGGCTTTTGGGGATAATCGCAATCATTCTTCAGATAGTAGAGAATGGGGGCCTGTGCCTTACGAAAACATTGTGGGTAGGGCGTTTTTTAGATATTGGCCTTCTGATAGTGTTGGGGTGGTTACGAATCCGAACCTTTAGTAATCGGTGGGATTAAATGGTTCAAAGGGGTTGGAGTATTCGGGGGGTTTTGCTGGTTTGGTGACGGATCCCACCTCGGAGGAGACCTCCGCTTCGCTCCGGCCACCATCCGAGGAGGTATCCTCCGCCGAAAGTTCCGAACCTTCTTTGGTCTCTCCGTTGGAGAGGGATTTGTAGATTTTTTCTAGCTGGCCTTCTGTTTCTTCTGGTGTACCTTTTAAGACGATTTGAATAGCTGTTTCTATCCTAGATCTACGCATTTTAACGCTGGTGTTTTTACCCAAAGATGACTGCAGGCTACTGGCCATTTCGGCGATCAGCTCGTTTATTATTTTGGCCTTAGAGGAGTCTTGAAGCTCGTTTGGTTTTGCTAACTTATTCTTAAATATTCTAGCCAGTGCTTCTGCTCTTCTTACAGAACCACCCTCCTTTAAAATCATTTTGTAGGCTTCTATCATTGGCTGGGTTTCTGGAATAGCGGCCAGGGCTCTGGCGTGACCTTCTGATATTACACCTGAAATTAAACCGTCTTTTAAGGCGTCTGGTAAGTCCAGTAGTCTTAGGGAGTTGCTTACAAAAGCAGGGCTTTTGGAGATACGGGCGGCGATTTCTGAGTTTGAAAGATGAAACTCGCTAATTAAACGGTCAAAAGACTTACCTCTGTCAATTGGATTTAGATCTGTTCTTTGAACGTTTTCAACAATGGCCATTTCTAACATGCCCTGAGGTGTAGTCTCTACGATGTTTACCGGTATCTCTACTAGACCAGCTAGTTTAGCGGCTCGCCACCTTCTTTCACCGGCGATGATTTGGTAGCCAGCTGGAGTATGAGCTATGGTTAAAGGTTGGAGTACGCCGTGTTTTTTTATGGAGTCTACTAGCTCGGACAAAGAATCTGGGGTGATTACACCGCGCGGTTGTAAAGGATTTGGTTGAAGATTGTTTATGGGTAAGTGGGTTATGTCCTTGTCTGTCATTGTTTAACAATTACGTCAACATAATTTCTTCCGTGATGTTTTTTAAACTTGACTAAACCGTCTTGCATGGCGAACAGGGTGAAGTCCTTAGCTAAACGAGTGTTTTTACCAGCATGGAATTGGGCCCCTCGCTGACGAGCAATTATTTGGCCTGTTTTTACTGCTTGTCCACCAAAAAGTTTGACGCCCAGACTTTTACCCCTTCGTTTCTTTTGTGAGTGTTGTGTGGTTGCTCCACCTGATTTAACGTGTGACATATTTTTTTAAAATTATTTTTTCTTAAGAACTACTATTTCTCGTTTTAATTTAGAGTTGGGACGAGAGTAAATTAATCCTCTAGTTTTTATATTGTAACCTACTAAGGATTTATCGTCAATCACTTCGCTTAGTTGGTAAGTTTTTTTACCGTCTGAATAAATTGGGAAAACCATGCAAACCGTGCCGCCCACATCGAGAACTTTTAGCCAATTTTTAAGGGAACCAAGATATAGTTTGTGTAAGCCCTTAGTAACAAATTTTATCTGGTCAGGTCTTAAATTGGGTTTGCCCATGAAGGGTTCGGTGACTATGTAGTTAACCTGGGTATCAATGTTTTTGGAAATTTGAGTGGCGTCAAAATTATGAAGTTTAAAATTTTTTACACCCAACCAGCTTAGGTTTTTTCTGGTTCCTTCTAGTTGTTTGGTGTCAATGTCTGTACCCAAAAGAGACAGACCTAATACACCGGCTTCCATTAGTATGTTGCCAGAGCCACAAAATGGATCTAATAAGACTCTGTCATTCCCGCGCAGGCGGGAATCTATATCAATGGATCCCGGCTCAAGGCCGGGATGACGATGATTTTGTTGGGTCTTGGTGTAGTTTTTGCCCAAGGCAAGGTTGACCATGATGCGGGCAATTTTAGGGGGCAACATGCCTTTTCTGCCGTCTGCAAAGGGTTTTAAGCGGTCCCTTTTGTACCACTCTTTGGCTTGATGGCGCCAAACAAGTTTATCGTTGGACTTACCTCTTATTTCTACTAAACCACCTAAGCGGTGGGCCACGGTGTTAAGGTCAGAAAAATTGTCTAGTTCAACCAAATATTTACGAGGGGATATTTTGGTAATGACTTTGCCCAAAACTGTTTCTAGCTCTAGCTTGGCCAGGTCTTCGTTGAAGCCCAGGTGAAAAACGAAGTCCATTTTATTTAAATTTTTATGCTTTTGACCTTTAGGTGTGTTTCTAGTTGTCTGTGGCCTTTTACTCTTCTGTATCGAGACTTGGCCTTGAACTTGGCCACTCTGATCTTGAGACCTTTTTTGGTTTCAAGGTGTTCTAGTCTGACCACCGCACCCTTGACAAAGGGTTGGCCTATTTTGGTTTTTTCACCATCGTGGGTTAGGAGAACATTTGGTGTAATTATCTCCTTATCCTTAAGATTAAGGTTATTTACCACTAAAATGTCACCCTCTTTGACTAGAAACTGCCTTGGGGTTATTTCTATTACTGCGATTGATTCTGGTTTTTTAGTTGCCATGATGCTTGATTATATCATTTTTTTTAGGCACCTCTTGTCATCCTGAGCGGAGCGTAAGCGGAGTCGAATGGATCTCTCGCGAATGCGAGTCTCAAACAAGTTGAGAGATTCTTCTCCCGATTCTACGAATCGAGGATCAGAATGACACGAGGAGGATGGATCCCGGCTCGGAGGCCGGGATGACGAAGAGGGTGCGGGCTGACAGGGACGGTCCTTGTCATTTCAACCTTCCAGCACGTCATTCCCGCGCAGGCGGGAATCTATTCAAATGGATCCCGCACTAAATGCGGGATGACGGGGGGGTAGGCACGACCCGCGGGGTCGTGCCTGGGGGTTGTGCCTAAAATTGATATAGTTGAGTTAGGTGGAGTCGGTGAGGTTGAGCTGGAGGCCGAGGATGGCGAGGGAACTGATAAGTGAGCTGCCACCGTAGGAGAATAGAGGCAGAGTTATGCCAGTCACTGGTGCCAGCCCCAAGTTCATGCCAATATTTATGAAACTCTGAAATACGAACAGGGTAAAAATGGCAATTTGGGTTAGATATAGTCCCCGATCCTTAAGCTTGGAAGCGGTATCTAGCATAACGTGAAGTAGCAAGAAAAAACTAGCTAAGACCAAAAGGCTACCCAAAAGACCAAATTCTTCTACAAAAGAGGCAAAGATAAAGTCCGTGTGTCTTTCTGGCAAAAAGTTCAAGTGGGACTGAGTACCCAAACTTACCCCTTTACCCATAAACCTACCCGAGCCAACGGCAATAGTAGACTGGATTACGTTGTATCCCCCACTGGCCGTGTCTGCGTATGGATTAATAAAACTTTCTACTCTCTTTAACTGATACGGCTTGGCAAGTTTAAGGCCAAGAGGAGTTAGTACGGCCAATAACAAAAATAAGACCAAAAGGTTTTTAAGTTTAAAGTAACTTGCAATGTACAAAACCAGCGGAATAACAAATAGTGCAAGGGCTGACCCCAGATCCGGCTGTTTCACCACCAGGATAAAAGGTATCAGAGAAAGAAGACCAAAGAATAAAAGATTTTTAGGTTTAAGATTTTTTTTACTTAAGAAATTAGCATAAAACAAAATTAAAAGTGGTTTGATAATTTCAGAGGTTTGCGGTGAGAAAAGACCCAAATTTAACCAGCGAGTTGAACCCCTAACGTTTTCACCGAACAATAAAGTAATCAACAACAGTAGAACCGATATGATATATAGAGGTGTTGATAAACTTAAAACCAATCGCAGGTCAAGCTTTGAAAAATAGTACATGATGATTAATCCGGTAATCAAAAAAGCAAGCTGATAAAAAAACAGATTGGGGACGGTGCTCCAGATAGTGAGCAAACTAAAAATAAGAATTATACCTATGGATATAAAAATCTTAAAACGAGAGTTTGACATGTTTGCCTTTGGTGATGGTTTTAACTAGAGTTTTTTGCTTAATCTGTGCCTCATATTTCTTGGGCCAATCTGGCAAGGTAATGTTTACCACTTGGTCTAGTTTGCAATTGGCTTCCTTTCGGGCTTGTTGAATTAACCTAATTGTTTCTCTGGCTTGACGTTTCTTGATAAGATCTGGGGTGAGCGTTGTGTCAAGCTCTACAGAAAATTGATTATCTTGTTTAAAAATTACTTTTTCTATGTTTAACTCCTCTTTAATTAATTGAAGTAGAGCTTTACTGTCTTCTAGGGCGAGTGAGTCATTTATTTTTATGGTTAAACTGCTTAGGGGTTGTTTAACGGCTAGTTGATGAACTTTTCTTTGAGCATGGCCTTGTTCACAAATTTTTCTGATTAAAATCATTTGGTCTAGAAGTTTTTTATTTATATTTTTTATTACTGGTTTGCTGGGCCAATCGGCAAGATTAACTGATTCTTGACCAGTAAGATTGGTATAAATTGAGTCAGCCAAAAATGGAGTGTAAGGCATTAAAAGACGGGATAGTGTTTCCAAGACCGTAAAGAACGTTTGATAACAAGTATTTTTATCTGCTTGGTTTTGAGCATTTGGACCAACTCTGTCTCTACTGCGACGGATATACCAAGTAGAAAAATCAGTAACAAATTCTTCTATGGCCTTAGCCCCGGAAAAAGCGTTGAACTTATCAAGATTTGCGGTTGTTTTAAGTACTACTTGATCCAGACGAGTTAGTATCCACTGATCTAGAACAGTTGGGTTATTTATATATTCTTCTTTTGGTTGCCAGTTTTCTAAGGCGGCGTAGTTTACAAAGAAACGATATGAGTTCCAAAGAAACATATGGAATTGCCGTTTTGTTTGGTTGGCTTCTTTTTCGCCGAAACAAATTTCACGAGCTGGATTTTGTAGAGCACAGTACCAACGAATTACGTCTGCCGAAAAACGATTGGCCCCGTCTATAAATTCAATGGAGTTACCAGCACTTTTGTGAAAGGTCTTGCCGTGACTGTCTAACATATTTGCGTGCCCCAAAACATTTTTGAAAGATGGTTTATTTTCAAGCACGGCGCTGGTGGCAATTAGAGAATAAAACCAGTTTTTGAACTGACCAGGGAATGATTCTGTAATAAAATCTGCTGGGAACCATTTTTTAAAGTATTGAGGGTCTTGGGTATAGTTGAGAGTTGAGAAAGGAACGATACCGGCGTCTAACCAAGGGTTGCCAACTGGTTCTACCCTAAAAGCCAACTTGCCACATTTGGTGCACTTGATTTTAATTTTATCGATGTGTGGTTTATGGGGAGTGTGGCCTTTAAATTGATCCCAGCCTTTAACCGCTTTTGTTTCCAGTTCTTCTTTTCCACCTATTACTTCAAAGTTGCCACATTCGCATTCCCAGATTGGTAGGCAAAGACCCCAGTAGCGATTTTTCTTGGATATTAACCAGTCGTGCATGTTGGTTAACCAATCTAGTTCTCTTTTTAAACCAAATTTAGGAATCCAGTTTATTTTCTTGGTAACTGCTTGCATGCGCTGGCGAAGACTTGGTTCGCCCCTATCCATAGCTATGTACCACTCGTCGGTGACTTTCCAAACGAGCTCTGTTTTACAACGCCAACAAACGGGGTATCTGTGTTTAAAGGGAGAGATTTTAAATACCCAGTTTAAACCCTTTTTATCTTGCTCCTTCAAGTAGTTCAAAATTATTTCTGGATGTTTTTTGGCATTTTGACCGGTTAGAAATCCAAGGTCTTCTAAATAGCTGGCGTCATCTGCTATTATGGGCACCATGGGCAGATTGTATTTTTTACCCAACTTAAAGTCTTCGGTGCCGGCAGAAACTGCGGTGTGAACCAAACCTGTACCGTCTGTCATGGTTATGGGCATAATTAGGGGGTCGGTGGCGATTACTGTGTGAAAAGTAGCCTTATTTGCATTTGCTACTTTTTTGACTGCTGGTAAGGAATCAAAAGGTGCTTGGTACTGTAGACCTACCAAGTCCTTACCCAAAACAGTTCTTACGACCTTGTCTTTATTGTCAAAGATTTTGTCTTTTAAGTCCTTGGCTATCCAGTAACGATTTTTTTCTTTTTGAACCAAGATATATTTTATTTTGGGATCAATGGCCACCGCGATGTTGGCGGGAATGGTCCAAGGAGTAGTGGTCCAAATAAGCAGAAATTCATTATCATGATCTACCAGAGGTAAACTTAAGTAAATTGAGTCATGGATAACTTCTTTGTAGTCTTCTGTTAACATTTCGTGCTGACTGATAGCTGTTTGACAGCGTGGGCACCAAGGGACGGAGTCGTTGCCTTTGTACAACCAGCCGTTTTTATGGCAAATTTTAAGAAAGTTCCAGATCATGTAGTTGTTGGCGTCTGACATGGTGTAGTAAGAGTTATCCCAGTCCATTAAGTAACCCAGGCGTTTGCTTTGTTCTGTTTGAATTTTGGCGTATTTTATGACCCTGTCTTTACATTTTTGAACAAACTTTTCTACCCCGTAATCTTCTATGTCTTTTTTGGTTTTAAATTTTAAGTCTTTTTCTACCTCTACTTCCACCCAGAGACCTTGGCAATCAAAACCGTTTTGGAAGCGTTGTTTGTAACCCTGCATATTTTTGTAGCGCTGCCACAGATCTTTGTAGGTACGCCCCCAGGCATGATGAACCCCCATGGGGTTGTTGGCGGTAATTGGTCCGTCTATAAAGGAAAAGGTTTTGGTTTTATTGTTGTTTTTGTTTAAGTATTTTTCTGTTATTCCATTTTTGTACCATTTATCTAGCAATTCATTTTCTTGCTTAACGAAGTCTGGTCTTGAATCTACCGGTTTTATACTGTGTTGTTTACTGGCCATTGGTAAATTATAACAAACAAGAATGGCTAAATCATACCTGTCATTCTGGTAAGTGAGTCTTCGAACGCATCCAGAATCGATTCTGGGCAAGCCAGAATGACGAATGGGTTATTTATTGCGAAGGAAGGCGGGGATGTCTAGGTCGTCTTCTATGGTTACCTCGTCGTGTTCGATTTCCATTTTTTTACCTGCAGATCTCACAGAAGGTTCGGAACTATCCTTCGCTGTGCTGCGGACCGCCGAAAGTTCCGAACCTTCCGCTCCCGCCGGGGAGAGATCCTTTGGAGGGTGATTAATCTGACCCATTATGTTTTGGAGTCTTTTTCTAGATTGATCGAAACCGGTGGCAATGACAGAAATTTTAATGCTGTCTTTCATTTCTTTATTAATAGTGGCCCCAAAAATGATGTTGGCGTCTGGATCGGCGGCGTTGGTTATTAAATTGGCGGCTTTGTTGACCTCACCCATGGTTAAGTCTTTACTACCCGTAATATTGAAAAGAATTCCTCTGGCGCCTTCTATGTTTACCTCTAGTAAGGGTGAATTTATGGCTGCTTCGGCGGCTTTTTGAGCTCGGTGTTCACCAGAGGCGGTGCCAATACCCATTAGAGCGGTGCCGGCGTTGGTCATGATGGCTTTTACATCGGCAAAGTCAACGTTTATTAAACCTGGAATAGTGATTAGATCCGAGATACTTTGAACACCTTGGGCCAAAACAGAGTCGGCCACAATGAAGGCTTCGGTAAGTGGTAAGTCTTTGTTGGTAACTTCTAGTAGTTTTTCATTGGGAATAACAATAAGCGTGTCGACCGAGTTTTTTAGCTGATCTACCCCTTCTTCGGCGTTGATCATACGTCTGGCACCTTCAAAAGGGAATGGTTTGGTAACCACGGCAACTGTTAGGGCTCCTACATCTTTAGCGATCTTGGCTATTACCGGAGCTGCACCCGTACCTGTTCCCCCACCCTCTCCGCAGGTAATAAAGACCATGTCTGTGCCGGTAAGTAAATTTTTGATTTTTTCGCTTGATTCTTCGGCGGCGGCTTGACCCATGTCTGGATTGGAACCTGACCCCAAACCTTTGGTTAGTTTTTCACCAATTTGCAGTTTAATGTCTGCATTGCTTGCTAATAGGGCCTGCATGTCTGTGTTTATGGCAATGAACTCCACACCTTTTATTTCACCGTCGGTGACCATGTAGTTAACGGCGTTGTTTCCGCCTCCGCCAACACCCACGACCTTGATTTTTGCAAAAGAATTGATGTCTGGTCTAACTAATGCCATGAGTGGATGTTACAAGATGTGTAAACAAAAGACAACTGCCTGGAAGTATCGCATACTTCCTATTCGTCATTCTGGTAAGTGAGTCTTCGAACGCATCCGGAATCTGTTCGGTTCGATTCTGGAGTCCTCGCAGACTCGTCCCCAGAATGACGGAGAGGAAAGGATTCGGCATCAGAATGCCTAGATTCTTCACTATCGTTCAGAATGACTATTGCACTTCGGAAGTGCAATATACTTTACGGCATGAGGGATTTGAAGAAGTCGGTGGCTTTTTTTGACATCTGTTTGAAAGGAAGTTTTTTTAAGAGGTTATCAATTTTAAAGCTGGTGGGTATGTGTGAGTCGCTGTGTTGATAACCATAAAGTATTAAACCTACGGCGGTGGCGTATTCTGGGGAGTCAATTTCTTCTGTTAGTCCAGAGAGTCCGGTGGGGCTGCCAAGGTGCGCAGGTAACTGCAGTACGCGCTTGCATGACTCAACCGCGCCGACGGTCAAGGATCCACCACCAGAAAGAACGATACCGGCTGGCATTTGACCGGCGTAACCTGATTTTCTAATTACACCACCCACCAAAGTAAATATCTCGTTTAATCTTGGTCTAATAATACCTTCTGATACGGCCTTCTTAGATACGTTTTTAATTTCCTCTCTTACTCCGATCTTGGCTAGATTAATTTCGTCTGAATTACCAAGTTCTTTTTTTATTTTATTGGTGGTCGAGACGTGATGTTTTATTTTTTCGGCGCTGTCTAGACTTATCATTAGACCCAAGGCCAGATCGTCTGTGATTTTTCTGGCACCTAAAGGAATAACGCTGGAGTAACTACAGGCAGAGTCCACAAAAGCAGTAACGTTGGTGACGCCGGCCCCGATGTCAACACTAACAACCCCCAGTTCTTTTTCTGTGTCTGTAAGAGTAGACATGGCAGAAGCTAAGCCTGAATAAACGGTATTTTGAACACTGACCCCGATTTCGTTAACGACTTTGGCTGTGTTTTTTACAGCTGTGGTTGAACTGGTGATTATGTGAGCCTCTGTTTCTAGCCTGATGCCAGACATGCCGACAGGATCCTTGATGCCTTTTTGGGAGTCCACACTGAATTCACGAGGTAGTACATGCATGATGTCACGGGAAGAAGGTAAAGAGACTGCTCTGGCAGCCTCTATGGCTCTATAGATGTCTTCTGGGCTGATCTCACCCTCTGGTTCGGTAACGGCTACCACCCCTTGACTGTTTTGAGACTTGATATGGGAGCCGGAAATAGAGACTTGAGCAGAGCTGATGTTAAAACCGGCCATACGTTCGGCCGCCTCTACACAGTCGGTAACCGAACCAACAACTTCTTCTATGTTTACTATTGTTCCAGCGTTGTTTCTACTTCTACCCATTCCCCTACTGGGCAGAGTGGCCACACCAACCACGTTTATATTGTCCGAGTCAGATGAGGGTTTGGTAATAAGACAAGTAATTTTGCTTGTGCCAATGTCTATTGCGTTTACTCCGGTGTTTTTACTCATAGTTATTGAATTATTGGATGGTTAAATCTTAGGTCAATTGTTTTAATACCTTCTTTGATTTTAGCTATTGAAGGGATAGCTTGTAAAGTATCTGATAATTCTTCAGCCGAGAGACTTAAGGGAATTATTATATTTGGCAAGTTAGAGCTTGCAAAATAAAAATTGTCTTCCAATAAGTAACCCTTTGTTACGGGCAGAGTGTAAACGATACTGGTAGTTAGTATAAAGATTTGTTCAAGCTTTTGCTGGGGTGGTTTTTGGGAGAATATTAAACTAATACTAGAGTCGTCTGTACCAGGAGCTATTTCCCCGTTGGGAAATAGGTCATACGGCTGAGCAGACACGGAGCTAGCAAAATCGTCTAGTTCGTTAATGGGTAAACCATTGGGTGATAGCGTGGGCTGGAGATAGCTTAAAAATACTGAAACGGCCAGTGGCCGGTCTTGCTTTGTGTCTATGGTAGGTTTTTGGCCCCAGTGAGACCTAGTGATTAGCTGACCAATAACAAAGATTAGGCTTAAAAATACGATAACCAAGACTAGTCGTTTACGCTTAAACCATTTCATTTATTATTGTCATTATTCTTTGGGTGGCATTGGTAATTACTGTGCCCGAAACTGGTTTAAGTTTTTTTGGAGACAGTTTTTTTATAGCGAGCATTAGAGCTTGAGGGTTTAAGTCCTTTTCTTTAAGAGTTAAGCTGGTGGTGCTAGTGGCGGCCAGTTTGGCGTTTAAAAATTGCTCATTGTGAGAGACCCAGGAAATGGGGATAAATATAACTCTTTTTCCCAAAAGACAAAGTTCGTAGGTGGTATGGGCTCCCGCTCGGCTAATAACCAGGTGGGCTGATCTTAGATAATCGGTGGCTTGATCGGCAAAAAAGTATGGGGCATGAATATAACGGTCTGAGTATTCACCCAGTGATTTTTTTACCCTTCTGGCCTTGCTAATGTCTTTGGTTTTACTGTTGGAACCTGTTTGGTGAACTACGGTGTATTTTTTTACCAACTGTGGAATTAAAGGAAAAAGACTAGAGTTGATGACGTGTGAACCCTGCTTACCACAGGTTATATAAAGAAGCTTGGGTTTAAAATGGGTCACTGGAGTTTTTTCTAGAAGTTTTTTTCTAATAGGTAGACCAACCACGACTGTTTTTTTGCTGGGAAAATTTTTCTTGGAAGACTGATGGGTAAGCAAGATCTTTTTTACAAATGGAGACAAGGCTTTGTTAGCCCAACCGGCGGTGACGGTCTGTTCGTGGGTAATCGATGGAATACCAAGAATCCAACCGGTAATAACCACCGGCACGGATATAAAGCCACCGGATGAGAAAATTAGTGAAGGCTTAAATTTTATTAGATAAGAAAACGACTGAATAAAGCCTAGAAAGATTTTTAAGTACTCTAGGGGGTTGCTTTGTTTATAGACCTTGCCTGTTTTGAGCTCTAGAAATTTAATATTGTTTTTGGTTATTTCTTTGAATTCTGCCGAGAGGCTTTTATCTTCCCTACTAGTAAATTTATGGCCTATCCAGATTACTTGATAGCCTTTCTTTCTGGCGGCCAGAGCTACTTCTAAGGTTGAGTTGTGGTGTCCGCCGGTAAATATAATGGTAAGTTTTTTCATTTTGTTTTGGCTATGTTGGCTAAAATTCCTAATGAGATATAGGTGGTAATTAACGAAGAACCACCGTAAGAGATAAATGGTAGAGGCATGCCGGTTAAGGGGATCAGTGCTACCATAGCTCCTAGGTTAACAAAAACTTGGGTCAAGAGCAACAAAGTCAAGCCTGAAGCCAGTAAACGCCGGTAGTGATTGCTGGCCTTTTTGGCTATGTTAAAGGCAGATAGTATGAAGGCTGCGAATAAACCGATTAAGATTGTACCGCCTATGAAGCCCAGCTCTTCTCCTACTACAACAAAAATCGAGTCGGTGGTAGATTCTGGCAGATAGGCGTATTTTTGCCTGGATTTACCCAATCCAACCCCGGAAAAACCGCCTGAACCTAAACCAAGTAGGACTTGGTTGATATGATACGAGGAGCCCAGGGGGTCTTGGGTTGGATCCATAAAGGTCTGTAAACGGCGAAGGCGGTATGGGGAAACGATGATTAGCAGTGCTATAAGGGAAGAAAGTAAAATAAAAAAGAAAGACATATCCTTAAGTTTGGCGCCTGATAAATAGTAAAGAGTGAAGGCTGAAGCGGTGATGACCACGGCCGTACCCAGGTCTGGCTGGAGCATGACCAAGGTCAGGCAAGATAGGGTAAGAAATAGGAATGCTTTTAAAGGCTTGGCTGTTTCTAACCACGAAGCTAGATAGATAATAATTGAGAGTTTAAAAAATTCAGAAGGTTGCATGCCTACTAAGCCTAAACTTAACCATCTTCTGGCTCCTTGCAGTTTACTGCCAACCCCGGGGATTAAGACCAAGACCATAAGAATTAAGGAGGTAAAAAACACGGCCGGTGTGGCCTTTTTAATTAGATCTAGGCTAATATTTTGTATTATAAAAAATAGACTGATTCCCAGTGCCAACCAGATAAGTTGGTTTTTAACAAAATGATATTTGTTGCCAAAATCGGTGTATCCTTCGATGGCTGAAGAATTATATATAGCGGTTAAACCAATTATAGAAATACCTAAACCTAAAAGAAAAATCCGAGCAGAAAGGTTTTTACTTGTCTGCATAATGGCCGATTACCGTGTCTAGTTTTCTTTCTATATTGCCAAGGCCAACTTCGAAGTTGTCGAACCTACCTTCGAGATTGTCAATTTTTTCAGCATTCTTGTCGATCTTTCCGTCTAATCTTTCTAAGGCTGGCATAATAACCTCGTGTATTCCTTCCAGAACTCCATTCATTATTTCGCCCTTGATCCATTTTTTATCCACCAACGTTAACGCCATATATTAAATATATCACACCAATCAATATCGTCATCCTGAACTCCCCCCCCCGTCATTCCTGCGTAGGCAGGAATCTATCCAAATGGATCCCCGCCTGCGCGGGGATGACGTTGGAGGATGGATCCCGTACTAAATGCGGGATGACAGGGGGGTGTGAAATGATAGGGACGGTCCTTGTCATTCCGATTGGAGTCCCGACCCTGCGGTCGAGGACGGAATAGAGGAATCCCTTTCAACTGGAAATCATACAATAAAGTAGTTAGTTTGTTTACTGGTAGGCTGTACTTTTGAAAGGGGTTGAGCCTAGGAGAGGGCGAGCCAGAGGCCGACGACTACTAACATGATGTTGGTCAACCAGGCTCTTTGGACTATTTTTGGTTCTGACCAGCCTTTTTTTAGTAACCAATAATGAATTGGGGCAATAGGTAGAAGTCTTCTACCAAGAATCTTGACCCCCATTATTTGGATAACGCTGGAAAGACCGTTTATTAAAAATGGTAAACCAATAACCAAGAGGGCAAAGACCTTGCCGGTTAGAAGACCCACGGTAGCAAAGGTGGCCCCAAAAGCCAAGGCGCCAACGTCACCCATAAAGATACGGGCAGGAAAGACGTTGAAGTAGAGAAAAGCAATTAATCCACCCAACAATAGGGCAATAAAGATAGAAAGAGGTACGTCTAAAATGGATGCGGATAATAATAAAAGGCCAAATAAGGAGATCATTAGTAGTCCACCGGCAAGGCCGTCCATGCCGTCGGTAATGTTAACAGAGTTGGCAAAAACTACCACCAAAAAAGCGGCTAGAGGAATGAACCAGTGGCCAAAAGCGACTACACCAAAAAAGGGAATGTTAATTATATCTATACCTAAGTTTATGTTGAGCAAGGTTCCTATTGTTAATCCTAGGACCACCTGGATAATTAATTTATAGCTAGTGCGTAGGCCTGAGTAACCATGCTGTCTGTCTAGTTCAAAAAAACCAACCACGTCGTCGTATAAACCTAGTAAGCCAAAGGTGATAAAAGTGAAAAAGATTACGTTTATTTCTTCGTTTAATGGATATACGTGGGTAATTTCTATGCCTGCAAGTTTAAGAAGAGGAATTGATAAAGCAAAAAGAAGACTGACTAAGACCAAAATGAGAAAACCACCACCCTCTGGTGTCTTGGCTTTTGAGCGGATATGTTCAGAAGCGGCGTCTTTTTTATCAGCTGCTATGGCTGACTTTTTTTTGTAAAACTTTAATCTGTAAAGATAATTAATAAAAGGAACTATAGCCAGCGAATGAATGGTGAAGGAGAATATTAATATTCCTAGAAGAAGGGCCATAGGTATTTACCAAAAATAATAAAAGCAATTATGACGGAAGAAATGGCGGATAACAAAACCATGCCAGAGGAGACGTCTTTGGCGATTTTTGCTTGCTGGTGAAACTTGTCTGTTAGTAGGTCTACAACCGACTCTATGGATGTGTTTATCATTTCTGCTATTAAAACCAGAGAGATTGTAAAAACGATAACTATTTTTTCTGCTTGAGAGATGTTTAGAATAAAGCTGGCGGTAAGAGCGATTAAGGCGGCTAGGGCGTGAATTTTGAAGTTGGGCTGGGTTTTGAATGTATAAATAATGCCGCTAAAGGCATTTTTAAAGGAAATGGTGTGTTTTTTTATGATGGACACAGGTTTATTTTACCACTCTTGCTATAATTTGAGACAATGAGACTAAATCAACATTTGCTGGAACTACTTCAAGAAATTCAGGAAATTCCAAGTTCACCTTTTTTATCCAAACCTTCAAAAGAATATATCATCTCCCTTCTTACAAAATATAATGTCCCCTTTAGCTTTAATCACTATTCTATTATTGCCCGTCCCGTTCAAAATCCCGGGGCAACTAAGTTAGTTTTTCTTACCCATACAGACCATCCTGGCGCCGTATTGAAAAATAATCGAATAGGTATTTTGTTTGGTTCGGTTGGACTGGGGAGGCTTGGAAAACAACTACCCATTCCCATGAAGGTGTTTTCCCCCCAGGGAAAGTACTTGGGCAAAGGCGAGATAACACACATTGAAAAGAGCCGGAAAATTGGAACCAAGATAGATTTTGACGTTCCTAAAAATTCCTTTGCTCAGTATGATTTCCCCTACCTCAAGAATACTCCAACTCATATAAAGCTCTATAACGCAGATAACGGTATTGATACGGCAGTTATGTTGCACCTTCTTAGTAAAAGAATTGAATCTGGGTTTGACCTTTACTTTGTTTTTAATTTCCATGAAGAAGTCCACCAAATAAGTGCTTGGCATTTATCCAGACACAACCCTATTAATATTGGTTCTAGAGATATAGTTATTAATCTTGAGGCCCCAATTATTGAAAACCAAAAAAATAAGTTCTGCCCGCCGGTTAATTACGAAAATGGACCAGTTCTTGAGTTAAGCAATCTTAATATGGTCCATGGTTATAAAAATCCAGGTAAAAATCTTGCAGAGGTTTTGCTTAAGACGACAGCTCACAGGTACAAACTTGACCTACAAATTGGTGCTACCAAAGGCTCGGATGAGGCCCGCGCGATCACCAATTTTGGTCTTACCCCCAATATTGTTACCCTGGCCATACCCAACCGTTACAAGCACAACCGGGGTAGTGATGGTCAGGTTGTGCCAGAAGAAATTCTAAAAAAAGATGTTGTTATTTTTTCCAAACTATTGTCAAAGGCCATACTTTTTGACCCAAAAAAACTAAATAAAATAAGCACCAAGATGACTAACTTATCTTTGCAAATTAAGAAGAATGATTGCATTACAGATAAAGATGTCCAATTACAGAAGGCAAAACTAAATGACAGACTTGATGTTTATTACAAGGCCATTATTAAACGAGGGTACTACTTCCCCGAGTCACTTAAGGACAGCTTTCAAGATTTTGCTTTAAAATTACTCTTTTATTTCATGTTTCTAATACAGAAACTATATTAGATTATAAAGTTAGAGGAGGAGTTGGTTGAGGATTTTGAAGTTAGGCTGGGTTTTGAAGGTGTAGATTATGCCACTAAAGGCATGCCTAAAAGAGATGGTGTGCTTTTTTATAATAGACACAAGGTTATTTTAACACTTTAGATTCTGGACAAGCCCCCGCTGAGCGGGACTCTGGCAGAATGACAAGATTCCGATGGTTCGAACCATCGGAATAACGAGTTTCCCAACCATATCAGTTTCAAGGCTAACCCCCAGCCTCAACCCCGCGGGTTGAGCCTACTCGCGAATGCGAGTCTGAAACAAGTTCAGAGATTCTTCACTATCGTTCAGAATGACCCGAGGGGGATGGATCCCCGCCTGCGCGGGGATGACGGAGGGGGTGCGGGATGACAGTGAGAGTGGGACGGAGTAATGACAAAGGAGAAATTGAAGGTCAGAGGAGGAGTTGGTTGAGGATTTTGAACCAGAGAGGGGCGGCGGTTTCTGAACCCCAAGGAGAGGCTGTGGGTTCGGTTAAGGTAACCAGCATGGTGTATTTGGGGTTGTAGGCTGGGAAGTAACCAATAAAGCTGGCGATTGTTTTGTTTTGATCGTATTTTCCGTCCACGGGGATCTGAGCGGTTCCTGTTTTGCCGGCTATTGACAATCCTTGCGGTCTTTTCCAATTTAGCTTGCTTTGATTAACCACCTCCATTAACATTTGAGTTATTTGCTTAGTTGTATTTTCTTCTAATACTTTACGTGAGGGGGGTTGGTCTTCTTTTTCAATTAAGGTGGGTTGAACAAGTAAACCTTTGTTAGCCAATGCGTTGAATGCTGTTAAAAGCTGAATTCTGGTTATAGCAATTCCCTGGCCAAATGCGTTGGTGGCTAGGTCTATTTCTCTAAAACTGCTACCTGTTTTTAGTTTGCTGGTGACCTCTTCTTGAAGTTCTATGCCTGTTATGGCGTTAAAGCCAAAATTATCTAGGGTTTTTAAAAAATTTTCTGATCCAAGCTTTCTTGACACGTAGACCATACCTATATTGTCCGAGTTAACCAGAATATCTGTCATATTTGAGTCTGGGTGGTAGACCTCATCCCAGGTCTTGATGCTGAACTGGCCGATTTCAATAGGGCCTGTGCAAATGTCACAGGTTGAGTCCTGGTTAATTACCCCTTTTTCTAAAGCCGAGGCCATAATGATTGGTTTAAAAACCGAACCTGGTTCAAACAAACTGGCAACCACGGGGTTTTTGTACCAATCTTTGTTGTAGTCTGGATAATTACCCAGATCATAATTGGGAAAACTGGCCATGACTCTAATTTTCCCGGTTGAGGTTTCCATTACGGTAACGGTTCCGGAGCGGGCACCGTAACGAGCCATGCCTTCTATAAGTAGGTTTTCTATTAGAAACTGCTTGGGTTTGTCTATAGTTAGTTTAAGTGAATCACCATTTTGGCTTTGTAATAACTGATAATTACCAATTAAAATTGGGTTGCCATAGGCGTCTTGCTCACCCCTTACCTTGCCAGAACGACCTTTTAGCTGACGATCAAAAAAGCCTTCGATACCAAAATAGCCTTGTTCTTGACCGGCAAGGTCTTTGCCAACAAAACCCAGAATATGGGCTGACAATGAACTTTCTGGATAGTAACGTAGATACTCTGGCTCAAAATCTAACCCCTCCAGCTCCTGATTGTCTATTAATTCTTTTTGTTCAGGAGTCAGATAGTGCTTTATTGAGATCCAGTTTGAAGATAAAGTTACTCTTCCCGTAAGGAAGTCTTTTGTTTCTTGCAACATTTGCTCTGGGGTAATAATTTCAGCCCCCGGACTGGCTGGTGGAGGATCTTCAACCAAGATTGGTGCTAACATGTCTACAATTTTTTCAGTTGAGTCTTTCATCTGCGGTTTGTAAATATATAAATGATAGAGGTTCTTAATACCGGCCAAAAGCTCACCATTGGTATCGTAAATATTTCCTCTACGGGCCTGTAAGACACTTACTGAACTATGTTGACGGCTGGCTTGTATGCTTAATTGTGGTCCCTTAATTACTTGCCAGTAAAAAAGTCGAATTAGAATAGCAATAAACAATAGGGGGGAAAGGTTGGTGATTAGCTTAAGGCGAAAGCGGGTGAGCTTTTGATCATCATGGATCATAAGATAATAAGCTAGTGGTAGATACTAGACCAATCTCGCTTATCCGTTTATACCCTTGACCAATGGCAATTTCTTGGATGTATGAAAGCCTATTATGTTTGTTTATTTCGCCCTCTAGCTCCTGATTGGTTTTTTCTAAAACCTGAGAGTGTTGATAAAGACCATTGATTTCCACACCCTGTGTGGCTAGGGCGTTGGTACAGAATAGATTGACAATAGCCATAATACCTATACAAAGATATAGTGCTAAGTTTATTTTTATTATATTCATATTTTTTTGAAGAGTCTTAAGCAAGCGCTTCTAACTCTTGGATTATTATTAATCTCTTCAGCCGTAGGCTTTAGAGGTTTCTTGTAAATAACGCTTAAGGTTTCTGGCTGGTCCTTGCCAAATTGCTTAACTAGTTTGTCTTCACCAGAGTGGAAAGATATTATTCCCAGGATTCCGTTTGTTTTTAGTAAGTCTGGGAGTTGGGGAAGGGTTTTTTGAATTACTTCTCTTTCTAGATTCACAGCCATTCTTAGGCCTAGAAAAACCTGGGTAGCGGGGTGGGTTTTTTTATAACTTCCCTTTAGCTTGGTAACTAGATTGGCTAGCTGTTGACCAGTTGTTATTGGAGATATTTTCCTGTTGCTAACGATTGCTTGGGCAATTTGTTTTGCTCTTGGCTCGTCTGCTAGTCTAAAAACCTGCTCTAGTTCTTTTTGACCTAAAGCGGCTAAAAAGTCTTTGGCTGTTACACCTAGATTCTTATCTAGTCTCATGTCTAGTGCTTGGTTAGATGAGAAACTAAAACCTCGATTAGGAGATAGTATCTGATACTGTGAGGGTCCTAGGTCAATTAAAATGCCGTTGAACCGTTGATTAGTTAGTCGCTGGCTAACTTGGGTCATGTTGGAGTTTACCACCGTCCAGTTTTTGTGAAGGTTTTGAGGGATAAACTGTTTGGCTCTTTGAATTGACTCTGGATCGATGTCGAAGCTTATTACCTTGGCTCCCGCTTGTAAAGCTTCTTGGGTATGCCCTCCGTCTCCTAAGGTAAGGTCTAAAAACAGACTGCCTGACTTTAGATTGAACAGCTTGGCTATTAAGCCAGAGTAGGCTGGATTATGTCTTGGTATTTTGGTTGTCATATGCCTAAATTAGCTAGTTCCTGATCTACTGGAACCTGACGCGTTATTTTTTCAAGGTGCTTGTGGTAGAGGTCTTTATCCCAGATTTCTGCCCGGGTCAGAGCTCCAGCTACCACGACTTGTTTTTTTAACTTGGCTTGTATTCTTAGGTGTTCCGGAATTAAGGTCCGGCCCTGTTTGTCTAGATTCAGCTCTGTAGCTGACTGAACTAAAAGACGGGTGAACTGCCTGGCCGATGGATTGGTCAACGGAAGGCCTGCTAATTTGCTGGAGAGCTCTTGCCAGTATGATGCGGGGAAAAGAAATAGGCAGCCATCTAGCCCCCAAGTTATCACGCCACCAGACTTGAGACTGTGTCTGAATTTTTGCGGAATAGCCAGTCTGCCTTTGGCTTCTAATTGATGGTAATATCGTCCTATAAACATAATGCATAAGTTGTTTCACCACTTGTCACCACTACTAAGTATCGTGAAAAGAAACAACATTGTCAAGGACCAATTTCACGAACATGGAAGTATCGCATACTTCCCACTCAGTCCGATGGTTCGAACCATCGGAATCTTGTTATTCCGTGCTTGACACGGAATCCATACAAATTAAATGGATCCCCGCCTGCGCGGGGATGACGGAGAGATATTGGGAAAATTTATTTTAGCTTGGAGCGTATTGTCATATTTTAGTAGACAAAGAAAGAGAAAATGTTTTGCAGCGACTTGGGCTTTTTGATTTAATACCAAAGGAAGGATTGGTTCCACAGGTTGTTAAGTTTTTAGAAGATCAGATAACCTACCCAGGGGTAAAAAATTGGCCTGAGATTATTTCATATCTTGACTCTGTGCTTGACGAAGAGACTGAACTAGTTTCTAGAAACACTGTGATCAAGTGGCACAAATTACTGCAAAATCTTTTTACCCAACCACCAACTGAGGGGACGGTTGCAAAATTTGCGGAAGGTCTGGGTACGAAAGATGATGTAATTAAACCAGCAATTGAGATGGTGGGTGAAATCAAGAAAAACAAAGAGGCTATGAGGTTAATAGAAATTACCCAGGAAAAGTTATTTGAGTAGGCATGACCCGCGGGGTTGAGGCTGGGGATTAGCCTTGAAACTGATATAGTTGGATTAGTCCGATGGTTCGAACCATCGGACCATTGTCATTCTGCCAGAGTCCCGCTCAGCGGGGGCTTGTCCAGAATTGATTCTGGAGTCCTCGCCGACTCGTCCCCAGAATGACGGAGGGGGTTAGGTGACAGGGACGGTCCTTGTCACTCCAATTGAAATCCTGACCGCTTCGGTCGAGGACGAAAAAAAAGGGGTGGATTATTTGAGCTTTGAGGAGAGTTCGGTCCACTGTTTAAGGCGGATGGTTAGGCGAGGATCGGAGTCGATGATTTCTTTGGCTTTAATTAAGTGATCCTTTGATTTAAGTAACTCGGCAAGCCTCATGTAGGCACCGGATAGCCAAGCGTTTCTTTCGTATGAAAGATCTGAACTTTCCAATACCTTAATAGCGTTGTAGATAGTACTGGTAACGGAGGTATCCCCTGCTTTATACTGGCTGACGGCTAAGTGAACTTTCATGTCTGCCAAGACCTCTGGTTTATCGTGTTCTACTGGTGGCTGATTCTCCATTATCTCTATGGCCTCTTGATAAGAGATGATGGCAGATTTGTGATCCTCGGCCTCAGCTTGAGTTTTGGCAAGACCAAAAAGAGGAATAGCTAGACTGGATTTTTCGCCGTGGTGTCTGGCCACACTGACTGCGGTAGAAGCAGCAGAGGTAGCCAAGACAAGAAAGAGCTTGTCGTGGGTTTGCCTGTATAAAAGCTTGAAGGTAATTGATCTGGCAGCAAAAGACTCTGCCACTCTGAGAAGATTTTTTTCTTGTTGAAAAGCCAAAATGGCTTTATCTGCAAACAACAATGACTCAAGATATTGTTCAGCCTCTCTTTGAGTATTGGAATCTATTAGAAACTCTATCGCTTTAGACATGTGTTTATTTTAACATAACGATGGGGCCGAGGATGTAGAAGGTGTGGGTTTCTTCTGCTCCCTTGAGATCGTCTCTTATTATTTCCACCGTCTCCTTTCTGGGGGTATGATTTAGGTCAATGGTAACCGTGTCTTCGGTAATTACTGCGTCTAGTTCTTGGTAACCTGAAGCGGTGTAGATCAATACCCTGGTTATGCCTGTTTTCCTGATTTCCAACTTACCCTTAATTGCTTGCGAACCCGTAGAGGTTATGGCTAATGGATAAAGTTCTATATTGCTTTCTGGTTTTTCTGGTAGGCCTAAGGTATTAAGTAAGATTTCACCAGTTGGATTTCCAGTTGGGGTATAGGTGACTCTGCCGTCGGTAGTGGTGGTTTTACCGTCTACAAATGAATAGTCTCCCTTTAATACATGAATATCTGATTCCTCTTGGACCCTTAGTTTTAATTTAAGAGAACCCGAGATTAGATCTTTGTCGAAACTGCACTTGCCACCGGCCGAGCAACTGCCCAATAGAAACGCCTTGGCAAAAGGGTCGCTTATGGGAGACTCTAAAGTGCTTCTTGCCCCTTTAAGTAAGTCACCAGAGAGGTATTCCAGATCTATGGTGGCTCCTTCAATATATGAAGTATTCTCTAAATAAAAGGCAAGTAGCTTGCCAGTTGAGTGTTGAGATAGGATAGTAAATGGTCTTTTGTCTTGATCTAGCTGGTTAATTACCAAACGGGCGCCGGCTGCTTCTTGATCATCGATTGAGACTGGATCGTTTGATTTTTTTTTGAGTACCAGAACTGTGATAATCGATAATAGAACCAGTGCAAATATGATTACGGGGGCTAGCTTTTTCATTATTTTTTCAGATACTTAACTAGTTTATCAATACTTACTTTTTCTTGGATGGCGGTGTCTCTGTCTCTTACTGTGACTTCGTTTTTTTCTAGTGTATCAAAGTCTATGGTGACGCAGTGAGGAGTGCCAATCTCGTCTTGGGAGTAGTAGCGTTTGCCTATATTACCCCTATCGTCCCATTCTGCTATAAAGCCTTGTTTGACTAAGTTGTCAAAGACCTCTTTGGCTTTTGATATAAGTTCCAGTTTGTTGCCCAAGAGAGGAAAAACGGCTACCTGAACTGGAACTAGTGATTTATGGAGACTGAGGTAGATACGGTTTTTATCCTTATCGTGTTTATATGAATCTAATAAAAACATTAAAAAGGCTCTGTCTACACCGGCGGAGGTTTCTATGATCCAAGGAATTACTCTGGTACCGTCTGGTTCTAGATAGCCTAAATCTTTGCCAGAGTACTTGCTGTGGCGGGATAAGTCCCAGTCTCCCCTGTTGTGGATTCCCTCGAACTCTTTCCAGCCCCCAAATGGGGTGTTGTACTCTATGTCTTCTGCGGCTAAAGCATAGTGAGCTCTTTCATCGTTTGTATGTTCCCTAAAACGAAGTTTTTTAGAATCAATACCAAGATTTAAATACCAGTTTAATCTTTCTTGTTTCCAGTAATCAAAGGTTTCTTGGGCTAGCTTTTTGTCTGGTGGAATAAAAAACTGCATTTCCATTTGCTCGAACTCACGGGTTCGAAAAATAAAGTTTTTGGGGGTAATTTCGTTTCTAAAGGCTTTACCTATTTGGGCTATACCAAAGGGAATTTTTTGTCTGGTGGAGTTTAAAACGTTTTGAAAGTTTAAATAAATTCCTTGACAGGTTTCACCTCTTAAATATGCCTTGGATTTAGCTTCGTCTGTTACACCCATTTTAGCTTCTACTAACAGATTAAAGTTTTTTTCTTCGGTTAGTTCTCCACCACAGTCGGGGCAGGTTTTTTGGTTGTCTGATTTGAAGCGATGGTGGCATTTTTTACATTCAACTAGAGAGTCTGAAAAACCTTCTACGTGACCGGATGCTTCCCAAGTTTTGGGGTGCATGAATATGGCGGAGTCTAAACCCACCACATCTGCCCTTTTGTAAACCATTTCATTCCACCAAGATTTCTTGATGTTGTTTTTTAACTCTACCCCTCTTGGACCGTAGTCATAGACGCTGGCGTAACCGCCGTATATTTCTGACGAGGGGTAAACAAAACCCCTGCGTTTGGCTAGGGAAATAATTTTTTCTAGTTTATTTTCGTCTGCCATATTAGAATATTGTAACATTATGGATCCCCGCCTGCGCGGGGATGACGGGGGGTAGGGTTATAAAAAGCTTGTTGTTTGAAAGCTGATAAAATTAAAGTATGGGGATATTAAAAGATACACACGAGCAATTTATTGAGGGGTCGGCAAAAGAGGCAATTGTTCAAGATAAAACTGTTTACCTGTGCTATCTAACCAACATTGTCAGAAAAGAGATTAGAACAAAAGTATCAAAAGTTTATGTAACAACTAGAATGCTGAAACATATTTATGATAAAAGACCCGCAGAAGAATATGAATATTTGATTAACAATTTACATACAATTGTGAAATACCCAGATTCTATCTACTGCAACTTGAACTCAAAGAGGGGAGACTATTGTATGGTAAAGAAAATTGGGTCATATACATATTTTTCCTCAATTGAAATTTTAGACAAACATGTTGGAAACCAAATATCAAAAAGTGGTGTTTATGTAGCAACAGCTTTTAGACTGTATAAAGAAAATTATCTCAAGAAATATAACTTCGTGTGGAGCTGGAAGGGCGACATTCCTTCATCGTAATGCTTTCATTGCCAGACGAATCTGGATTAATCACATTCTGCAGTAGAGCCTTTCTGACTTTCAGCCCCACACCAAATTACATTTTAAACTGCGATATCAACTAACCCGTATGTATATTTATACCTTCACAAATATGCCTTGTCAACACGCGTATATCATATTATATCAATAATATTCATATTGTATCAGAATTATGTCAAGAGATTTAATGTTCGGGAGTGGATTTTTCTACTGGTGATTTCTTCAAAGTGATTCATGATTGCTTCTGGGCTGGTTGCTTTGGGTTCTGGGAAACCCAGGTGGCGCAAAAGGTAGAGTTGAAAGTCTGTTGATAGCTGACGGGAGTCGTTCTTATCACCTAATTGATTAAGGCGGTTAAGATAGTTTTTTAAAGATATGAAAAGTTCTGTATCTGGTTGCTCTGGTGCTAAAAGCGAGTTTAGTATTTCTGCCAAATAAAAGGAAGTGCGGGCCATTTTAAGATTATTTTTTAAGTCAAGGTGGGGCTCTATTAGTTCTGCTTGAATTAATATTTGTGGGCTGCGACCCCTGGCTACCTGGAACTTGACTAGATTTAACAAATCTAAATGAGAGGCTTTTCTTGAGGTTATTCGTCTGGCGCCCTTGGCTATTAAGTTAACAAGACCGTGGTCTTTGCTAACCAAGTCTACAAAACGATCGGCTTCACCAAAGTCTGTGATTTTGATAACAATGCCAGTGTCTGAAAAAGCTTTGTTCATCCTATAGAGAGAGGGTGGTGTCGGTTGAGAGGTCTATTTCTTGTTCTAAACCGTTGTAAATTATGTGGTGTTTAATGGCTGGTTTACCAGGCTGTTTTTGGATAAGTAGTTGATAAGAGTCTGTGTTTAAATTTGGCAACTGATACTTAAAAACCAGCTTACTTGACGACTCTGGTCGCATGGTAAAGTAGGCGGTAAAATATGTTTTATCTAACTCCTCACCCGTTACTGATTCGTCTTCTGAACCAACCACGCTTATTAACTCACTCCCTAAAGGAACATAGATTCTGACCCAGTCTTTGTAGACTCCGTTTAAGCAGAGCTGGCCGGCTTCTAGATTACAGTTAGAACCGGGATGGGGGTTGTTGTAGTTTAGGGTGACGGTTTTGACAACTTTACCTGCCGTAGCTTCAATTTCTTGCTCTACACTACGGGTGATATACATATCTGTTTTGGCACCACCAAAATTACTGTCGTTTACGTGAAGATAATCTCCTTCAAAGTCCTTGATTCTGCCGGCAGAGTTGAAGTCCTCGGCTATTTTTTGGGTGTCTTCGTCAATAAAATACAAGAGCATGTGTTTTTCTTGAATCGAGGTCAATAGGGAGTTTAGTAGTTTCGGCCACATATGTTTAGGGCTACCCATGGCGTTGGCCATTAAAGAGTGCATTAAGGGGCCCAAAACCGCTTTTCTGTCTAGTCTGATTTCATAGGTGGGTCTGTCTGCAATTTCTTCTAGTGCGTAGACCACCTGGGGGCAGTCGCAACGAGGATCAATTTCAGAAGAGAAGTTGCCCCAGCCACCTACCCCGATTGGGCCAATGATGTCTAGGAGTTTTACTGGAACGCTGGTGTCTATGGCAATAATACCGTCGATTTGCCTAGTACCTGGTATGTCTCTGTAGATCTCTAAAAACTGATCCATGGATACCTTGAAGTCTGGTGACAAATTAATATTTCTTAAGTTCCACATGGACTCGTTTAGGTATTTCTTGATTGGATCAGGAGCTTTAAGGTTGCTGTGCCAACGGGCGTCTAGGTTATAAATATCGTATGAGTTGCCGGGGACCATTTTGCCCTGGTTCATGTCTAGATAGGCGTAGGCTGTTAGAAATCCACCGGTGGCTCTTAACTCAGCGTCGTTTTGGAATAATAATAGATATGTTTTTGAGTCTGGATTACCAAGAAGCGTGGGTAGTAATTTGATTAATGGTTTGGCTTGGGTAAAAAGTTGGACGGATTCATCTAGTGTAGTTTGTATTGAAATAAGCTTGCCCCTGATTTCCTTGCCTGCAATTTTCTTAGGATATCTTTTTGGGTTTATGGAGGATAATTCTTCACCGGCCTTGGCTAGTTCTTTGGTGATACCTTCTAGTTCTGGAGAGATTTTGTCAAGCGTTCCGGCCATAAAGACAATTCTGTTTTCGATTGATTCAGCCTCTGGTTTTTCTAACACCGACTCTGTATCTGACTTAAATCCTAAAAGATCCGAGTATGGTTCTAGGGCAATTATGGTTAGATCTATGGCGTTAACTAGTGATTTTGAGGCAATAATAGCGCTTTGACCGTCTTTGGTGTAACCCCCCAAGAAAGGGATTACTTTTGTCCAGGCGATTATTTTGTATTTGCCTTCTAGGGTTTCTATGTCTGCTTTTAAGGTCTCTAGGGTTTGCTTGGCTGTTACCAGATCTTTGTTTTGAAAGTCGGTAGTTAGCTTGGTTGCAGAACCTAGAGCTACCTTGACCGGAGATTTTAGGGTGAAACCGGCGATGGCACCCAGAGCAGATAGAAGTAATAAAAAACCAAGAAAAATTAAAACGACTCTCGTCATCCTGAACTTTGTGAAGGATCTAGCGAAGCGCGATGCGGTTGCTTTCGGCAACCTAGATTCTTCGCCTTGCTCAGAATGACCAGGATTATTCAATGGTTTTTGATCGAGGTTTGATTTTTTAGGTAGGTCCATGTTTATTTTAGTTTACCATTTACTGATCATGGCAAATGGGGTTTTGATTATTATTGCAATATCTTCTAGAATTGACTGTCTTTTGGCGTAGGCGGCGTCCATTTTTACCCGTTCATCCCAATCAACATCATTTCGACCAGAAACCTGCCAGAGACCAGTAAGGCCCGGTTTAACGCTTTGAGATAAATCTATGTATTTTTTTATACCTTTACCGTAACGCTTAACGGCGTCGGTCATTTCTGGTTCAGCTTCTGTTTGGATGTAAGCCCGTGGACCCACAAGACTCATGTCGCCTTTTAGAATGTTAAACACCTGTGGCATTTCATCGATTGAAGTTTGTCGAATAAATCTGCCAATTTTAGTAATGCGCGGATCCTTGTCTAAGGGTAACTTCCAACCCGCTTTTTTGTATTTCTCGAAAAGTTTTGGATTGTCTCTCCAAAAGTTAAAGGCATGACCAGGTTTACCATTTTTATCTTTAAACATCCTCATTGATCTAAATTTCAAGAGACCAAACGTCCTACCGTATTTACCAATTCTTTTGGGTGCGTATATTATTGGAGCACTTGGTTCTTCAAGTTTCATTAGCAAGGGAATAATTATCCAGATGGGTAAAAAAAGAACTGCTAGAACCAGTGAGGCGGTGATGTCTATTAGCCGCTTAATTGGTTCGTAAAAAATCATATATATTGAGTCAGCTTTTTTTCCTTGAGCAGATTGATAAATTGCTTGATTTTGTCTGATTCGTGCATATTACAGACCACAAGACCGTCCTGTGTGTCGACTACTACAACGTCATTCAAACCAATGACCGAAACGATTTTGTCTTTGACGTTTGAGTAAATTATTGACCTTTTAACACCAGAGGTCTCTACCTGCCCCTTGATTAGATTATCTGTCTTTTTATCTTCGGCTAAACTTTCGAAAAGCAGTTCCCAGGTTCCCACGTCACTCCAACCGATATCTACCGGAATCACTACTGTGTCTTTTTTGCTTAGTTTTTCAAAAATTCCGTAGTCTATGGATGTTTTCTCAAATTTAGGGTAGATTTTTCTAATGACTTTGTTTTGCCTAAATTTACCTAAGGCTGGACGAATTTCTTCTAAAAGTTTGTATGCTTTGGGCTGATGTGTCTTGAACAAAGAATGCATTAACTCAGCGGGCCAGACGAGATAACCGGTGTTAATTAAGTACTGGCGAGATTCAAACAGTTTCTTGGCTTTTTCTTCGTTTGGTTTCTCAATAAACTTAACAAATTCGTGAATGTCTAGGCCGTCAATTTTCGAGATGCGACTACCTATCTTGACCCAACCGTTATGTTCACTGGGGAAGGTTGGTCGAACGTCTATTTTTACTAGTTTTTTGGTTTTGTTTGAGTACTCGGCGGCTTTTTTCACGGCATGGTTAAAACCTTTGACGTCTCTTACTATATGATCTGCACCCCAAATGGCGGCCACGATGGCATTGGGGAACTTGTGATAAACAAATAAGTTAGCTAATCCTACGGCGCCCAAGGTATCCTTTCTTACTGGCTCGGCAATAATATTTTTCTTGGGTATCATGGGGGCCTGTTTTTTAACAAAGTCGATATATTCCTCTCCGGTAGAAACGTAGATATCTTCTGGTTCAAAACCTTTAAGTACGCGGCTTACCGTGGTTTGGAACATGGACTTATTGCCAATCAGCTCTTGAAATTGTTTGGGGGATTTTTTACGACTCATTGGCCACATTCTTGTCCCCACGCCTCCACAAAATATTATTGCTTTTGTTGGAGTTGGAGTTTGTGTTTTTGCCATAGTTTATTTACTTTATCACGAAAGTTAATGATAAATCTATCTTGGGTAAATTTTAAAGCATTTTGCTGACATTTTGCAGGGGTGATTTGGTGCTTGCCAGATTCAAATTTTTTAATCGCTTTGGTCAGACTAGAAACGGTCTGGTGGTTAAATAATATACCTGTGTGGTTATTTATTACCGTTTCTTTAGCTCCACCCTTATTAAAAGCTATAACCGGAGTACCAGAGGCTTGGGCTTCTAGTGGCACCAGACCAAAGTCTTCGATTTGGGGAAAAATAACGGCCTTGGCGTTGGCGTAGAGTTTAATAAGTTCTTGATCGGACACTTGACCCAAGAAACTTGTATTGCCTTGGGCGAGCTTTTTTAGATTTTTAAGTTGAGAGCCTGTACCTACCACCTTCAAGGTCTCACCTTGTAGGTAATTGAAGGTGTTAATTACTAGGTTGGTTTTTTTGTATGGCTCGAGACGGCTGACCACTAGATAGTATTTTCGTTTATTTGGTGAATTTGGTTTAGATTTTGAGTAAAACTTGTCTTCAGTTGGAGGGTAGACTACATCCGAATCTTGATTGTAATAAGTTTTTATTCTGTCTTTAACCTCTTTAGAAATGGCTATATACCGGTCTGGTCGTTTAGAAATGAGTAAGTCTGTATTTCTAAAATATTTTTTGATTGAATTGGGGATAAGTTTCATTTTTATGTCTTGGTTGTATTCCATGATATCCCCCCAGAGATACCTGGTTGGGGTTAAACAGTAGCAAATGTGCAAGGTTTCTGGCTTAGTGATGACTGCTTTAGCGTTATCTCTGGTTATACTTATTACTACGTCAAATTTGTTTAGGTTAAATGTCTCAAACATCATGGGGGCTATTGGTGAAAGCCACTGATGACGGGTTCTTAAGGGCTTAAATATATTAATAGGACTAGGAATGACCTTGAAACTAGAGGCCCAACTAGCCGATTTTGGACTATGAACCAGTGTGTAGATTGGAGCTTGAGGATATATTTTCTGTAAGGCTGACAAAAGCCGCTCGGCTCCACCAAACTTGTTGACTTGGTCGTAAACCAGAGCAATCTTTAAATTACTGGTGTCCATGTAGGTAGTATACTTTTTTCCCGTCATTCTGGCTTGTCCAGGAGAATCTTTTTATTCTTAGGTAACCTTTTTGCTTTTAGGTTTTAAGAAATTCTTTTATGGTTACTTCACTCTGCCTTAAGATGGCTCGCAAGGTACCTTTTGGTAAGTCGCGGTTATGCATAGCGACTGTAGGTAGCTCTGCCGTCGGGATGAATTAGTCGAGCATGACTGCCAGTTTGTCTGGCAACCTTGAATCCTAGCTTGGTGAGTTTTTTTATCACGTTTTTGGGTCTGACGGCAGGGAGTTTAGCCATATCTAGACGGCAAACTGGGTGGATGGATTGAAAAAGAAAGGTACTTGAGTATTGGTGATCATTTCTTCGTTGGGGTGATCGACAGGAATTTCTTTATGTTCTTTTTGTAGAGACTCTAAATGAAAACTAATTGTGCCTTGGATATTTTTTAAGGCTTCTTGAGGACTACCTCCATCATCAACCACACCTAGGGTCGGACAAAAAGCAACGTAACATGGTTTTTTGCTACCGGTTCGTGTATCGGGTCTTAAGATTACTCGATAGTCAAGAACGGTTTTCTTTTGTGTTTTCATATTGAGTTAAGTATAGCAAAGTTGGGGCGTGTAAAGTATGCGATACTTTACAGTGATTTGTAGGCTTTAATGGTTTCTCTGGCTGTTTTGGTCCAGGAGAATCTTTTTACCCTTAAAAAACCTTTTGCTTTTAGGTTTTTTAATACTTCTCTGTCCCCCATTATTTGCTCTAGCCTCAATATGAGACTTTTTTGATTATATGGATCAAAATAAAGAGCGGCGTTGCTATAGACCTCTGGTAAGCAGGTGGCGTCTGAAGAGAGAACTGGTAAGCCGGCCGCCATGGCTTCTAGACCGGTGAGACCAAAACCTTCAATAAGAGAGGGATGAACTAAGGCTAAGGCTTGAGAGTAAAGAACGGCCAGATCGTTATCCGGAACAAACCCTAAATAGTGAACATGGTTGTTTTTATTTATTTTATTTTCGAAAACACTGCGTGCACAAACAATAGCCAGAGTTAATTGGTGCTTATGGATTTTGTTAAAGTTTTTAATGGCTGAAACTAAAAAGTTGATGTTCTTGTGGGGATACAGATTGCCTGTGTAAATAACGAATGGTTTACGAAGATTGTATTTTTTGAATATATGACTAGGTTTGATTTTTACATCCACCTTAAGAGCCTTATCCACGGCTTCGTAGGTTACGTGAACCTTCTGGGGGTTTAAGTTGTAGTTGTTAACTAAATTATCCTTCCAAAATTTACTTGGGGTAATTATAATTTTGGCTTTACGGATATTTATAGCAACAGCGAAACGATAAGCCAGTTGCTTAATCCAGTAAACTTGGGGTGATCTAGTGGTGGATTCCTTGCCTGTGGAGATGTGTTTTATGAGATCGTGAATTGTAATAACAAGTTTGCCAGGGTAAAAAATGGGGGCGTTAAAATGGGGAACGTGCAAAAGATCAAGCTTGGCACGAGCAAATATAAATGGGTTTATTATTTGTTCGGCGAATGAATAAATTGGGGTGTTTAACTTAACAAACTTAAATTTTTTTAGAGATTCGATCTCTGATTTAATATCTTGGTTGCCAAAAATGACGTAGGTATTTTTGCGATCCGCTTGAGCTAGGGCCAGAATTAGATTTCTGGTGTATCGGCCTATACCAGTATGTTTATTGCCATATAATCTGGCGTCGATACCTATTTGCATATTAACTTAGTTGCCATTTGAGTAATCTAAGAGATCCTTTTATTTTAATTCCCAACATCATAAACCAAATAAAGGGTGCTGGGTATTTTTTAGAGTAGTGTTTTTTAATAAATATTTCCCACGCCCTGATTGACGCTCTGGCTATTTTTATTTTTATTTTTTTGCTGGCTTGGGTAATTTTTTTAGTTTCTTGTCTAATGCCAGAAGAAGCCCCTTTTAAATGAAGAGTGCTAACTTTGGGGTAATAGATTATTTTGTAACCAGCCTGTTGTAGTCTGTAGCAGATGTCTATGTCTTCTCCGTAGAAAAAATAGTCTTCGTCCCAACCGCCTATTTGATTAAACAGTTTTAAAGATATTAAAAAATATGAACCGGCTATTACAGGAACTGCTGTAGGGCGTTTGATTTGCCTAAAACCTAGGTGGTATAAATTGAAGACTAAAGATTTGGGGAATATTTTTGATAGGCCAAAAAGACGGCAAAAAGTATTCCAGGGTGTGGGGAAGCCACGACGATTGTCATAGTCTGTGGTGCCATCTGCTAGAAGCAGTTTAATGGTTAGAGCACCAACTTTGGGGTGTTTTTTAAGATACTTTAGGGGTTTAACCAGGCTGAACTTTTTTAAAACGGTGTCGGAGTTTAAAAAAAGTAAGTAATTAGAGTTTGCCAGCTTGGCCCCTATATTATTGGCTTTGGCAAAACCTAGATTTTTATTATTTTGAATTAATTGAACTTGAGGATATTTTTTGTTGACCATGTGAACACTGCCGTCTGTAGATTTATTGTCAACCACAATAACCTCTATACCTTGCTTGGGGTGGATAGCTTTGTAAACGGAGACTAAACAGTCGTCAAGAAGCTTACGGGTATTGTAAGTAACAATGATAATGGCCAGATCTTTTTTGGGGAGCATTATTTTTTGTTTAATTGATGATAAATAGAGCTTAATTTAGTGGCAATATTTTTGTAATTGTAGTTTTTTTCTACATGGGCTCGTGCGTTTTTGGCTAGTTTTTCTGCTAACTGGGGAGATTTTATCAGCTTAACAATGTGTTTGCTAAGGGTGAGCGGGGTGTTACCTATTAAAACATGGACGCCGTGCTTGGCGCCCAAACCCTGGATACCAACTTTGGTGGAGACAATTGGTTGCTGACTAGCCATGGCGGCTAGGTTTTTTAAACGTGTTCCACCAGGACCCCTAATGGTAGAGGCGAAAACAGTGTCTTGATTCCAGGCTTTTACCAAGCTATTAGTGTCGTCTTCTGGCAGATTTTCAATGTTAATTGAGTGGCTTGACAAATCAATTATGTTTTTGGGGATATGTTGGCCAACAATATGTAATTTGACATTAGGAATTTCCTTTTTTACCAGGGGAAAGACTTGTCCAATCAGAAGATGGGCGGCTTCTTTGTTTTGCAACCACTTAAAATTAGAAACAAAAAGAATAACAGGGTTTTTACCAGTCCAAGATGTTTTTTTCTTGAATAGATTTAGATTGACTCCGTTGGGTACTATTTTAACGTCGAGGTCTGGTAAAAGTTTTTTCATTTCTTGACTGTCTTGATGAGATACGGCTACCACTTGATCAGCTTTTTGCCAGTAATATTTTTCCCAGTATTTAAGCTTAGCAAGATCGATGTTAAATAACGGTCTAATAAAGATGGAGGCCGTGTTGTTTATATAATGCTGGTATACCAAGTACTCGATTGTTTGGTCTACCAAGACAATGGGGGTGGTTGTTTCTGGAATACTAGGCATGACGTAAAAAGTTTCGGCGTGGATGATGTCATAATTTCCTGTATCAAGTTCTTTTTTTACGGCTGCTTTTACACCAGGAGCGGAGTTTCTAACAATTAAAAATGGCTGACTGGTAAAGCCGGTACGAATTATGTTTTTAAGAGTAAAGGGGTTGGGACTTCTTTGGAAGGTAAGTATTTTGTGGCAGTATTTTAAAAGATGCTTTTTGTATTTATTCTCACTTTTATTTTTTATTAAAGAAACTAAAGTTATTTGATGATTTTTATATAGGTGCTTGAGCAGATTTAGAGTTCTAATTTGACCACCAGAGGAATCGGGATAAGGCAGATATGGGGTGAGCATTAAAATCTTCATATTAAAGTTTCAAAATTACAAATTGATCGGTTTTCTCTAGGACTTCAAAATTGGGATTTTGCATTAATTTGTTGGTGTCTGTATCAAAATTAACCGAGACGTAATGGGTGGCACCCAAAGAAACCATTTGGTCTATGTCGTGGGTTAAAAGCGGCCAACCATAACGGTTGGTTTGGTATAGAAAGGCCGTGTCGCCCATGTAGGGAGCGATGACTCTGGCGTCTTTGGGGAGTAATTTATCTACAGCTTGACCGGCCACGATAATGCTGGGGTTGTTTATCTGGTAGAGACCTTTAATTTCGTACCAAGAGAAAGCCGAGCTTAAGATAAAAATTACAATGGCTGTGGCCCAGAGAAGGGGTCTTGAAAATAAAGTTTTGGGTAGGGAGGTAAGGGTGGCTACTCCCCTGCCTAGCAACAAACTAATAAATGGCATGGTTATGCTTTGGTAGTAGTCGTGGGTAATGTTGCCACTAGCTAAAACGCTAAAGTAGGCAAGGATGCCGACTGCAAATAGTGCATAGCTCCAGTTTAAGGTTTTAATGGGTTTTTTAAGAAGCCCAAGGACTAAGAAAATACTGCCCCAATAGCCCAAGATTAATTTACCCAAGCGTTCGGCAAATAACCACCTAAACCAAGCGGGTCTAAACCTAATACCGTTTTGGTTAAAAAGCCAGTCGGAAGCAGGGATCCCTGCTGGGAAGTGGCTGATCCAAGACCGCCAAAGAATAAAGGGGGTTAAGGCAAGTATTCCGTAGATGATAAATTTCTTAAAATTATTTTTATTTATTAAAAGCAGGTACGGAAGAATAAAAAACACGGCATAGGGTTTAACTAAAAGGGCAAGGCTAAAAAATATGGCAGAAAATAATAATTTTGATTGGATGGCTAGAAAAAATGAGGCTAGAAAAAGTGTAATCATTAACGGTTCTGGCAGAATTACTCTGGAGTAAAATATATTAAATGGTAAAAGGGCAAAAAATATAGATGAATAAAGGGCGGTTTTTTTGCCTGATATCTTATTGGCAATTAAATAAATAAAGGTTAAGGAAATAAGAGATAAGATAACGGAGGTTAATCTGCCGGCGGTTTCTAGATTTAGGTTCCCCAGACGAAAAACCCCCAGATGCATTAAGTTATATAAAGGAAACTCTACCATTCTGTAGCCATTGGGATTTTCTAGGCCGGAAGGGATGTTGGAAATATCTTGGTAACGAGGGATAAATAGATTAACGCCTTCTTGACTGAAAACTCTAGTAACTGAAGCGGTATCTGCCTGACGCCAGGAATGCCAATCGGCTACGGGGCTATCTATTTTATAAAGCCTGACCATAAGGGCCATGACTAGTATTAAGAAAAATGCAAGATGCTTTTTGATCATGATTTGGTGCTTAGTGATAGACCCATTATGCTCCAAAACATAATGGC
>JAHJQJ010000022.1 GCA_018819325.1 Patescibacteria group bacterium
GTTCATGGTTATGTTCATATATGACTACTGTAACGGTTCGCGTCTTGTTTGTGGAGAGTTCTTAGCTTAACTTAAGAATCATTTTTCGATTAGGTATCGATTCTGGTTCAGTATCATTTTGGATTAGGTGAGACTATATCTGGATTACTAACAGACTGTGAGGCGACAATTTCTGCTCTTTCTTGTAATAGACGTTTTTCTTTAATTATTTTTTTAACATAATCTTGAAAAAGTTTTTTTTGATATTCATATTGGCGATATCCTTCTATGAAAACTATTCCGTATTCTGGAGGAAGTTCTCCTAACGCCTTCTTCAATAGCTTTTTCACTGTTAGTCGAACCAATGGAGTACTACTGTCTCCATCTATGTTTTCTGAAATGATTTTTGTTTGAGAAGATAGAAACAATCGTTTTAGATCCAAGACTTCAACTAAGGGCTCATTGTTTTCTCTGATTGGTATTGAAGAGCAGATGGGGTCATTTATCTTCAGATTTTTTGTATTCATATGTCAATTTTACCAAGAAGATAGATTTCTTGTTTAAATTTACTGAGACCAAAGATCATTTAACTCTGGATTTTGTGATTTGATTAAATTTAATTTCCATTCCCTATGCCATCTTTTGAGTTGTTTTTCTCTCTTTATTGCTTGTTTGATATCTGAATGAATCTCAAAATATAGTAGTTTAGTAAGTTTATATTTTGAACTAAAACCCTTGATTGTGCTTTGCTTGTGTTCCCAAATGCGCTTTTGAAGATTAGAGGTGACGCCTATATATAGAGTTGGCCTATTATTTCCAATAATATATACATATCCCTGCTTTACCATACTAAATTTATTTTATACTGTCATGCTGAATTTATTTCAGCATCTGGAGGTGTTTTGTAGATCCTGAAACAAGTTCAGGATGACGAGGATGGAGGTTCAGGATGACGAGGATGGAGGTTCAGGATGACGAGGATGGAGGTTCAGGATGACGAGGATGGAGGTTCAGGATGACGAGATTGAGTTTATTTTGTTTTAGGAATGACAACAAGCTGGCGGCGGGGTTCTTGACCACGGGATTCGGTGGTGACGGTACCTAAACTTTCTACATGTAGGTGGACTATTCTTCTTTCATAAGAGCTTAAGTTGGGTAGAATTATTTCTCGTTGAAGTTCTTGGGCTTTTTCGGCGGCATCTTTGGCTAGATCTGTTAAGTATTCTTCTCGTTTTTCTTGATAGTCGTTTACATTAAGGCGAAGTTTTGGCCAGGTATTAGTTCTTTGACTAATGATCAGGGATAAAATTAATCTTAGGGCGTTTATGTTTTCGCCTCCTCTGCCAATAAATATACCAGTGATGTCTTCCGGTAAAGATATGTTTACTTGAATTTGATCCTCATCGATAAAATTTATTTTGATTTGGTCGTCTGTTAGAGAAAGGAACCCTAGGATATTTTCGATGATTTCTTGGATTTTTTTGTTGGTCATATATTGTTAGTTAATAGATTCTGGACAAGCCAGAATGACGTTAATCGGGTCTTATTTTCTTTAGTAATGGTATTAGGCCACCTGGGCCGGATACAATTAATTGTTGAACTAGAGAAAAAATTGTGGAGATAGTCCAGTATAAGGCTAGACCAGAAGGGAATTTAAGGGCAATAATTGTGGTCATTAAAGGCATGGTGTAGAGCATTTGTTTTTGCATTGTTTGAGCCATTTCTATATTATCTTCCTCCTTCTTACGTTCTTTCTTTTGTTTTGGTGCCTTAACTTCTGACTTGAGGCCTGATTGCATAGCTATGGAAAAAACTAGTTGAAAAAGTCCAGCTAGGACTGGGAGAATATAAAGAGGATCTGGTTGGGATAGATCTAGCCAGAGGAATTTTAGATTTAAAGTGAGTCCGTTGACTACGTCTTGACCGATAAAATCCATTAAGACTCTATAGAGTGAGATTAAGACAATTATTTGAGCTATTTGGGGTAAGCAACCAGCGGCGGGGTTAATGTTGTTCTTTTTGTAAAGCTCCATTTGAGCTTGTTGAATTTTTTTCTTGTCTCCTTTGTGTTTTTTCTTTAGTTTGTCTAGCAAGGGTTTTAGTTCCTGCATTTTTTTGGCGGATCTTAGTGAAGGTATTGTAACGGGAATTAAGATTGACCTTATAAAAAGAGTAAGGGCAATGATAGCCAAACCAAGATTGCCCCCAAGAAATTGATAGAA
>JAHJQJ010000023.1 GCA_018819325.1 Patescibacteria group bacterium
ACCACTCTTGTTCCTCTTTCTCCTTACAAACATTCTTAAATTCTACCAACGGGACACCCAGTTTGCGAAAAAGCCTAGTTATTCAGGCACACTTTTAAGGACAAAGGCTTGTCTTTGAGAAAAGTGCGGAAGACAGGAAAAAAGACCACGCTCAGCGTGACCTACCTCCTGACTAATTGTTCTTGGGTAATCAGTGGTTTATGTTTTTATTGAGACTCACTAGTTCGTGAGAACTCCTAAGGATTTTTGGATATCGCTATGATTTTCCATAATCCATGATAAGGTGTCTAACCTGTTGGTAGCTTCGACCAGCTCGACTCGAGTATCTGGCTTAGCTCTTTCGTTTAATACCCAAGACAATGTTCTTAACATCTCAGCGTACATAAGAGGTAAGATAAGCTCCATTTCTCTTTCTCTTGGTCTAGCTATACTTGTATAGCCTTCAATAACACCATTGACAGTATCCATATTTAATCTTCCATTTTCAACACAGTTTAACTGGATGCAACTTTGTAAATCGCAAATTCTAGGATCTATCGTAATTCCGCCAAGATCTACAAAACCCACGACCTTGTCACTTTGAATAATAATGTTTCGTCTTTCAAAATCTCCATGACACGGTATTTTCGGTAGCAAGCCATAATAATCTACGTCCACTGAAGCCATAACCTTCTCGTAAAAACTTTTTAGCCCCTCAAATCTACCAAGATAGACTAAATCCACCTTTGACTTGGTTTCTTTCCCCCCTACCATATCTTTGCATCGCTGAATAAAATCAATAAAGACGTCTGATTCAAGTAGGTTCTTTGACCGAAGTTGAAGACGACCCTCCCATTCAAAACCTTCAATATGCTGATGGTAGCTAGCAAGCATTTTTCCTACATCTACAGATTTTATCCGATCTATTTCAGATGGAGTGTTTCCTGAAATGAAAGGATAAACAAAATAACTTCCTGATTTTATATCCACTACAAATTCTCCGTGTCTCGTTCTTAATGGTTTTGGTGCTTGGTATGGGAATTCTGATTCTGCAAGATAACTTAAAACATCACATTGAAAACGCACATAATGCCTGAAGCTTCCAGCATTCCTTAAAACACAATCGTTTTTATCGGCCACCTTAATGATCCAGTTGAGTGTTGAGTCTCCCATTGTTACAAAGTTTGTTTGTTCGGCCTTAATACCCCAGTTGGATTGAAGAAGTCTATCTACTTCGATAGGATCCAGATCACGTTCTTTCATACAGCTTCTCTGTTTCCTTAATTAGCTTAAGTAATTCATTGTATTTATTCTGTTTATCCTCCTTTTTGTAGTCGGAGGTATTAAATAAATCAGCCATTCTTTTTTTAAAATTTTTGGGCTTAATTTCAAAAGTATCTATATAACGACCATTAAATTTATCTCCTGGATAATATCTGTTGTTAAGCGCAAAAATGCAAATTACCAATGACCTGATTGACCTTGCTACACAAGCATTAAAATTATAGTGATCGTTTCTCATTGTGGCATATTTTGTTTTCATTGTTGTAATGGTCTTCGCATCTTTAATATAATACTGAAACGTTTCATCTCTTAAGTGACTAGAGCTATAGTCACTTAGGTAGTCCTTAAGTTCCTGCAACTGACCCTTTTTGTCGATCAGAATCTTGCTTTCAGAGATACAACTTGCAACACCACTTTCATAATGTCCAAACGGGGTATCATGAATGCCATGTTTGGGTAAAATCAGACCCGATTTAAAGTCTTGCATTCTAGCGAAAAATTCGTGTATATCTCTGTAACCAAGCTCAAACTTAATTCCATTGAAAGCAAAGAAAGTATGATATCCCCATGCCGAGTGATACCAATGAATCTTTTTGGACCTTATAAGTTTGGCGTTTAGCTTTTTTAATATTTTTCTGATATTTTCTTCCGAGGGAATGCTTTTTTCGTAATAAACATACATTTCTATGTCGGACACTATGTCTGTAAAACCACGAGCCAAGGATCCACCAATTACCACAGACACAACTTCCGGCAAATCCGAATACAAAGAAACTACTTTTCTGGCTGCCTTCTCATATTTTTCTATTAGTTGCTGTTTTTGTTTTCTGGTCATTTTACTTCGTAAAATTCGAGATTATGATAATCTTTGATCTTTTTTATATTTCTCTTTTCTGGGGAGCAATTATAGTCAATACTATTCAGTAAAGCAAAGTATGCCTTTAAATTATGTTTAAGCTCTTTCAATTCTTCTTCACGCGACCCAGAGTATCTCTCATGCACAATATGATAGTAAACATTATTCATAACCGGAATAACAAAGTTACCCTCTCCGATTAGCCGTGCCCCAAAGGCAATATCTTGGGCTCCCCACCCGTCAAACCCTTTCTCAGGAAATCCACCAGATAATATGGCTGCTTGTTTCTTTACACTCAACCCATGCGAAATGATTAATGAAGGCAAATCCCAAAAACCAATTTTCTGACCATATTCAAGCCCCTTTAAATTATTGGTTTCCCGTAGTATTCGATACTCCCTTGGAGTTGTTTTTATAAAATTATCTGATGGGTGATACAGTGGGATAAAGAATTCTTCTCCTTTTACAGAATACCTCCAGTCAGAGCGAAGACTAGGCTTTTTCGTACTTTTCAATTCTTCGAAATCTATATCTTCTTTAAAACCAATAAAAATACAATCTTTCGTGTGGAATTGTCTAATAGCAAATTTCAAAACAAAATCTTGATCAAAAATTATATCTTGATCTGTAAAGATAATAGAATCCCCATCAGATGCAAGCATCCCAGTATTTCTTGTAAATGACCTGCCTCTGTTACGTATTTGTCTAATAAACTTAGTTTTAAAGTTTAAATTGAGGTTTTTCACCATTCCAAGCATACTTTCTGGTGATCCATCGTCAACTACAATAACCTCAAAATTTTTGTAAGTTTGAGTTTCTAAATTTTTAAACATTAAAGATAGTGTTTTATGCCCCATGTAGCAGGAAATTACAATTGAAACAAACTCATTACATTTTGCTGTATTTTCTGACTGTTGTTTATTTGTAACCAACTCAATACCTGTTTTTTCCCTGAATGACTTTTCTACTTGAGCATAATCATTTAACTGAGTATTTATTTTTTGTTGTAAGGTTTTAATCATATTTTTTAATCACATAAAAAATTTGCCCTCTCCAAAAACATTTTTCTATATCACCAGAGTTGTAATTTATGTAGTACTTACGAAACACACGAAGTCTAGTTCCTTTTAAATAGCCTTCTACTTCCATGGGGCCGAAAAAATGAACTTTCATCTCCACATCTTCACCAGATACTAATTTTTTAAATTTAATGTATTCTTCTTTATAATAAGCTGAATAAGCTGACTTCAGAATATCTTTTACTATGTTTTGAATCACTTGAAATGTTCCGTATGATTTTGCATTGTATATATTGTTGACATCCAAGAAAAACCACCCTCCGTTTTTTAGTAAATTTTGATCTATGTTAACCAAAGTTTTTCGGATATTGTCGTAGGGTTCAACGTGACCCAAAACATTCCATAGACATGTTACAACATCGAAACGATCACTGGAGTTTATATCAACAATCGAGCTTTTTACTGCTTTGATCTTTGGAATTTTTCTAGATAGTATCAGCATCTCATCGCTATTATCTACAAGCAATACTTTCTTGACCTGTAAACTGTTGGCCAATTTTGATATGTGCACTCCGTCTCCGCTCCCTAGGTCTACTATAGAATCAGCTTTCCCCAAAATTGTGACTATTAGATTATCGATAGTTTTTAGATAATCCTGCTTTTCTTCAGATACCTTTCGATAATTTGGAGCTAACTTATCATAGGTAATTTGTGATTGAGTTTTGGCATCTTTCATTTCACTGATAAATCAATTTCTTTAACAATGTATTCAACCTCCTCAGGTTTAAGAGATGGAAACAATGGCAAAGCTAAAGATCTCTTGTATATGTTTTGTGCCACGGGACAGGCGTTGATCGAATAACCTCTTTTTTTAAATTCACGATAAGAAGTTATTGGCGGAAAGTATGTTTTGCACTCTATTCCTTTGTTAAGAAGCCTCCTTTGAACTTTATCTCGCAACGCTTGATTTTTAAAAACAACAAAGTACAAAAACCAACTTCTGCGGTATCTATCAGATTCAAAGGGTGTTTCCATTGAATCAAACTTTTTTAGTAATTTTGTATAAAGATCTGCTAGTTTTGTTCTTTGAATAAGCATTTTTTGCAACTTTTTGAGTTGTACTCTTCCAACCGCAGCTTGAATTTCTGTCATGCGGTAGTTGTAACCTAATCTCACGTGGTCTAGCCAATTCTTCTCAGAAGATCGCCCCTGATCTCTTAGTGACCTGCATAGATTGCCAACCATTCTGTTATCTGTCACTATTACTCCTCCTTCACCAGCACTAGTCATTTGTTTACTTTCAAAAAAACTAAAAACTGTGACGTCTCCTACCTGGGCAACTGGAAATGATTTAGACGGTCTACCAATAGCTTGACAGGAGTCTTCTAAAACTTGAAGTCCGTGTTCTTCCTTAAGCTTCTTGATTTGACCCATATCTGCTAGAAGTCCCCAGATATGAACAGGTAATATTCCCTTTGTTTTACTATTTATCTTTTGAGGTATTTTCTGGACATTTATATTTAGAGTCTTTTGATCTATATCCACAAAAATCGGCTTAATACCTTCATGCAAAAGAACATTCGAGGTGGCAACAAAACTATATGGGGTAGTAATTACTTCATCACCTTGTTTCCAACCCAAGCTTTTAATACCTAGATGAAGACCACTAGTCCCGCTATTAACCATAATTGCGTGAGATTTGCCCATGTACTTAGCAAACTCCTCTTCAAATTTTTCCACCTGATCGCCCCTGCTTAATTTACCAGAGCGAATTACTTTTAGTGCTACCGCTTCATCTTCAATATCCAGTTGGGGTCTGTAGAGAGGGATTTTCATTGTCAGTGGCATCATATTTTAATTTCTACATCTTCTTGGTAATTTTTTTCATCATCGGAAGAAGTTATCACAACTTGCTGAGCCCTGCTTACAGAAGTTATGTCAACAACAAAAGCTTCTACGGCCTCCTTTTTCTCTGGTGTATCACATCTTATAACTACTGTTTCTAGGAAAGAACTAAGTTTCATCTTTCTTTCTGATTTAAATTTTCTAACCTCTGATACAACATTTAGCATTAGTTGCGCACCAGTCATAATCTTTTCGTTCTGTTCTCCACTAGCCACATCTACCCAAGAGGTATTATGAATACTGTTTATTTTTTCGAACTGATAAAAATAACCACGGTCACTACCACTTTCTAAGTTTCCTTGAAATATTTTTTCTCCTGTCTGAATATAATCACTATGATACATCTCTTCTGTTATATGAGGAATAAATGGAGAGACCATCCTCAAAATACCGAAATACGTCTGATAAAGTGCGTACTGGGCAGATGCTCTTGCCTTAGAGTCTTCGAAGTCGTAAAGTCTCCCTTTTATCAACTCCAAATAGTTATCTGTGAAGTCATCCCAGAAAAATCTTTCAAATTCACTTAACGCTTTTGAGAAATCATATCTTTCGAACTCCTCTACCATTCGGGACGAGGCTTCTCTCATCCTTTGAATAATCCATCTATCAGTAGCAACGAGTTGATCTTCTGACACTTGCACATTAGTAGGATCAAAATCTTGAAGATTAGCCAGAGAGAATTTCCCAGCATTTAGTAGTTTGGTGACTAACTTTCTGCCATTTCGTGCTTGCTCGTCTTCGTAGTATGAGTCCTTTCCTATGGAGGCTTGGCACATTGCGTATCGAATCGCATCTGCAGAGTGCTGACTGATTAAATCTCGAGGCTTATATTGTCCTCCTCCTGTCTTTTTGCTTATCTTCTCTCCCTTTTTAACAAGTACATGACCTGAAATCATTAAGTCTTTCCAAGGAACTTCACCGTAATTATAAAGGCTCATTAAAATTGTATATACAGCCCAAGTTCGAATGATATCGTGTGCCTGGGGTCGCATAGACATAGGTAACATCTTTCCTCTTAATTGACCATTTAATTCGTGTTGGTTGTTAATCTCAGGCGTCAGCGATGACGTAAACCAGGTGTCAAAGACAGTAGTCTCTGGCGTTATTGAATGACTTCCACAATGCGGACATTGTTCAAAAACCATATCTTCTCTTGGATCCACCGGTAAACTATCCTCCTCGGGTATAAGAATTTGGTGACAGTCATCACAGGAATATGCAGGAATGGGTATTCCAAAAAACCTCTCTCTTGATATGCACCAGTCCCACTTCAAATTTTCCACCCAATCACGATATCTTTTTATCATGTGCCTTGGGTACCAGTTAATTTTATTACCAGCTTCAACTAAATCCTTTTTCGCATCTAGGGTTTTTACAAACCATTGTATTCGAGGAATAATTTCTACTGAAATTCCACATCTTTCGTGTGTCCCCACCGCGTGAGTTATTTGCTTTTCACCTCTGATGTAACCTTCTTGTTTAAGTCTGCCAACAATCATGTCTCTCGCTTCAGCTATTGAGAGACCTTCCAGATAAGGTGCATTTTCAAGTTTTCCAACTAAACCATCTTCGTTAATCATAACCCTACTTGTTAGATTGTATTTTCTTACCCAGTGCAAATCTGTTTCGTCACCATACGTACAGCACATAACAGCCCCCGTACCTTTTTCCGTGGAAACTAGCTCATCAACCAATACTTCCACTTCATCTCCAAGTGAGGTTTTTACCCTTTGCCCAACAAGTTTTTGGTATCTATTATCCGTAGAATTAACAAAGACAGCAACACATGCTGGAATCAATTCAGGTCTAGTAGTTGAAATAATTAAGTCCTCTCCCAACTCGGTCAAGAAGGCAATATCATAAAACACAGACGGTCTTTCTTGATCTTCAACTTCAGCTTGAGCGATTGAGGTCAAGCATTCGTGGCAATAAAGGGCAGGAGCTTCTTGTCTATATATCAAACCTTCTTCGTATAGCCTCTTAAAAGTTGTTTGAGAAGTTCTTTGAACTTCATCAGAGATTGTAGAGTACTCCAATCTCCAATCCACACTCATTCCAATTGATTGCCAAAGATTTTTATATTCGTCGGCGTACTTTCTTACTACCCCCAAACAACTTCGTTGAAATTCCCGTAAACCTTGATCCTGCCCTTTTATACCCAACTCTTTTTCGACTAATCTCTCAGTTGGAAGTCCATTGTCGTCGAAACCAAAGGGGTAACGGACATTGTAACCAGCCATTCTTCTAAATCTAGATACCACCTCGGCCTGCGTATATGAATATATGTGCCCCAAATGAAGCGATCCAGAAATAGTTGGAGGGGGAGTATCTATTGTATATAAAGGCTTATTTGAATTAGGTTCAAACTCGTATACCTTTTCTCTTTCCCAGAATTGTTGCCAGTAAGGCTCCCTATCAGCAAATCTATAACCTTCCTTTTTTTGAGAGGTCTCTTTTTTAACCATGTTTTCTGCTTTTCTCCTTCATTTTATCCTCTAAATTTATTTGATCTAGTCTGCGGACCATGAGGCTATTGTACCTATATTAAATACAGGGTTCAACTTTAGAAATGGATCCGATACAAGAAAGATAAGTAAACGTGTTTCATTTACACTTCAACCCTCCCCTAAACTTTTTAAACCGCCACTCCACCCACGGAATAAACGGAAAAACGCTGTAGTGAAACATAACCTTTCTATAATAATCAGACTTGTGTTTTTTTAGAAACAAATCTTCCTTTTATTTCCTGTAACGTAATATATTTTCATTTTATCTAAACACTAACAAAACTTAATAGTTTTCACAGCCAGAACAATCCTGTTTTTAACTTCTTCCCAATTAATATCTTTGTGCATTCTGGGCATGGGTTGCTGTTCGGCGTCTTTAAAGTAAACCAATGATTTCATAATATGGGTTTCGCTATATTTTATTTTTTGATATTTTTTTTCCATCAACTTAAATAATCCGCTCAACGAATATCTATCTAACAAGTAATAAAGGTCAATAAAATCTTTTTTGCTTCCTCTTGCTCCAATGGTTTGTAATTTTGTACAGGCTATATCTTGAATTGAACTAAGTTTAATCGACCCCCATTTAATGATAGGTTTAATTAAATCATAATGATATTCTAAAAACTGTAATTTAACTCCATTCAAATAAAAAAATCTAAATCTTCAGATTCTCGGTGGCCAATTTGTAAGGATAATGCAGTTCCGCCAGACAAATAAAAATACTTCAGAAAATCTGGCTTTTTATTTTGAAACATTGTAATCAAATGAGCAGTGTTTTTAGGTAACGTTTCAACAAAAAACTTATTGTTCATGTTAGGTATACTTGCCAAAAGTTGCGTGTTTTTGAAGATAATTTTAATAAGGGTAGCATGTTCAAAATATGATTGGGATTGGTTTTTTTAAATAACCAAGATATTGATTTTGTATCACCTTTATCCAACAAAGTTTGAATAATATACTGACTGTGATCCTGCCAGTTAAGTTGATTTAAATCGTCACCCCAAAAATATTTCCTAACCTGAACAGGGATACTATCTATCATGTCTATATTATACCGAAATTGTTGGATAAATTTTACCAACCCAATCTACACTCTACTTGCCAATTGAGCTCTTAATTCAATCAACAATTTACTTTTTACCCAATCTTTTTTACTTTTACTTAAAACCTCCCCTAATCCACTTAAAATATCATAATCTTTAGATAAGCTATCCACCAATTTCAATAAATCTCCTAAATATTCTTTTAACCCCTTACCCAATCTTAACTTAATAATATCTTTATTAATTGAAAAGTTTTTTTCAAACATAAACCATATATCATATAAATCTCTATTCTGTAAATTCTTCCTATCTAAAACCGCACACAACTTATGCGCAAACATAAACTCAGGTTTCATTACCAAAACAGAGTAGCCTCTAAAATCTTTAACCTCATACTCGTTGGGGAACTTTCGCAAATTTATCTCAACCTTAACCTTTTGCAATCCTTTTTCATAACTACCCAACCAAAACAATGTATATCTTTTTTTTCTTTTATCTAAAATATCCAAACTTTTGTTTACAGCACCATCTATCAAACTGATATCTAGATCTTTAATGTCTGTAATTAAATCAAAATCTAAATCCGTCGAAAATCTATCTAAACCATAGAAAAAAAATAAACTTGTTCCCCCCTTAAATCCCAACTTAGAAACAAGACTTTTTTGTCTTACCAAATCAATCAAAATCTTACTTAAAACTTGTTTATGTTTATCAATATTTAACATTCTATTTCTCCATTAATTTTTTAACCCTCTTGATTAACTCTTGGTTAGAATAAATCTTTGCCATCTTCATTATTTTTTCTTTATTTACCCCCTCAACATACTCTAATCCTAATTTAGGAAAAAAATACAAACTATCACAAACAGCTCTTTCTATCGAAGCCATTCTAAAAACCTCCTTCTTTCCTATACCCATTTCATTAAACAAAACATCATCTTTAATTTTTTTATAAACAAACTTAACCCCTTTAACCATTTTTACCGTTGGCTTACTTGATACAGAATATATCTCACCATAATACTGAAATATCACTCCATAAAATTTCAAGGCACTAAACAAAGATATATATGAATTCCTTATTAATTTATTAGCTATCTCAAACAGCAAGTTACCATCTAACCTTAAACTTTCTTCATCATATTCATCCAAACCATATAATCCTTTTGCTAATCTATATATCTGCTTATTATTAACATAATATTTAATCAATTCATACAGCTTTCTTGAATTTTTATAATTCCATAAAACACCTAAATCCTGGGCTGTAAATACTTTTCTTCCCGTTTTTTGCAACTCAACTAATTTATTCATGTTACTGGTAATAATACTACCACTTTTAGCACCAATGTCAACTTCTGCTTCATTACCTCTATTTTGGCAACTTTTCCTCAAAACTGTAACCAGAAAATTTTTCTACCATACCAAAGAAAACAGCTCAAGCTACAAAATCAAGATAATTATCCTTGTTGATAACGCGAATTGGAACACCATACTCTTTTGAAAAAAGCTTTGCCCCCTTGCTTGAAACTACCTGCGTATGTTTAATTTCAAAAGCTTTAAATCTTTCTTGTAGAGAAAATCTTTCCAAATAATCAACCTCAGCCCCACCATAACTACGCCAAAAATTAATTTTGGGCAATTGTCCTTTATTTGCATACATTTTGAGTCGCTCAACAATAAGAAAATTTTCCCAAAGTGAACCAAAATTAGCCCTAACGTTAGTAGAATTAAAATCCCCAATCAGAGCATTTCGGATACCAACATCAGTAAAATAAATTTTATATTTTTTACCAATTTCTCGTCTAGGATTCTTAGAATAAGGAAACACCCGAATAATAACAAACGCCTGCTCCAAAATATCCAAATAATTAACAACCGTTTTCCTGTCTATTTTGATTCTATTAGCCAGTTCATTTTCATTCACTTCTGCTCCAATTTGATAAGCAAGTGCACAAGTCAAATCTCGAATTGCCTGCGGGTAACGTACTTTTTGAAAAGCAAGAATGTCCTTAAATAAGTAGCTTTCAACAATTTTTTCAAGCAAAATTTTTCTCTCATCATTTCTTTTAATCAAATAAATTTCTGGATAAAGACCATATAAAAGTATATCCTCTAACATGGTGTCTGCCTGTTTCTTTAAAAGAACTTGATTGTTCGAAGATGGTACGTTAGCCAACATCTCCATTAACGACAGTGGATAAAGCGTGTAATCAAAATACCTGCCAGTAAGCGCATCGCTAAGTTTGTTTTTTAGTTCAAAACTAGACGACCCAGTTGCCACTATCTTGACTGAAGGAATATTATCATGAACAATCTTTAAGGTTAATCCAGGATTAGAAAGACGTTGAGCCTCATCAATAAATACATAATCCAATCCAGCTGTCAATTTTTTCAGGACAGTTAATGAGGTCGTGTTTATGCTAGAACAATCTTCCTCAATGTCACAGTTTAAATATAGTATTTTTTTATTTTCCCCGTGCAATCTATTACCAAGACTTCTCAACAAAGTAGTTTTGCCAACTTGACGCGCCCCCAAAATAATAACAATCTTCTTCGAAGAATAAAGTCTGTCAAAAATAATTTTTTCTATTAACCTTGGGATCATACCCCCCATACTAATACTAATAATAGGATTTGTCAAGAAGGAAAAACCTTATCCACAACTTCATAAGGTATAATTTAAACCATGACCAAAAGCCAAATCGAGCGTGCCAGAAAAATTTTCCAATCAAACCATTAAACGTAAGTTAACGGATATCAGCCTTAGCTAACACCGCTCTAACTTCATTCATCATTTCATCAAATCCTCTAGCTCACACGAAAGCAAAGCAGGGTGATTAAGCACAATCTGTTCCCTTTGATTAAGATTATCCGCTGTCATTCGAATAACTTTTGTCTCAATAATGCTCCCCATTACCACATTATTAGTTTTTTTAAAATAATCAGAATTTTTCTTATTAAAAAGCGTTGCATACTGCCTCATTCGATCACCAACTTTCTGCCCGTTTGCCGTGCGAATCATTAATGTCAAAGAATTATTTATCTTGGTCGCAACCCCACCTTCTTTAGAGTCAAACCAATAGTCGCTTACGGTATATACAACTTTTACCAACTTATTCTCTTTAGTATTATAAACAAAAATAAAAGAGTAACTACCACTACGCGGGTCTTGATATATTTCTATTTCCTGTAAATTAGCAATCGTCCTAATATCATAAGCTTCCACTAACCGCAAATAATTTTCATGCCAATGTTCCAGCCAATTATTAATATAACCTTGATCCAAAAAAAGCGGGGATAAATCCTGCCTAAGATTCTTATTACTCACCTTATTCATTTGTATAGTCAGTCGGGTAAAAAGCGCTCGTAAGTCAGTAATATTAATTTTTTTGGCCAATAAATAATCTAAGTCAGGAACAATTTTTTTCTCCATGTACCACAGTAAATCGTAAATATCACGCCCCTTTTCTTCGTAAACCACCTTACCAACACCACGACTTCCACGCAAAAGCACCGCCACAATCTTACTAGCCATCAAAGCAGACATGTTATACGTTTTTATTACAAAAGAAAGCTGGTTATGGTTAACAGGAACCCTCTCCGTAACCACCTTAGAAACAACAAAATTATTTAGATCAATCTTAACATGCACCTGTTTTGATTCATGCTTAATCTCCAACTCATCTCCTATAAAAAACCGCAACAATAACCCTCGATCTTTTACAATTTTAATCTTAAAGCTCGCAGTCTCAAACTGGTAATTTTTAAGAAAATAATCTTCAATTTCCTTTTTAAACTTATCCAAAAAAGGCGCTGTAACCTTCTGATCAATCTCAAAATCCAAATCCACCGACATACGATTAATCCCATGACAAATCCTCAGCGCCGAACCGCCATACATAATCCATTTACTGTACTTCGGATGATGGTAAATAAAACTTAATACATAATACTGAACCTCTTCCTTAACCACATTACGCACCACCTCAGCTTCAGCCCCAGCAATATCACCAACCCTCTGTTTTAAAAAAGTAATAATCTGTTTCGTCATGTTATTTAAGTTGTTTTTTTACCATCATATAAAATTTTTCCCGCTCTTTTTTGCCCATTTCATCAATGTCAACCCGTAAATCCTCAACCAACATCTTTACATCTTCGATCTTCAATCCTTTAAACTGATTAGTTTTAAAATAAACCAGATCAAAAAGAGCCTTTGCCGGAGTGGCAATAAAAAAATCAAAACTTCCTTTAACCAAAGAAAAATCTAAGAAAAGACTCTTTTTCATAGAGTGATACGCAAAATTCCCCACCTTATTCTGATAATTTCTGGTAATCTTTGTTGTTACCGAAATAACAGGGTGAATCACTTCAGTAGTCAGATCATAATACTGCAAAGCCGTCCAAGAACTTACGTAAGAAGGCTGGCGTAAAATATTAGCCAAGTAAAAAATATAAGAAATATCATTCTTATAAATCTTAAAATACGCATCGGTAACATACGTACCCTTTTTTAGCTGAATTAATTCTTTGCACACCAAAGAACGGTTAACATAAGCGTCAACCGTCCCAACTTTAAGCCCATACTGATCACTTAAATCATAAACCATCTTTTTATCAAAATATGGCAAAACTTTCAACTGGTCAATAAGAATTTCCCTGTATTTCATAGTATTTCACAAATATAACAATATCATAACAATTCTGAAACACAATGTCAACCCCAAACAAACTCGTGCCAATATATTCTATTATATTAGAAGCTTTCACATTCAAGACAGTATAATGGCCTTAACATGCAAAAAATTGTAAACGGCACCCTTACCCAATACCAAACAACAAACTCAAAGCAAAAAAATACCCTGCTAGTTCTCCATGGTTGGGGTCAGTCTGGCTCTAACTGGCAAACAATCGCCAATCTTCTACCTAAAAATTACCAGATTGTCTTACTGGACCTGCCAGGATTTGGCGGTACAGAACATCTTCCAGATAACCCTAGTATTCCAGAATACACCCAGTTTGTTTTTGAATTTATAAAAAAACTAAACTTAAAAAAACCAGCTATTTTGGGTCACTCCTTTGGTGGTCAAATTGCCATCAACCTAACAGCAAAATACCCCACACTTTTATTTCAGCTTATCCTTCTCTCTCCGGCTGGTATAAGAAACAGATCTAAAAAACAAAAACTAAAAACTCGTGTTTATAAAAAATTCAAATTCATAAAAAAAATCCTCCCCAAATCAATCATCCAACTAATCCTCAAACAACTTACCTCCACAGATTACTTGAATGCCAGTTCCCAACACAAACAAATTCTCAAACAAATTGTTATCCAAGACTTAACCAACAAATTAAATAAGATTACCACCCCCACCACCATTCTTTGGGGATCAGAAGACAAAGAAATCCCCTATTCGGGAAAAATTATGGCCAATCTCATCCCCAACTCTAAACTGATTGTTCTCTATGGCCAAGACCACAACCCCCACCTTAACAAACCTCAAGACCTAGCCCAAGCAATTAATCAAAACCTAAAATGAAACTTCTAAAAACCCATCTACACATCTACCAACTAGAGGGCTACCAACCAAAAAGATTTTTAAACTGGTGGTTAAAACACCCATTTACACACCAAGTCTCAAACAAAACCCCCCTAGTCTACACCGCCAAAACCAAAATATTTATATTCCTCTCCTACCTTATCTTGCTCACCTCTATCTTCATCTCTCCCTGGCTTTTTCTTATTTTTCTCATCCAACCATTCCTATTACTTTTTATCTCTACCCTTATTAGAAAACCAGATGAGTTTATTATCAAATGGCTCACCATCAAAAAAACCAGACAACAACTTCTAAATCAACCGCAACTTATAACCATTGGCATCACCGGCTCATACGGCAAAACCACCACCAAAGACATGCTCTTTAATATATTAAACAACCATCAACCCACTCTCAAAACTCCCAAAAGCTACAACACCATTTTTGGCATCGCCAAAGTAGTAAATTTAGAACTCACCAACAAATTAAAATACTTCATTTGCGAAATGGGCGCCTATGTCAAAGGTGAAATAAAAACTCTCTGCTATCAGGTTCCACCCCAATACGCCATTCTCACCGCCATCGGCACCCAACACCTAGAAAGGTTTAAGACCATAAAAAATACCACCCTGGCTAAATTCGAACTCGTAAACGCAGTCAACCCCAAAAACGCCATGGTTAACATAGACAACCCCCACATAAAAAACCACCTTATAGCATCAGCGTCATTCCCGCGCAGGCGGGAATCTATACCAATCAACACATACTCTTTTAAAGACCCTAAAGCCACGTTTTTCGTTTCTAAATTTAAGCTAAGTCCTCAAGGAACTTCCTTCACGCTCAAGACCAAAAACAAATCCCACCGCTTCACCACCCCACTTTTTGGCACCGCCAATCTAGAAAATCTGGCGGCCGCCATTAGCATGGCCATTATGCTAAAGGTCCCTGTTCAAATAATTAAAGACTCCGTCTCAAAACTTACCCCTTCCCCCAACCGACTAGAACTAAAAAAAATTGGTAACGCGACCATCATTGACAACTCCTACTCCAGCAACCAAGAGGGTTTCAAAAAAATTATGACGGACCTTTCCAAGCTTCCGGGTAAAAAAGCCCTCATCACCCCCGGTATCGTAGAACTAGGACAAAAAACCACAATCATCCACCAAGAACTTGGTCAACAGGCCAATAAAATTTTTAACACCATCAAACTCATTGGTCAATCAAATCGCACCCAAGCCTTCAAGTCCACCGCTCCACACAGCCAAATCTTGCCAGCATCCACCCCCGTCTGGTCCTTAGCAAAAAAACTTAGCCTTACTCATTCTTGGGTTTTAATAGAAAACGACCTCCCAGACAACTACTAAACCCTTCCCCCCTTAATTCCCCTTTTGGCAAACCCGGCCAATATATTACTGTTAAACACACTTACTAACTTCTTTTTAGCTTTCCATTCTTCCTCAGCCAATCGTACCAACTTGATTACCAGTTTTTTAAATGAAACTCCACTAGCCTCCCATAAGTAAAAGGCCAACGACCCAGGCATGGTGTTTACTTCGTTAAAATACACCTCATCTTTCTCATTCACTATAAAATCAAACCTAGAAATCCCCTTGCCATCTATAGCTCTAAAAATATTCACCGCCACTCCTTCAACCTCATTCTTTATTTTTTCGCTCACTGGCGCTGGAATAATTCGCTTAGCCGATGCCATCCCCTTGCTTTTACCACCCTCTCCAATATACTTATCCTCAAAACTCAAAACATCCGCCACAGTCACCGGCCTTTCTGTAACCGAGCATTGATAAGGATCATTGCCCAACACCGAAATATTTATCTCTATTGGATTCTTCACCGCCTCCTCAACCACTACTCGCGAACCGTACCTAAACGCCACCTCCACAGCATCCGTCAAATCCTTTTTTTTACTCAACCTCACCACCCCAATACTCGATCCTAGCCTTGCCGGTTTAATAAAAATCGGCCATTTTAATTTCTCAATTTCTTTCACTAATTCTTTCTTTTCTTTTTTCCAACCACTCACAGTCGCCAACACATCTTTCGTTACCCTAACTCCCAAGGACTCAGCCACTCGCTTGGCCACATACTTATCAATTCCCACCCCGCTCGCCGTAACCCCACAACCAACGTATGGCAAATCCGCATGCTCCAACAACCCCTGGATCGCCCCATCCTCACCATACTGTCCATGAAACACAGGAAACACCGTATCAATTTTTTCTTCCATTCCTCCAAAACCCAACCAACCCTTTGCCAACAAATCCCACTCCCTATCCGCTGAAATAATCACCCGCTTCCCCCAATCTTTAATCTTTTGCAAATCCTTATAATTTTCAGCCTTCAAGTATTTGTTTCCACCCAAATACCAACCCCCCTCCTTACTTATATACAAAGGCAACACTCCAAAACCTGCTTCTTTCAAAGCATTCATCACCTGCAAGGCAGAAACTATAGACACCTCATGCTCTGGACAAACCCCACCATACATAACCAAAACTGTCTTCATCATCAAAATTATACCCTACTTCAATAAACAATTTGCATTGCAAACTTAAAACTTAGGTTACAGGCTCACGATCTTGATATAATTACTAAATCATAAACACCATGAAGATTAGAACGATACGACTACTATGTTTCTAAATTCAAATAAAATCCATGTCTACTATCCCAAGTACTTTGACCAAGTATATCATTACAACAAGGACCATTCTCGTCAATACCGCTTAGACAGCCTAGAAAAAATAGTTAGACTAAAAAATAAACTAGATAAAGATCATTATTTCAAACTAATCACTGTTGACAAAACAGACCCTACTCCACTACAACTTGCACACACACCAAAATACATCAAAGCTCTATTGTCTGGTAAACCAATTAAACTAGCTAACTCATCAGGTTTTATTTGGCAATCAACAACAGCAGATACAATACTTACTGGATGGGTACCACCAATATTATGACCACCTCCTTTTACAAACAAACAGTTTAAATTATATTTTGATATCATTTCCACAACACACTCAACAGGTGTTGACTTATCTGAATCTCCATAAATCAACAAAACATCTTTCGGATCCACCTTACTCAACAATAATCTGTTCATCAAGTTTCAACACCAAATTATCAAAATCATCTCCCTCCACCACTACTCCCAAACATTCTCTCCCCACCTCCAACCTGCAAGTATCTTTAAACACTGGTCCTGGCATTTCTCGTCTCACCATCGGCATAAACTTTATTATACAATATAGCTTATGCAACGAACTCTTATAAACCAAACCCCCCAGTTAATCGGTAAACAAGTAAAACTAAACGGTTGGATAGACAGCATCCGCGACCACGGCAAAATTACTTTTTTAGACCTACGCGACCGATCCGGCATCATCCAAGCCGTGGGTCAAAACTTGCCCAAACTAAACATCGAAGACGTCATCGAAATCACCGGCCTAATTAAAGCTCGTCCAGAAAAACTAATCAATCCAAAGCTCAAAACCGGCTCCATCGAAATAGAAACAGAAAAGGTTACTATTATAAGCAAGTCTCAAGAACTCCCTATTCCCATAAACACAGACGGCTATGAAATCGACGAAATTCACAGAAACAAATTCAGATACCTAGATCTCCGCCGCCCCCGCATGGCTCAAAATTTACGCCTCCGTTCCCAAGTCACCCAATTCATCAGAAATTTTTTAGCTGATAAAGACTTCACCGAAATAGAAACTCCAATTCTAACCAAAACCACACCAGAAGGAGCCAGAGACTTCATCGTTCCCAGCCGCCTTCAACCTGGTAACTTCTACGCTCTCCCCCAGTCTCCCCAACAATACAAACAACTCTTAATGGTCGCCGGAATAGAAAAATACTTCCAATTTGCTAAATGTTTCAGAGACGAAGACCCCAGAGCAGACAGAGCTTACGGTGAATTCACCCAACTAGATATAGAGATGTCTTTTGTCACCCAAGAAGACATACTTCAATTAACTGAAGAGCTGTTTACCCAACTTGTTAAAAAGGTTTTCCCAAACAAAAAAATCAAACAAACCCCCTGGCCCAGGCTTTCTCATAAAGAAGCAATTGAAAAATACGGCTCAGACAAACCAGACTTAAGAAAAAACAAGAATGATAAAAACGAACTAGCTTTTGCTTGGATAACGAATTTCCCCCTATTCACAGAACAGAAAGAGTCCGACTTTTTCCACGGTTCAGGTAAAGCTAAATTTGCCCCTAGCCACCATATGTTCACCGCTCCCCACCCAGATGACGTTAAGCTCCTAGATCAAGACCCAACTAAAGTCAGAGGGCTCCAACACGACCTAGCCCTAAACGGCCTAGAAATTGGCGGTGGCAGTATCCGTATTCACGACCCAAAGATTCAAGAAAAAGTTTTCGACCTCATCGGTTTCACCAACAAACAAAAACAAGAGTTCGAACATATGTTAACCGCCTTCAAATACGGCGTCCCGCCTCACGGTGGCATCGCCCCAGGTCTCGACAGATTTTTAATGGCCATCCTCGGAGAACCAAGTGTCCGTGAAGTCATGGCCTTCCCCACCAGCTCATCTGGCCAAACAGCAGTTCTAAACGCCCCCTCCAAACCCTCCAAAGCTCAGCTCAAAGAACTACATCTTCTCCGGAACCTCAATTCCCAAAACACCTAAACCATTTTCTATTGTTTGCGAAACCGCATCTACCAATCTTAATCTAGCCAACTTCAAACCATCATCAGAACCAATAATTTGAGTCTTGTTATAAAACGTACTAAAATGTTTAGCCAAAGAATATATCAATACCGCCAATCTAGATGGATCATTGTGTTCCATCGCCTCCTTTAACACTCTAGAATACTTCATCAACATCTTAACCAAATCCCTTTCGGCTTCATCACCATAAACCCCATCCACCCTCTTACCTTCCACCCCAACACCCCTCTCGTACCCAGCCTTCTTTAGCAAACTTTTAGCTCTCACCACCGCATATTGAACATAAGGAGCAGAATACCCCTGCATATTCAAAGCTTCATCCCAGTCAAACACCATCGACCGTCTGGCATCCTGCCCCAAATCATTCCACTTCAAAGCCCCCGCCACAATTTGCCTAACAGCCTCATCATCTAATCTCACGCCCTTTTCTTTCAACGTCTTCTCAACTCGATTTACCCCTTCCTCAATTACATCTTTTAATAAAACCGTCCTTCCTTTTCTAGTAGACATCTTACCTTCCTTTAGTCTAACCATCCCAAAATATATATGCTCACTCTTACTACCAATCTCAACACCCAATCGTTTCAAAATCTCAAACAACTGCCTAAAATACAGTTTCTGATCTTCTCCAACCACATAAATAGCTTTGTCAGCCTTCATTTCCTCAGCTCTATACATTGCACAAGCCAAATCTCTAGTCATGTATACACTCGCCCCATCAGATTTCCTAACAATCGACACACCCAATCCCACATCGTCCATATCCACCACCAAAGCCCCTTCACTAATCGTTCCACAATCACTCTTTTCTACCAACTCCATCGTTTCTTCCAATTTATCTTTATAAAAACTCTCTCCCAAAGCAACATCAAACTTCACACCCAAAAATTGGTATATTTTTTCAAATTCTTTCATAGATAAATCAACACACATCTTCCATAACTCCCTCACCTGCTTGTCTCCCTTTTCCAACTTAGAAAAAGCTTCTCTACCTTCTCTCTCTAATTCAGTTTCTACTACAACCTCACCGTCCTTCTCAACCTCGGCCTGTTTATCTACCTCATCATGAAACTTTACATACAGCTCTTGCAAGTAACCAATCGGATCATCAGCCTTTTTAAGTTTCTGCATACTACCCCATTTCTCAATGGCCACCATTAATTTTCCATACTGAGTCCCCCAATCACCAATATGATTATCCCGAACCACCTCATAACCACCCACTTCATACAAATTAGCAATCGCCGCCCCTATAACCGTAGACCTTAAGTGTCCATAATTCATTCTCTTGGCAATGTTCGGCGAAGACATATCAACCACCACCTTCCCCTTTCCACCTTCTCTTTCTTTACCATAATCTCCACCCTGTTCAATTATTCTATCTACAACCTCCCGTCCCACCAAATCTACATTAATCTCAATATTCACAAAAGGACCAACGCTAACAACCCTACTCACCCAAGAAAGATCATCCCCCTCAATCTTTTTACCAATAATCTCCACCAAATCTTTAGCCAGATCCACCGGAGATAAACCAAATCTTTTCGCCAAACCAACCACGTTTACACCAAAATCCACCCCTTCAATGTGATCCGGAGAATCACTCAACACCACCCCCTCCTCAGTCCCCACCAAAACCCCAACCGAATCCTGAACCATTTGTTCAATGTCCTCTAAAACACCACTGATCTTACTTTTATTATTAGCCATCCTATCCTCTATTCTACCCTACTTCCCAACCATAACTAATATAAGCCACATGAGCAAAAAACTAAAACCAAAACTGCTTCTAAATCATTGATCTATTTCTCCAATCATCAAGGTCACCCTCTCCAATTAAATGACCTGCATCTATCAAGTCTCGAATCGCTTCCGGCAACCTGCTTTGCCTACCTTTAGCCTCCTCAAGTATCTCCAATAATTCACCAGCTTCTTTTTCTAACATAGGCACCCTCTGCCCATCAGCAGTAATATACACTAACACCCCCTCCTCCATAACCAAAGATCTACTCCCAACTTCCACCTGTTCATTTTCCATAAAACCCCATCTCCTTTCTAGATCACAAAAAAACCTCCCATTTGGGAGGTGCTTGCGATTATTTATTTTGTTTTAAATCAACAAACTTCCCTCCCTTTTTGCACTATAAAAAAGAAAAAGAAGAAAACTGATAAAAACAATAACTCAATCATTACTAATATACTACCATATTTACTTAATAAATCTAGACGATATTCCTTTTTCCAAACCAGAGACCGCCTGATCAATAATATCATCGGTGGTTCGCGGATTCATAATGCAAGACCTATAAACCCAGATCGCATTCCCTCCATCTAAAGGTAATTTTGTACCAGAAAAAAAATATCCTCCAACCCTCTCAATTCCTTTATCCAAGTCAATTCTAGTAGACTCAATCAATTCTTCCATTCTCTTATGATCACCACTATCAACTTCCAACCGTCTTAAGGCTTCGTCTGAATAAGTAAAACACGTAAGAGTTCACACCTCCTGAATGGGTTTTACCAAACCACTTCTCTGATCATCTTGTAAGTACATAAATATGCTGATACATCCATAAATTGTTCTTGACACATGCTTGGGTTCTTGTTAAACTTAAGTTAAGATGAAAAA
>JAHJQJ010000024.1 GCA_018819325.1 Patescibacteria group bacterium
TCACCCCCTCCACGACGTCGTCACAAATCCAATAATAAAAATAATTAATCCAAACACCAGATACTCAACCAAAGACTCTCCGTATGATCTATATTTTAAATAGTTTTCTAATATCCCCAAGTGAGTATAAAAAAACACCGTCATCATCAACCCCCCCATAAGCGGCTTCACCGGCCAAAAAGCCATCACTAACCCCAAAAAACCCATCAGAAAAGCAAGACTTAAAGCATAAAGCTTGACCGTTCGCCTACTTTCATCCTTAATATCAATACTCCAAAAATGTCCATAAGATAACATAAAAGCCACCACCGCAGAAATCAAACCAATCCAGTAAAACCACAACCTCAAACTCAGCAACACCAAGAAAAAAAACAAGCTCACCACCAAAGTCATTACAAATCCCATCGATCTGGCTGCCCGCAAAAGCTGAATCGTCCTAATGGACGCCACCGAAATAATATTTTCAAGCAAATATATGGCATACAAACCCAGTATGTAAAACACCACAAACAATCCTTTAACCACCTTAGCCATCACCATTGCCGTCTCGATCTCAAACTTTAATCCCAGTAAATTAGGCACAGCATCGGGCAATAAATTGGTAAACAAACCAGCCCCCAAAGTAAACATCACTGGTAAAATCATTAAAGTTATCCACTCCAAACCCTTTAAGTCTTCAAACAAAACCCAAACAGACAGCACGTAAGAAATAGAAGTAACCGCCAACAACACCGTTAATCTATTCTCCACCGCCACCAACCCAGTTAGCCCCAACATAACTCCTAACACACCCGCCACAGATATAAACTTAACTCTTTTTGTCATTTATTGCTTTAAATTAGACCATACTGACACAATATCTTCATGATCTTCCAACGTCTCCAATAAATCTTTTATTTTCCCCAAATCCTGCCCAACCAACTCCATCATCGGCACAGGTTCAATTTTCTTCATGTAAGACACCGATCCCGGCTCACCCAAACTACCCCCATACTTGTCAAAACAGGTTCTTATCTCCCCGCCTGTTCTGTTTCTATTATCAGTTACACACTTAATTATTATCCCCACCCCGCCCGGTCCATACCCTTCATAGTCAATTTCCACCATAACTTGTTCACCACCCACCCCCAATGCCTTATCAATTGCGCGTCGCACATTATTAGATGGCATATTTGCACTTCTAGCTTCTTCTAAAATACCTCTTAGAAATGGATTTTTTAAAACATCACCCGACCCACCTTGTTTAACCGCCAGATAAATCTTTTTTGCTAACTTTCCAAACACCGCTCCCCTCTTGGCATCCGTCGCCGCTTTTTTATGTTTTATAGTTGACCACTTAGAATGACCAGACATTGTCTTTAATTCTACAACAGAGCCACTTGACTTAACAGTCCTTAAAACATATATTAACTAGCAGTATGAATCAACCAGATATTACCACACTAGAAAATCAAGCCATTCAAGCCGCCCTAAACAACAACTGGGGACAAGCCATCAGCCTTAATCAAAAAATAATAGAACTTTTACCAAAAAACCCATCTGCTCTAAACCGACTAGGCATAGCCTATCTAAAAACAGCCCAAACTACTCTAGCCCAAAAAACATTTAAACAAGTTTTAAAAATCAACCAAACAAATCCAATCGCCACCAAAAACCTTTACAATCTTAAACACCAATTTCAGCCTTTGGCTGACAAAACTATCCCCAAGTCAAGATCGCAAACAATTAGCTTTATAGAAGAACCAGGAATATCCAAAATTGTACCTTTAATAAAAACAACTAGCCCGCAAATAATCGCTAATCTAGAAATTGGCCAAAACGTTACCTTAAAATCATCAGCCAGAAAAATCAAAATCTTCACAGAAAACACCCATGAATACCTTGGCCAACTACCAGACAACCTTTCTCTAAGTTTAAGTAAATTCATAAAACTAGGCTACAAATACCAAGTGTACATTAAGTCCATCAATCCTCAATCTCCCCAAGTATTTCTTCAAGAAATCAAACGCTCAAAAAGACTCAAGGACGTTCCCAGCTTTCCTGTTAGCAACCACAAAAAAGAAATAAATATTTCTTTTCAAGAACCCGTTGTTCATCCCCTAGAAATATTCGATCCACTTGCCTCAGAGGACTAACCAACAAAAAACACCAAACCATCCCCCATCTCTACTTCACATCCCAAATAATTTTTTAATATCTGTTTTATAAATTGATTTTTATCCCATATGTCAGGACTAACTTTTACTACGCAGGGCTCGTCTATTTTTATATCTCCAGCCTTCACGCTAACCACCCTAAATCCAATCGACTCCAACTGTCTAGCTCTTACCCTGGCCACTCCGGGCGTATCCGATGCATTAACCACCTCCACTTTTATCCCCAAGTTCACCACACCTTCATTTGGCCACAAGTCCCTAGACCACACAAACACCGCTTCATTAAGTTCTAACCATTCATAACCATCTACATCCTGCACCCTATCCATAACCTGATACGGCAAATTAGTTTCTAAAACGATTCCTTTACTACTCAAACCAGACAGATCTTTATACAAAGTATATCTATCTAACCAACTCAAACCCTTAATGCCTTTCAAGCTCAACAATCTGTCCAACAAGCCATCCATAGACACCCCATCCTCTACCTTCACGGCAACCTGCAACCACAACCCCAAACCTTCTCCCAAACTTTGTAGTACCAACTCCTCACTATTTCCATCTATCTCCCCCAGCCCCCA
>JAHJQJ010000025.1 GCA_018819325.1 Patescibacteria group bacterium
GAATCGTTCATGGTTATGTTCATATATGACTACTGTAACGGTTCGCGTCTTGTTTGTGGAGAGTTCTTAGCTTAACTTAAGAATCATTTTTCGATTAGGTATCGATTCTGGTTCAGTATCATTTTGGATTAGGTGAGACTTGGACTTGCACTTGGCCAAAACGGCAATCTATACTTATGAAAATCCATTACATATTGGGGCTATTCTGGCTGGGACCAATAAAGACAAGCTCGAATTGCTTAGTAAGTATGCCCTACCAGGAGGAATAGCCTTTCAGCTACAGGATGACATACTGGGATTGTTTGGCACACCAGAAGAAACAGGTAAGCCTAATTTTTCAGACTTAAGACAAGGAAAAATGAGCCTGCTGATCTTAAAGGCTCTAGAGGAAGCTAGTATCGATCAAAAAAGGGTGATTGCGAAGGCTTGGGGAAATGATAAGGTAAGTAAAAATCAAGCTGAAGCGGTTAGAAAAATTGTAGTGGAAACAGGATCTCTGGATTACTCAAGACGAATAGCTATTAAATGGGCTAGAAAAGCACAACTGGCCATTCCCGAGATGGTAAAAAGAGGTTGGAATAAAAATAGTATAAATTACTTGGACGGAATTGCTCAGTACATGGTAGAAAGGCGGGTTTAGGTGACAGGGACGGTCCTTGTCAGTTGGTGAGCCTGGCGACTGTTTGGGCGGAGAGTTTTTTGTAGTCGCAGTACTCGCAGGGAATACCCATGTCATCCACTCCTGGTTTGGGTATGGCGTTTGATTCTAGGCAACGTTTGATTTTTAGAAGTATGGGCTCGACCCAATCTGAACTGCCTTTGTAGGCGATGATTTCTACTTTAAACTCTAGTTTAGCGTCAAATTTAGGCTTGTTTTTGTCTGCGTTGGCGTAAACAAAATAACCAGTGTTGCTAACTTTGAAGCCTAGTTGCTTAAATATCCATTGATAAATCTCCATTTGGCGCTTATAGCCTTGTTTCCATTTGTCATTCATGTCTATTTTTCTTTGGGTACTGGTGGATTTGTAGTCCACTATTAAAAGTTCTCCCTTTTTGTTTTGCCAGACGTCATCGACTAAGCCATCGATGATTAAGTTGGATTTTTGGTGTAAAACCTTGGCGCCGGAAAACTGGTTTACCTCTCCCCTCCACAAGGGAATGTCTTTGTGTTTAAAAGGCACGGCGTCTATTTTGTATTTTTTCATTAGTTCGTGAGCCTCGCCTTTTTTTCTTAACAAGTCAAACTCGTTTTTTAATAGGTTGTCCACGGCGGAGTTTAGGGTAAAAGATGGAATGCTGGGTTTAGCCAAACCCAACCTGCGATCCATGTAAAAACACCTGGGGCAGTTTAAGAACATGTCTATTTTGGAACGACTAACGGTAAAAGGCTGTTTTTGCCCAGGTTGGTAGCAATAGTGTGCTTGTCTTTTTCTATATTGATTATTGGCCATGGAGCGGGAAATGGGTTTCGAACCCACGACCTTCTGCTTGGGAAGCAGATGCTCTACCAACTGAGCTATTCCCGCGCTTGTATAGATTCCCGCCTGCGCGGGAATGACGTATGGTTTCAGTTTGTCATTATATATGAATTTTGGTACACTTTTAGCATGGCAGGAAGAGGTTTTTATAGAAGAAAGAGAAAGAAGAGCCTGTCACGGCTTTATTTGTTGATTGTTTTAATCTTGGGTTTTGTGGTGTTTAAGTGGGGTTTCTCGGCTTTAATAGAGATAATTGCTAAGACGGGTGGAGGTGACCAAAAAGTAATGGAATTGGGTGATGTGGTCGCTCCACAAACACCAGTGATCTCTGGTTTACCGGAAGCAACCAATAGTGCCCAGATAAAAATAGAAGGATATACAGAAGCAGGTGTTGAAGTGGAATATTTTATCAATAATAGGCGGGTTATTACCGAGCAAACCAACGAGGATGGGTTTTATCAGACAGTTTTGAGTCTTGATGAAGGAGAAAATGAGATAAAAATAATAGCTAAAGACGAAGCAGAAAATGAAAGTATTTCTAAACCAGTTAAGGTAATTTATGATTTTAAAGCCCCCAAAATTTTGTTAAGCTCCCCTACTAATGGGCAGGAGTTTTTTGGTCAACAAGAGCAGGTTATTACCGTATCCGGGGAGGTGTCTGAATCAGAGGCAGACTTGAGAATTAATAATACCTATGTTCGTCTTGATGGTAACGGATCGTTTAGTTTAAGGGTTAGCCTTAACGAGGGAGAAAACGAGATAAAACTGGTGGCCACAGACAAGGCAGGCAACTTGACTGAGGAAACTATAAAGGTGTCTTACGTGCGTTAAGATTGAGAAGCAAAAACACAAGAATGGTGATTGGAGCATAGAAAAGCGTGTTGTTGGCTAAACTGTGGATTAACAGAGAAAGAAAGGCAGATTTTAAGTATGTGTTTGGAATTAGTATCCAAGTTTTGATTAATAGATATATAAAACTGGTTAGGCCAATTACTCCCGTTGTGGCAAGAACAAAGATAAATGAGTTGTCTAGACCAGCGCTTGAACGCTGGAGCATGGAGAAAGGAAGGGTGTTGTAACCCACGCCAATTATTGGATTTTGTTTGAAAATGTCCCAGCCGTGCTTATAATTACTTAGACGAGAGGTAATTGAATAAGTACGAGCCAGATTCACACCTTCACCAAAAGGCTTGGGGGAAATAGTAATTAAAAATACCAATCCAGTTAGAGTAAGAATGACGGGTAGACGAAGTTTTTGATTTTTTATAAATAGATAAAGTAAACCTATTGCAAATCCTAACCAGCTAATGCGGGAAAAGGTCAGGGTCAAAGCAACAAGTGAAAGACCAAACAAGGTTTTGCCCTTGGTGGTTTTGATGATTTTAATTGAGTAAAGAGAGATAAAAGCCAGAACAGCCCCAGTAAAGTTGGGGTCTAAAAAAGGAAAGGTTAACCTAAAATAATGATCGTCGTAGCCTATTGTTTTTAAGAATCTGAGGTCTGGAAAGAAAAAGTATTGCAAAAGACCAAGCACGGGAATCATAAAGAATGAGATGTTTATTAGAGAAGATGTTTCTTTGGGTAAGGAGATTAAGAGAAGTGAGGAGTATAAAAATAGCCTGGCCAGATAAAGAATGGCTGTTGTATAGATTCCCGCCTGCGCGGGAATGACAAATAAAAGGGAAAGGGTGGCTACAAATAAGAAAAATAAGACAGGCTTAAGTAATGGATGATTAAACTTGAGCTTTCTGGCCTGCAGGATAACACATAACAATACGACTAGATCCACAAGATAAAGCCTGGCAAAAGGAAGCTGGCTAAGCTGGTAAAGTGGCCATAAAAGAAGAATTAATTGGGTTAAGAAGGCCATCTAGTATAAATTATTTGTTAATAAATCATCTTTTAATTTTTGGTGATATTTTAATTCATCTAAATCTCCATTTTTTGCATCCCAAAATCCGCCGATTATCCTTGAGGCCAAAATGGGTCTGATGGCTTTATCAAATATATTCTTTTCCTTGTTAGAAATATTATCACGAATTTTGTTCAAATAGTCTTTGGCCGTATTTGGATCATTAGCACTTGTATACAGCCTATGAAAGAAATAACAGATATCATAATATCTTGGAGACTGACTACTTGCGTGTTCGGCGTCAATTAAAATAAATTTTTTGTTTGCTTGAATCATGTGCCAGGGAACGAAGTCTCCATGATTAACACCTGGCTTGTATGTGGTTTTTAGCTCTTTTACTATTTCAAGCACTTCTTGAAGTTGATTTTCCTTAACTTCTTCATACCAACCATTAACCTTTTGAAAATACCCGTCCCATTTTTTAATCAGATTATCTGAGTTGATATCCCGATAAAATGTAACATTTTGAAGTGACAAAAAAAATTGGTTTGTTTTTGTGATTTTATTAAGCCATGATTTTAAACCTTTTGTGTCTGGAGGATATTTGGAAGCAACCAGCTTGCCGACATAATAATCCGAAAGGTAAAAAAACTTGCCTTTGAACGTGCCCGTTTCATAGACTTTAGGCGTAATAAAATAATCAATCCCAGATCTAGTTATTAATTGATTAATTTGTTTATTCCACGAAACCTCGTTTCGTGTACGTTCCCCAATACTAGATGTTGAGGCAATTTTAAAAAAGAAAATTTTGTTATCCTTTTCTAGTTTTCCATGAACGTGTCTCCATAGTTGTTGAATGTCTAATACTTGATAGCCGTTATTTATAAAATAATTCACCACCTCTTCTTTTTGTATAGTCTGAGCAGTGACGTAGTCTCTATTTTTCGTATCCATTTTTACGAAAGTCCTATCAAAGGATAATGCTTTCTTGGGTGTTGCTTGATGAAGGTTTTTTAATAACATAGACGTCGCTGCCAAAATCGCTTACGTTTACTAACTCTGCTCCCCCCTCTAGAATAGTTTCAAAATCTTTACATTTAAAACAACCGTTATGGGGGCATTTGAACCTGTCTAGTTGTCTGGCCAGTTTAATTCTTTTGGCTATTTCTAACACTTTTTTGTGGGCCTTATCTAGATCTGGTAATTTTTGTTCTTCTGGTTTGTTTTTCCTTTGTAGATACCAGTAGCTGGCTTTTTCTACCTTGCGCTTTTGGGTGTTGTGTACCAGTAAATGGTAAATGGGAAGTTGAAGGGATTTTGGGTCCTCTGAAGACTTGCCCGTTTTGAAGTCAATAATATGAACAGAGTCGGTTTTTTTTAAGTACTCTAGCCAGTCTATTTTGCCACAAAGAATTATGTTATCTGGTTCTGAGAGCCAGAAATAGGGTAGTTCCATGGTTATTTTAACGGCCAGGTTGGCCAAGGGACCAGGGTGGTCTAGTACCCTTTTTATCATTTCTATGCCTTGGTTGTAGTACTTTTCTTCTGATTCTTTATCAAAAAAACCGCCTTTTTTGCCAGAGGCTTTTTCTAACCAGACGTTTTTAAATTTAGGAGCAAGTGGTTCCTTGAATCTGTCGACAGTGGGAATAGTAGAGAGAGATTCAATTACTTCGTGAACCGCTGAGCCTAAAGCTAGCGGCGGGGTCATTATTTGTATTTTGTGATTTGTCTTTGGATCCTTATATACGTTTTTAAGATAATATGCTCTGGGGCAGTTTAAAAAATCTGAAATAGAAGAATGAGAAACCCAGGTGGCGGTAAATTTATCTGGTGGCATGATAATTAAAGTTTAGCAGAAAAACCCCATTGTCATTCCAATTGGAGTCGAGGGATCTCTTCCCCACCTCTGTCATCCCGATTGGAGTTTCGATTCCTATCGAAGACGGAATAGAGGGATCCCTTTCAACTGGTAATTTTACAATGCAATGGCTATGTGGTTTATTGATAGGCTTTACTGTTGAGAGGGATCTCTCCACTCGCCGACTCGGTCGAGATGACAAGAGAGGATGGATCCCCGCCTACGCGGGGATGACGGAGGGGTGTGGGGATGACGGAGATGGGTGATTGTTTTGCCATTGGAAGACGCGGACGGAGAGGGATTGAACACTCATCAAGTAGGCGTGGAACAGGCCCAAAAGACCGTCTTGTATTCCACGTCGCACAATGTAGTTTTGGATAAACTTGGCAGGTGGATTAAGTAAAAGTCTAGAATACGAAAAAGGTTTGTTTTCTGCAATCAAGCTTGAGGAATCGATTGGTCCGTATCGACCAATACGCTTGAGAAATTCAAAGGTAAAATTTTCTTTAATGTGCAGAAGCGGAGTTTTTAACTCCCCTACCCTACCCTGAATATTCCAGATTTCATGAACGGATCTGGAGAACTTACCAGCAGATTTTCTAGCAAGGCGCAAAAGCTTAATTGAGCCTGTTTCCCCGTGTTTTAGAACTTGGCCCAGGATTACGTCTTGCCTTGGTAGTAAATATCCTTGATAATTTTGAGACTTGATTGCCTGTTTAATTTCTTGAGCCAGTTTTTTGGGTACGATTTCGTCTGAGTCTACAAACAAAACCCAGTCTGTTTTTGCTTTTTTAAGGGCAAGGTTGCGCTGTTTGGCAAAATTGGTCAATGATCTGGTAAAAACTCGTATAGGTCTGGTCATCCTGAGCCCCGCGAAGGATCTAGCGAAGCGTAAAGATGCGGCGCTGAGGCGCCTAGATTCTTCACTGTGTTCAGAATGACGTAGGGGGGAATCAGAATGACATGAAGAAGAATCTTGGATAATTAATATTTCGTCTGCAAAAGAAACTGATTTTAAGGTTGGTTTAAGTAAGTTTGTGGGTAGGTGGTTTAGAATAATGACAGATAGCTTCATTTGTTTTTGTGGTAATGATATGTCCAGAGAATATAAAGATATGCGTAAAAAAAGGTCATGTAGACATAAGCGTAGATGTTCTGGGGGAATTTTAGCCACCTGTTAATGAACTTAAACTGGCTTACAAAACTAAATTTAAGTTTTTGGGTGGGAATATTAAAAGAAGATGAGGTATTATGTTTTATTTTTACACTGGGTTCTATATAACACTTAAAATCTGCTTTGCCAGCCGTTAGGCAGTAGTCCACGTCTTCTAGATACATAAAGTAGAGCTCGTTTAGTAGGCCAATTTTTTCAAACACCTCTCGTTTAATAAGAACACAGGCAAATGAGACGAATTCATAATTTTTGGATTTTTTTAGGGCCAGCTTCTTTGTGTTTATGTGTTCACATTTGGTGGTTTGCCAGTTGATTTTACCCCCCAAACCAAAAAAAGTCTGTTTGTTTTGTTGGTGCTGATGAGCCGGAGCCACCAAGCCAGCCTGGGGTTTGGTTTTAAAAAGGTTAAGAAGTGGTTTTAAAAATGACTTACCCACGGTTACGTCGGGGTTGATTATCATTATGTGGCTGGCTTTGTTTTTTAAAGCATAACGAATGCCAAAATTATTGCCATAAGCAAAACCATTGTTTTTGGGTGTTTTGATAAGTTTAATTTTAGGAAAGGTTTGAGAAAGAATTTTTTGAGAGTGGTTGGTGGTGGAGTTATCGATGATAATTATCTGAGTATTTTCGGGTAGGTTGGATTTTTTTAAGGCGCGTATACACTTAGTGGTATCTTGATGCCTGTTGTAGTTTAGGATAAGTATAAATACTTTAGTCATGAGTCAGCTTATATTTGTATCGTTTAAAGATAACTGTAAAGGTAATTAAAAACAGTGGAGCCACAACGATACTGCTAATGGTGGTGGCGTAGGCCGGACCCAGAAAGCCGTATTGAGGAGTTAAAAGAAAGATTAAAATGATATTTAGAACTGCGCTGGAAACGGCAAACATAGACGGAATCTGGGGTTTGTTTATACCGTCCAAAACTACGCTGGGAATTGGAGTCAGGCTGGTCAAAACAAAGAAAATTGATAGAATTTTAAGCACGGAAAAGCCTTTGGTGGCCAGATCAACGTCTTTTAGCCAAAATATAAGAAACGAAAGACCAAATTGGTGTACCACATAAACCTGAAGTATGCCTAAGAAAAGAACTAAACCTTGAATTCCCAGTATTAGTTTTTGAAGCTTGCCAATTCTTTCTTTGCTAGATAGAGATGTACTTAAGGGGAAAAATGAAAGAGTAAGTTGAGATATGGCCCCGGCAGCCTTGATGATAATGGTTTGAGGAATAGTAAAAATAGTAACTGCTTGTGGGTTTAACATGCCCGCTAAAGCAAACTTGGAGAACTGATTTCTAAGCTGGCTGGCCAAGCTACCAATAAAGTTTTTAAAGCCAAAGTTTATTAACTTATTACTTGCTGGTCTTGAAAATTTTGGCCAGACATTTTTACCAGTAAACTTGTTGGTGGCGTACTTAAAAAAGACTAGTCCGGTAATAATATGTAAAACAAGTTGAAAAGCAAAAATATGTGGAAGCGACGGGTAGTAAAGAGCTAAAAAGGCAGTCAAAATTGTGGTGCCTGTGCCTACTATTAAGTTTCTTAGGTTGTAAAAGGCAAAGTTTTGATCAACTTGAGGGAGAGTTTGAAAGGGTTGACTTAGGTGGTTAACAAAGATAATCAGTGAAATTAAAATGCTGGTTAGTAAAGATACCGGAACTAGCTTGTTGATGACTAGGAGGTTTATAAGTAAAGATAATAAAAATACGGCCAGACTTAAAACAATAAATTGCCAGAGGCAGGTTTGCCAGTAAAGAGTTTTTTTGTGCTTAGAGATGCTTGGTAATGATAAATACCTAACTAGAGCAGTGGTAAGCCCAAAATTCAATGTAGAGGCTAAAGGTATCAGCCCTGCATAGACCAGGTAAACACCAAACGTGTCTGCTCCCAGACTTTTTAATAGCATTGGTATGGCAAAGAAGCTTAAAAGCAGTAAATAACCGTAACCCAACAGGTTTATTGAACTGTTTTTTAGTAGGGTTTTTTTAATAGACATTAGGTTGGCTTGTAGATTAACTTCCTGGCCAGTCCTATTTTTTGTTTAATTTTTTTTGCCCCGGCTAGTTCATGATAAACCTTGGTAAATTTTTTCTTGTTTAGCTTAAAAATTGTGCTTAATTTATTAAAACAGTATTCTGGGTCTTGTACTAGCTTGGGGTATTTTATATATGTAATTGGTATGTTGTATTCTAGAGCTGTTTCTGTAATTTTGCCTAGGGCCCAAGCTAAGACTTGCTCTTGGAAACCCATGCCCTTTATATTCCACCTTCTTCTGGCTTTTATTCTGCTTTTGGCGGCGTCTTTGATGTTTCTTACGGGAACGATGATGTGGTCTACCTTTATCATGTTATTTTTTATTAATCCAGCCAGTTTGTGGCTAAATTTGGGGTGTTTTAGAATTCTGGGTGTATTTTTGAGTAATTTTTGTTGTCGTTGTGGATAAGTTGAGAACAATTTGTATTCACAACTGGCTCTGATGTTTTCATTAAAGTCCTCAATATATGGTTTATAGCCGGTATCTAGGCCTAATCTAGTTAGTAAAACCACCAAAAATGACGTCCCCGCTCTCCCCGTCCCCGTGATGATTATCTTCCCCTTTTTCATTTATTTTTCATTTATTGTATATTTCTGTCATTCTTACTAACTTTGTCATTCCCGCCTCCCACACCGTCATTCCCGCGCAGGCGGGAATCTATACACTTTGTCATTCCGACCGAGTCTTCGAGTGGAGGAATCCCTTTCAACTGTAAAGCCTCCAGCCAAAGGGATCCCTCGACTACGCCCCGCCTAGCGAGGCTCCGCTCGGGATGACAATTTAAATAACTTTTCATTTTTTTTAATTTGTTGCAATATTCTTATTATAACTGTATCAATTAGAAATATCGGTTGTATGATCAGATTAATCAATAAGTTTTCGTTTTTAAATACATAGCGTCTTCTAGATTCTAACCAAGCTCCAACATTAACTTTTTCTTTGTTTTTACTACTATATCCACCAACATGCTTGATTATTGACTTGGGGCAAAGCAAGACCTTGAAACCAGCCTTACCAGCCCTTAAACAATAATCAACATCTTCTAGATACATAAAATACCTCTCATCAAAAGAGCCAATTTGATTGATAACTTTTCTCTCTATTAACATGAAAGATCCTGATACTGCACCCACAATTTTTTTGCTTGTAGGGGGTGACTCATCAAGATAATAGTGTTTTTTGTGAAAATAATCGTTTGGAACTATTTTTCTGAGATTTGTATAATCAAATAAATATGTAAAAATATTTGGTTTGCGTACGAATGTACTGTGTTTTTCCTTTTTAAAATTGTAATTAATACCTCCAACAATTCCTGCTTTATTTTCCATTAAACAACTTACCAATGTATTAATCGCGCTTGGCTTAACTAAAGTATCTGGATTTAATAATAAGATAAGGTTGTTTTTTGTAGCAGTTATACCCAGATTTACACCAGCTGCAAAACCTAAATTTTTATCCGGTTCTACTAAAGTTACTTTTGGAAATTTAGATATTTTCTTGAACAAATTAATGTCACCTACTCCATTGTTCACAATAATTATTTCAATATTATGACTAAAACCTTTTTCAGTATGCATTTCTTTTAAACATGCATAAAGAGGTTCTTCGGATCGATAATTAACTATTATTATGGAAACTTTATTTGTTATTGTATGTGGATGTTTTTTAGACATTAACTATATTGTATATAATGTAAGTTAGTGATGACTGATCGTTGTTGTTGTAAGCTATTTTTGTTTTTGTTAATTACATTGTTTGTTGAAATTATTGTTTTTCCTACTAATGTATTTGCCGAAAACCTGTTGATTGATGAATTTAATGGACAATGGTCAGATCTAAGTCAGTGGTCATTTGTTGATAATGATGATGGTTTTTCTTTTCCTGATGGAGAAGATGTTTTAAAGTTAAGCATGCCAACTGGTTCTAAGTTTGCTTATACATATTCTAATAATTCTTTTCCTGATGGTAATATTCAAATGGATATTAGGTTCAAATTCAATGCTAGTAATTATAATTATGGAGCAGGTATATTGATTTCAGATGGTGCTCCTACTACAACAATCTCACATGACCCA
>JAHJQJ010000026.1 GCA_018819325.1 Patescibacteria group bacterium
AGGGGGCGTATAAATATATTCGCCACCCAGCTTATACTGGCAAAATCTTGGCCTGGTGGATTATGGCCTTGCCAGCTTTTTCTTGGGGTGCTTTATTTTCTTTGTCTGCCTGGACATTGGTCTATTTTATGCGAGCAGTTACAGAAGAAAGGCATTTAATTAAAGACAAGGATTACAAAAAATACGTTAAACAAACCCCTTACCGTTTTATCCCTGGATGGGTATAGTTTTTTGGTTTCATTAAAGATTGGTAGCCACTAAGAGCAATAATAATAAAGATGGCGTCGTATGGCAGGCGATAGCGGATGTCTGCATAATAAACGGTAGCAGTAAGGAAAACGGTAAATAAAATAAGCCATAAAAAGTTAGTAAAAGGTTGACGGGGGCGGTGAACTATAGCCAATAAAATACCTGGAAATACAAGTAGATTAAACAAAATATGGCTAATTTTCATTGGTAAACCAAAGAAAGGTTGGTTAGAAGTAGGCCAAGAGACGTTACCAAAGAACACATAATAATTTTCAGATATTTTTTCTAGCATGCGGACGGGTCTTTGTTTAAGACATTGCCAACCCTGTTGATAAAAATAGTGGCTATTGGTAAACGGTTGGTCAAGAAATGCGGTCTTGTGGATATCTCTTTGCATGTAAACCGGTGGACCAAAGGCGGCACCATTTACATCTGTAGTATGTCCCACCAGACACTGACCTTGAAAGAAGTTAAGACCACCGTTAAGAGGAGTAATACGGTATTGCCCGCCTAGCTTAAAGTAAACCCCAGAAATGAAGATTAATGAAGCCAAGGTGGCTATAATAAATACGGCAATAGGCTTAAGTTTTTGTTTGGAAGAAGCAATAAGCCAAACTAAGATGGCTAAACCAATTATTAGTAAATTTGCCCTAACCAAAGATCCAAAACCCAAACTTAGGCCAGCATAAAATAACCAGAGATTAGACTTAGTTTGCTTGAATTTTATTGAAAACCAAACAACCAATGCTAAAAAGAAAATTGCTAGGTTTTCTGATAACAAGTACCCAGTTGCATCAATAAAAGGATAATAAAAGACAAGAATGAGAAGGAATATTTTGGACAACTTGGGTTTTAATACTTGGGTCGAGATTTGATAAAACAGCCAAATGGACAAAACTCCAATTAGGCTTTGACATACAGCAATAAAAATATAAAAATGTTGATTGCTTGTTTGCGAAAATAAAGAGAGAAACAAAGAATAACCTGGAGGATAAAAAATATTATCTAGGCGTGGAACACCCTTAACAATTCTTGTGGCAATGTCTAAATATGACTGCATATCAGAAAAAACATAGTTTTGAACAGGATGAATTATCAAAGAAAAGATTAGCCTGATTATTAAACCAATAAATAGAATCAGGGGTATAGTCTGTTTGTTTTGTTTCATAAGAAAAAAGCTATAATTTAAGTATATATGAGAATAGCGATTGTAGGCGGTGGTTTTACAGGCTTGGCGGCTGGACTAGAGCTTGTAAGGGCAGGCCATAAGGTGGTGATTTTTGAAAAAGAAAAGAATCTAGGTGGATTGGCAGGTGATTTTAAACCAGCGGGTTGGGATTGGGGATTAGAAAGATATTATCATCATATTTTTGCCAATGATAAGGAAGTAATTAAATTAGCTAAAAGCGTGGGTTGGCCGGCATTTTTTGAAAAGCCCGTAACCAATAGTTTAATTGGGGGGAAAGAAAAACGATTGGATTCTCCCTTCTCGCTATTAAAATTTAATAAGTTAAGTTTAATTTCTAGGTTACATATGGGGTTGGGACTGGCAATGTTGAAGTTTATAAGAAATGGTGTAGGTTTAGAAAAATACCAAGCGGTAGGGATGTTGCCAAAATTAGTGGGGCCAGAGGGGTATAAAAAGGTCTGGGAACCGCTTTTGCTGGCCAAGTTTGGTAAGTTTTTGCCCACGGTAAACATGGCCTGGTTTTGGGCCAGGGTGTATAAAAGAACGGCTGGTTTAGGCTATTTTGCAGGTGGATTTGCAAAACTGGCAGAAAAAATAGCAGAAGAAATAAAGAAAAATGGAGGAGAAATAAGGTTAGGAACTAAGTATAAGGTTGGTGATGAAAAGTTTGACAAAATATTAAATACTGGGGGGAGAAATCTTGGAATAGATTATCTATGGGGGCAGACATTAGTTTTGGAATTGAATAAACCGTTGATGAAAGGCTACTGGTTGAATGTTTTACAGAAAAACTGGCCGTTTTTGGTAGTAGTAGAACAGACAAATTTTATAAACAAAAAATACTACAACAACAAGCATCTGGTGTACTTGGGGAATTACTTAAAAGATAAAGATAAAAGATTAAAAATGAGTAAAGATGAACTCTTAGAATTATTCTTGCCATATATTAAGAAAATTAACCCTAATTTTAATAAGAAATGGATCACCAAAAAGTGGAAGTTCCAAGATCCTTATGCTCAACCAGTTTTCCCAGTGAATTACTCAAAACAAATACCCAAGATAAAAACAAAAAACGATAGAATCTATACAGCCAACACAAGCATGGTCTATCCGTGGGACAGAGGGGTAAATTATGCAGTAGAACTAGGGCAAAAGGCGGCTAAAGCAATGATGTTAGTCTAGGGACTAAATAAAACGGAATAGAGTGAAAAGTGTGAGTTTTGCCATTTAATTTTAATTTTTTTGTTTCTAAATGACCCTTATGTACTCGTACCAAGATCGGATTCTCAACTTCTTTGGCGAAACTCATCAGTGATTTCAGTTGTGTAGTGCTACCTGACTTTACTTCTACCCCCACTATTTGTCCCAGATGGACAAAACAGAAGTCAACTTCTGCGGATCCTTTTGATTTTTCTTTGGTCCAGTAGTGAAGGTTGGCTGGTTGATGAAGATATTGAGCCAACAAATTTTGCCCCACAACTTGTTCTGCAATTTGCCCTCGATATACGTCCTGCAGATCATTAAGATTTATGTATTGCGACTGTAAATTATTTTTAAAGTTAACCAGACCCACATCAAGGTAGAGCAATTTTTTTGGACGTTTGGGTTTAAGTGATAACGGCAACTTTTTTGACTGAGTGGCGGTTACTTCGTTAAGAATCATTATTTTTTCTAAAAGATTAAAGGCCTGACTCATTTCCCTGCTTTTATATAGGGAGTTGCCAAAATTTTCATAAGTATAAATTGATCCAGCAAAAAAAGGTGCATTTTCGATAACAAATTGAATGTATTTACTATTAGCTTGGGATTGGTATTTATAAACATCTTCTTTGTATGAGGTTAAAAGAGAGGCGTAGAGCGGCAATAGACTGTTGTAATCGTCAGACTCTAGGTAGGTTTTGACCAATTCAGGCATACCTCCAATTAAGCTGTATTCCAAAAACAGTTTGTTAGCTTGTTCGTGAATAGCTTTAGGGATATTGGTGTTTAAACCAACCGAATTTAAATAATCAAGCAGTTTAGTTTCCTGTTTGGTTTGTAAAAATTCAAAAAAATCTAATGGGTAAAGATAGGCATACTCCACCCTGCCTACAGGCATGGAAAGACCTTCCTTTTGAATTATTGCTTCCAGTAAAGAGCCAGCCGCCATAACGTGAAGTTTGGGCTGTTCCTCGTAAAAAAAACGGAGCAGATCAATTAAGTTGGGTAAGTTTTGGATTTCGTCTATAAATAGAAGTGTTTTTCCAGAGATAAGTTGTTTTTTAAAGATTATCGAGACTACTTGCTTGAAGTCCTTAAGAGATTTAACTGTTTTAAACGCTTCGTAATGATCAGATTTGTCAAGATTGATATAAACTAAGTCTTCGAAGTGGTTCTCTGCGAAAAATTTAATAGTTGAGGTTTTGCCTACTTGGCGAGCACCACGCAAAACAAGTGGTTTGCGGTTAGGTTTGTCTTTCCAAGATAATAGATAATCAATAATTTTCCTTTTGAACAAGCTTGTTTTCATAATAATAGTATTGCATTGTTTTGTGTAAATTGCAACTAGTTTGTTACAAATTGTGTAATAAACTGGTACCACTTTATTACATAGTTTGTATTGAAATTAAACGGTAAAATAATAGTTGATGATAAATGATTTGGGGATAGTTTTTAAGGTTTATTTGATTTCTTTGGGCTTGCAGTTTCTG
>JAHJQJ010000027.1 GCA_018819325.1 Patescibacteria group bacterium
CGGGTTAGGAGACCGTTTTCTTTTAATACTTTTCTATATTTGTCTCTGTCTAATTTGTTTAGAGCTCTGGCGACTCCGTGGGTGAAAGCACCGATCTGACCCATGCTACCCGAACCTTTTATTTTAGCAGTAGCGGTGTACTGTCCAAGCGTGTTGGTTAGAACAAAGGGTCTTTGAAATAAGCTTTGTTGATTTTTGGAAGGCCAGTATTCCGATGCTAGTTTGCCGTTGATTAGAATTTCTTGCTTGCCTTTGAAAATTCTAACTCTGGCAATAGCAACTCTTCTTCTACCAACTGCGTAGGTGAACTGTTTAGGGGTAACCATTTTTGGGGATGACTTGGAGGCTTTTGGTTGCTCTTTCTTGATAGGTTTAATTGGGGTAGAAATCTTTTTGGTTAGCTTTGTGGCCATATTTATTTTTTCTTGGTAACTATTTGATGAAGATGCTTGTCGTCTAGATAAACTTTTAAGCGACGTATTCTTGGACTTCTAAGCTTGTTTTTGGGAAGCATGCCTTTAACAGCCTGTTCTATTACTTTTCTGGGGTCTTTGTCCATCATTTGTTTTAGGGTAAATTCTTTGAACCCGCCTGGGTAACCAGAGTGGCTTTGGTATAGTTTTTGGTCTAGTTTTTTACCAGTTACCTTAATATCTTTGGCGTTTATGGCAACCACAAAGTCACCATTGTCCAGGTTGGGTGAGACCAAAGATTTATTTTTACCCATTAGATGAAAGGCTATCTGAGTAGCTACTCTACCCAAGACCTGGTCCTTAAGGTCAATTAGATACCAGGTTCGTTTTATTTGGCTAGATTTTTGGACCGTGGTTTTCATTTTTTCTTGTTTGTTTTTTTAGTAACCTTTGGAAGAGGGACGGAGAACTTGACGGTGGCCATGACGGCGGCGTCACCACGCCTGATGGTGGTTTTTTCTATGGTTACAAAACCTCCGCGTCGTTTAGGCATAAGGGGAACAATGGTGTCTACCAATTTGTTGGTGGCTTTATGGTTAGAAAGGGCAGAGTATATCTGCCTTCTAGCATGAAGTGTGCCGGACTGAGCCCTTGCGGCAAGTTTATCAAAGCGAGACTTTAGAACCTTAGCCTTGGTAAGGGTGGTGGTGACCTTACCAGTGTCAATAAGGGAGACCACCAAGCCCTTTATTAAGGCCTTTCTTTGGTTGAAGGTTCGGCTGAGCTTTAGTTTTCTAACGTTATGCTTACGACTCATTTTTTATTTAATGATAATATCCTTGGTTTTTAACTTTTTGACAATTTCCTCTACGGATTTGCCCCCAAGATTCTTGACTTGACTTAGATCTAAGACGTTAGCCCCTGCTAGGTCTTGTAGTTTTTCATAACCACCTTTTTTAAGTGCGTTGGTGGTGCGGGTAGGAAGATCTAGATCTTCTATAAAACCATCTAGGACTTTGTCTTTGATGGGCTTGCTTGATTCTTTCTCTATTGGAGCTGGGGAGTAAACTTGGGTGAAGAAAGTTGACAAGATCTCTGCGGCCTGATCGACGGCTGTTTTTGGATCGATGGTGCCGTTGGTGGTGAGATTTAATCTAACCTTATCGTAATCTGTGTGGCGTCCTACCCTAGTAGACTCAACTGTGTAAGTAGCATTGATTACAGGTGAAAATGCAGCATCTAAAGGAATTACACCTAACTTATCTACCATGTGCTCGTCTGATAGTACATAGCCGACACCCTTGGCAACGGTAATGACTGCAGAAAGTTTTGATTTGGGACTGGTAAGCCGAGCCAAGACCTTTTCAGGATCGTTAACGGTAACACCGGCTGGAAGCTCTAGATCTTTGGCGGTAACCGTTTTTTTACCTGAAACTGATAATTTTACCTGGGCTGTATCTTGATCTCCTAACTGAAAGTTTAATTCTTTTAAGTTAAGAATGAACTCTAGTATGTCTTCTTGAAGACCACTTAAGGTGGAAAACTGATGAGATACTCCGGCGATCTTGACCCTGATGGCGGCGCCCCCGTAAAGAGAGTTTAGTAAAACTCGGCGGAGAGCATTACCCACGGTATGACCAAAATTTCTTGGTAGGGGTTCTATAATGACCTCGGCAGTGTTATTTTTAACCGGACTAACGGTGACTTTGAAGTTTGATTTTAACATTTTTTTGTTATTAATTAATAAATATTAACGAGAGTAGAACTCAATAATTAAGTTTTCTCTGATACTGTCATCTAGCTCTTCTCTTAAAGGCAGTCTTTCAACTTTGCCTATTAGAGCCTTTTTGGTTAACCATTTGGCAGGAGATGTTTTTTGCTCTAGGGATTCTTGAACAAATTTTAATTTGGCTCCTTTGTTGGAAAGAGATATTGTTTGAGATGGTTTAACTAGAAAACTGGGGATACTTACTTTTTTATTATCCACCTTAACGTGACCGTGATTGACCAACTGCCTGGCTAAAGAACGGCTAGATACTAATCCAAGACGAAAAACTGTGTTGTCTAAACGCGACTCGAGGAGCTGAAGTAATTTTTCTCCAGTGTTGCTTGAAGATTTTAAAGCTTGCTTGTAGTAATTACGGAATTGTTTTTCTAGAACTCCGTAGGTTCTTTTTACTTTTTGTTTTTCTCTTAGGTGAATGCCGTAGTCTGATAGGCGTCTGTGCCTTTTTTTACCGTGCTGGCCTGGTGGCTGTGCTCCGCGACGCTCAATGGGGCATTTGGCTCCAAAACAACGAGCACCTTTTAGGAAAAGTTTGGTGCCTTCGCGGCGGCAGAGTCGGCATTTTGATTTAATGTAACGGGCCATGTTTTATTGTTTTAGTTATTATAATTATTTTTAATATTAGACTCTTCTTGGTTTTTTTGGTCGGCAACCGTTATGGGGGATGGGGGTAATATCTGCTAGTAGGTTAATATCTAAGCCAGATGTTTTTAAGACCCTAATGGCGGCGTCTTTACCAGTACCTGGTCCTTTTAGATAAACGTCTACGGAGTTGAGACCATTGGCTTTAGCCTTACGAAGACCTTCTTCTATTATGGTGGTGGCGGCGAAAGGAGTTGATCTTTTAGATCCCTTAAAACCACAGGTACCAGCCGTGCTCCAAGAAATTACGTTTCCTTTGAGGTCGGTAAAAGTAACCCTGGTAGTGTTAAAGGTTGAGCTAACGTACATACAACCCTGACCAGATCTAAAAAAAGGAGCGGTTTTTTTTGCCCTGACCTTAGGTCGAGGATTTTCAACCTTTTTAGTATCAGATTTTATGGTGTCTTTAATTTTTTTGGTAGCCATTTTTTATTTTGTTTCCATTTTTGATCTGGTATCTTTAGTCATAGCGCCTACAGTTTTCTTTTTACCTTTTTTGGTTCTGGCGTTGGTTCTAGTTCTTTGACCTTTAGAGGGTAACCCCATGGAGTGCCTTAAACCCCTGTATGATTTGATTCTTTTTAGTATTTCTATGTTGTTTCTAATTGTTCTTTTTAGTTCTCCCTCTACCACTAGTTCTTTAACTTGGTTTTGTAGTTTTAATATTTGGTCGCTAGTTAGATCTTTGGCGCGTAGTTCTGGTCTAATTGATAGTTTTTTTAGCATATCTAAAGCCGTTTTCTTGCCAATACCAAAAATATAGGTAAGGGAGATCTTAACTGGTTTTTGTTCTGGTATATTTACTCCTGATATTCTTGGCATAATAGCAATTTTTACCCTTGACGCTGTTTATGGCGTGGGTTTTTACAAATTATATAAACTTTGCCGTGACGTTTAACAATTTTACAATTGTTACATCTAGGCCTGACAGAAGCCTGTACTTTCATTTTTTTATATTTAATTAGTTCTAAAGGAAAACGGAGCTATCTTAGACGATATGTGATACGGCCTTTACTTTCGTCGTACTGGGTCATTTCTACGGTGACTTTGTCACCAGGCATAACCCGAATACGGTGTAGACGCATTTTACCGGCTAAATGAGCTAGGATTTCTCTGCCGTCTTCGAGTTCTACCTTAAACTGAGTGTTTGGTAGAGCTTCGACAACGACTCCGTTTGCCTCGGTCATTTGTTTGTTGTTAATCATGTTTAATGGACGTTTTGAATTATATCA
>JAHJQJ010000028.1 GCA_018819325.1 Patescibacteria group bacterium
CGATTTTTTCTTCCTTGGTATTTTTTAGTTCCTCTAATGCTTTCTTTGTTTGTGTTACCAATCCTTCTAAAATAAACTCTACAAATTTGGTTAGATTTTTTGAGGTTTTCATTAGTAGGTAGTAATAATCTGCCCGCTCTTTTTCTATAAATTCTTCTAGAGACACCAATCCTCGGAATCCGTACCCTCCTTGTTTTAATATAAACATTGATAATAGCCTGCCAACTCGTCCGTTTCCGTCTTGAAATGGGTGAATTTTTTCGAAAACAAAGTGAATTAAGGCCGCCTTGATAACAGCTTTTTCTTTGGTTTTGTTTATCCATCCGATTAGTTCGTTTATTAGATCTGGTAGTTCGCTAGCTGGTGGGGCAAGATATACTGCCATTCCTGCTTGGTTGAAAATTACCCCCGGTTCTTGTCTAAAATAACCGTTAGGCTCCAAGTTTTTCATGACTTTTTTATGTAAAGATAAGATTAGTTTACTGGTTAGTTTGCGTGGTCCTTTAGATGAGTAGAGCCAGTGGATGGCTGATAGAATGTTGAATATTTCCTGTTTTTCTCTGTTGCCCGATTGATTTTTTTTGCTGGCAAAGTTTATTTCGTTTAAGCTTAATTTGTTGCCTTCGATTCTGGCTGAGTAGAGAGAGCTTTTTAGGTAGGATTTACGGCGTAAATTTTCTTCTACGTGTGGTAAGTGGGGTAGTAAGTCTATTACTTGCTGCATTATTTCCAGTTGTTGCAGGTATTTTTTGATTCTTGGGTTTTTTTGATAGGTGTAGTTTGTTTGCATTGGTTTTATTTTAGTAGATATTGGAAGATATTGAAAGATGTTGATTAATAGGATTAGTGTATTATTGGTATATGGTAAATGATGTAAGTGAAGTAGGAAAATTTGAAAGAATTAAGGCGGTTAGTTTTTTAGGTTATGCGGATGCGCAAGAGGGTGATGAGTTGTTTGAGTCGGCTAAGGAGACGGCTAGAATGATGGCTGAGCATGGAGTGATAAATGTTAATGGTGGTGGGCCTGGGGTTATGCGGGCGGCGACCGAGGGAGCTCATGAAGGTGGTGGAAAAGCGTATGTGGCCACTTTTTATCCTAAGCATATTGAGACGTTTGAGGGCAAGGACCCGTTGAATAAGGCGGATAAAGAGATTGTGATGAATACGTATCTAGACAGAACATTGAAGCTTTTAGAACTTGGGAATGCTTATGTTATTTTTAATGGGGGAACGGGAACCGTATCAGAGTTTGGTATGGCGTGGGGGTTGGCTAAGCTTTATATTGGTCATCATAAACCGTTGATTTTGTATGGGGAGTTTTGGCATGAGATTTTAGAGTCGTTTGCGGCTAATATGCATATTCGGCCGGAGGCCTTGAGGGTTTATAGAATTGTGAGTACGCCAGAGGATGCCTTGAAGGCCCTGTGGCACTATGAGCAAGAACTGAAGAAGGGTATGTATAAACCTGAGTTGAAAAAGAATGGGGTGGATATAGAGACTGCTTTTAGGAATTAGAAAACGTATGAAGATTGAGGAGTTGCAGGATAAGGCGAACGAGATAAGAGAAATAATAATAAAGATGTTGGCGGGGGCAGGGTCGGGGCATTCGGCTGGGGCTTTGGGGTCGGCTGATTTTTGGACGGCTTTGTATTTTGGCGGTGTGATAAATTACCGGTCGGATGAGCCAGAATGGGAGGATCGAGACAGGGTGGTTTTGTCTGCGGGGCATTACTGCCCTGTTTTGTACGCGGTGTTGGCGGAGGCTGGGTTTTTTCTGAAAGAAGAGCTTGATAGTTTAAGGAAAATTGATTCAAGATTGCAGGGTCATCCGCATAAATCTTCCACCTCGGAGGTGGAACAATTGCCAGGGGTGGAGAATGCAAGTGGGCCGTTGGGGCAGGGGGTGAGTGTGGCGGTGGGGATGGCTTTAGCGGCAAAGATGGATAAAAAAGATTGGCGGACGATCTGTTTTATGGGAGATGGAGAGCAAAACGAGGGGCAAGTGTGGGAGGCGTATATGAGTGCTTCTAAGTTTGATTTGGGGAACTTGACCTTAGTGATTGATAGAAATAACATTCAATTGAGCGGACGTACTGAAGCGATAATGCCTTTGGAGCCTTTTAAAGCTAAGCTTGAATCGTTTGGATTGAGGGTGATTGAAGTAAATGGACATGATATAGAAGAAATATTGCAAGCCATGAAGATGGCTAGAGTGATGTTGGATGGACCAACGGCTATTATTCTACACACAACTCCTGGTAAGGGGGTAAGTTTTATGGAGAATAAAAGCGAGTGGCATGGAAAGTCGCCATCAACGGAAGAAGCAGTCAAGGCTTTGGAGGAGATTAATAGCCATTAGGTTTTTGTAGCTTGTCTTTTATTTCTGCGAGGGTTAGTCTTTTGGTGTTCTGAAGCTGGCGAATTTTTTTGACTACTAAAGCTGCCTTTTGATTATAAAGTTGGTAGCCACTTGGTGTGTGCTTAACCACGGTTAGTAGTCCTTCTTTAGTCCAGTGACGGATGGTTGGTATAGTTTCGCCGGTTAGCTTGGCTAGTTCACCAATTTTTAGTAAAGGTTTTTTGGTAAATGGTTTTTCTTTATCTTTGTTATTTAGGGTGCTTAGATAAATATCTAATGAGCGGTCTACAGCCTTGTACATTAGCTGATAATAATCAGATAGAGAACCACCTAGTTGTGCCTTTTCGATGCTGTTGATGTAGCGTCTTCGGTCCTCTTTGCGGATGATTGCTGGGGGATATCCATTTTGCATCAAAAGTAAGTTCATAAGTAGTCTGGCGGTGCGTCCGTTGCCGTCTGCAAAAGGATGGATGCTTACCAGCTTAAGGTGTGCGTCTACGGCTGTGGTTAAGGGATGATTGTTGCTTTGCTTAATCCAGTTGATAAATTTGCTCATTAGTTGTGGAACTTTGGCAGGGTTAGGCATGATAACGGTTGATCCGGCTATGCGGACGGGTATGGTTCGATAACGCCCTGCGTTGATATCGTCATTTTTTTGTAGGATTAATTGGTGTATATCTAGAATGGTGTTTTCTGTAATTTCTTGCTTCTTGGTGTTAATCCTTTGAGTTACCCAGTTAAAGGCTTGAGCGTGATTGATGGCCTCTTGGTGTTCTTGTATGGTTTTTCCTTCTACGGTTAGGTTTTTTTCGACCACTAGGGCAGTCTCGGCTCTGGATAGGGTGTTGCCTTCTATGGCGTTGGAGGTATAGGTTAACTCGATTTTAAACCAGTTTTGTAGATTGGTTACCAGGTCAGGGGAAAGTGGTTTGTGGGCGTCTAGTTGTTCCTTTTTTTGCTGGAGGGTGATTATGGTGTTTTTCATATAGTGTAAAGTATAACGTAACACTTTATACTTGTCAAGTGTGTGTTAAGTTAGAAGTGTGTAGAATGGAGATATGCTGAACGAAGAGATGAATTTGACTAGATTCTGGACAAGCCAGAATGACGACACAATAGAAATGAAGTCGATGAGGGATGGGTTTGGGGAGGGGTTGAGGGAGGCTGGAAAGAGGAACAAGAATGTGGTGGTGTTGACGGCGGACTTGATGGAAAGTACTAGGGCTAATTTGTTTGCCGAGGAGTTTCCAGACAGGTTTTTTGATTTAGGGATAGCGGAACAGAATATGATGGGAGTGGCGGCGGGGATGGCTTTGTCTTCTAAAATTCCGTTTGTGTGTTCGTATGCTGTGTTTTCACCTGGTAGAAATTGGGAGCAGTTGAGAGTGTCGGTTTGCCTTTCTAAAACCAACGTAAAGATCGCAGGGGCACACGCTGGATTTAGTGCGGGTGCAGATGGAGCAACGCATCAAGCGTTGGAGGATATGGCAATTACCAGAGCACTACCGAACTTAATGGTTTTGGCGCCATGTGATTATGAACAAATAAAAAAGGCGGTGTTGGCTTCTGCTCAGATTAAGGGACCGGTGTACATTAGATATCATAAACAAAAGTTGCCACAGGTGACTACGGTCGTTACGCCGTTTGAGTTGGGTAGGGCACAGATATTTAGAGAAGGTAAGGACGTGAGTGTGTTTGTTTGTGGTCCAATGGTTAATAAGGCGCTAAGGGTGGCGGAAAAACTTCAAAGTAAGGTGGGTGTAGAAGTTATTAATGTGCATACGATAAAGCCGATTGATAAAGAGGTAATAGTTAGAAGTGCAAAGAAAACTGGTAGGGTGGTGACGGTGGAGGAGCACGAGATAATTGGTGGTTTGGGGAGTGCGGTGGCGGAGGTGTTGGGGGAAAACTGTCCGGTGTTGATAAAACGGGTGGGGGTTAGAGATACTTTTGGAGAAAGTGGGGAGTATGAGGAGTTGGTGGAGAAGTATGGGGTGGGGGAAAAGGATATTGAGGAGGCGATTTTGAAAGTGTGATATATTAATTACTATTAGTATATAAATAGAAAATATGTCAGAATCAAGATCAGAGAATCAACCAGGAGAAGTTAACTTAATAGTGTTGCGGGATGATGAAGGGAAGGTGAGGGCTGTGGGTACGACACAAGAAGAAGCCGAAGCTAGAATGAAAAAACTTGGTGAGACACCGATGGATAGTCAGGATCCGCA
>JAHJQJ010000029.1 GCA_018819325.1 Patescibacteria group bacterium
CACTCTTGTTCCTCTTTCTCCTTACAAACATTCTTAAATTCTACCAACGGGACACCCAGTTTGCGAAAAAGCCTAGTTATTCAGGCACACTTTTAAGGACAAAGGCTTGTCTTTGAGAAAAGTGCGGAAGACAGGAAAGAATGAGAAAAATGAACAATAAAAGGATTTGGGGGAATATAGTTGAAATCATTTGCGAAGTATGAATTTTTGGTATTTTTGACCCAGCCAAAGAACGGAGTTTAAAAGGAAAGAACCTAGTTTGCCGTGATAAATTTGGGCTGATTTGGCTAAGGGAGACGATAGATGACTTTTGAAGTTTCCACTGGCTCCGTGGACATGGCGAACCTTGGCTTTGGAAAGATAGTAAATTGGTAATTTGGCTTTTTTGAGTCTCTTACAAAACTCTACGTCTTCATAGTATAAGAAAAATCGTTCATCTAGCCCGCCAATTTTTTTTATTACCTTTGTAGGAATTAGGAATGCGGCCATAACGGCTATATCTACCTTGGCGATACTTTCTTTTGGTAGATACTTACCGAAGCAGTGTTTGCAACCTAAAAAGTAGTGTTTAAAGGCATTCCAGATTGTGGGGAATCTCATAACTGAGGGTTGGGCTTTGTTGTTGGGAAAGATTAATCTTGGAGCGACAGCACCTAGTGGTTTTGTTTCTAAAGCGAAATCATACAGATATTTAAGGCTGTCCCCTACCAGGGTGGTATCTGGATTGATTAAATATATATATTCCCCACTAGCCTTTTTTAACCCTAGATTGACTGCTTTGGCAAAGCCTAGGTTTTCACCTGGTTCTAAAACGATTGGCTTAAGTGGATGGTTTTGGGCGATTTGGGCAGATTTGTCTTGACCGTAATTATCAATGACGATGATTTGTTTTTTAAGACCATCGTTAGATTTATTAATTGAATCAAGTAATGGACCTATGTGTTTTTCTGATTTGTAAGGAATGGTGATTATGGAGACGTCATACTTCATAGGAGGTTGTTTACTATTTCTAACACCCGACTGTCTGAAAGTTTAGTATTTTTAATACGCCTTGCCCTTGGTAAACTTTTAATGGCCGCCCAGATAACCTTAAAAAAACCTGGGTGAGTAAGAGTGTAGGAAAACAAAAACCAAAGATGAGATAAGATGAATTTTGGATTACTAAAATTTTGCCAAATGAAGAGTAATTCGTTTCTTTGTTTAATTAAATTAAGCCAGTTTTGATTTAGTTTATTAAAGGATGATTGGTGCTGGTGAATTACCTTAGAATTTGGCTCCCAGATGATTTTGTAGCCTTGTTTCCAGGCTCGCCAACCTATGTCTATATCTTCCCAGTAGCCTGGTGAGTAGATTTCGTTTAGACCACCTAGTTTGTCCCAGATTGATTTTCTAAATATGGCACTGCCTCCAGAGGCCCATGGTGTATATCGGGTTTTGCTTTTATCTTTTCCTTGGGTATATTGGAATTTTCCCTTACTCCAAGAAACTTTTGGCCAGGAAGAGTTTTTTTCGTTTAAGGTGACGGCAAAAATGTTTGGATCTTGAAAGTGTTTTATGGCTTTATCTAGATAGGGTTTGGTTGAATAGACGTCGTTATTTAACAATAAGACAAGGTCTGCTTTGGAAGCTTTGAAACCCTTGTTAACCGATTTGGGGAAACCTAGGTTATTATTATTTTTTAAGTAAACTGAGTTTTTGAAGTTCTTAAACAGGTATTTTTTAGTATCATCTGAACCACCGTCGTCTACAACAATTATTTTATTTACTTGGGGGGACCATTTAATTACTTTAGGTAAGTTTTTTTCTAACAGGTACTTGGCATTATAGCTTGGGATGACTAGATTTAGGGAGAGTTTTTTCATAGATAAATTATATCAATCTTTGTTGGACCCTTGGAGATAAAAATATATTAATAAAATGAGACAGATTGTTAAGGTAGCCAGAGTAATGATTAGTCCTATGTAAAAAGATTTTGGCTTAAATTGAAAAGAGACGATGTGGTTCCCCGCAGGTAGGTTGATGGCTCGATAAATACCTTGGGCTGTGAGAATGGGGGTTTTGTTTCCATCGATGGTTGCCTGCCAACCGGGGTATTCTGTATCGGTTAAAACCATGATGGTTGGATCTGCTGTTTGAGTTTTGATATTAACTTGATTAAAAGAGTAGTCAATTATTTCAGCCGAGTCGTTGGGTGAAACTTTTAAGTTTGATGAACTTGGCTTAGAACTTAGGATTACCTTGTGTCGAAAGTCGTAATTGTTTTTAAGTTTAGCTTGGGCAATGAACTGATCCTGTACGACTTGCCACGAGTCGTAAAGAATAACTCTTGGCATTACCGTTTTGTTTTCTAAAACAATGACTGTTTTGTCTTCAAAAACTGGGGTAAATTTGTCTTTAGGAATTAGGTAATTAGATTCCTCACCAAAAGGTCTAAACTCACCTATCTTGGTTCTTTTAAGGGTGAGTAAGTATTTAACCCCAGCAAGATCCAGGAAAGGTGAAGAGTAACCGTTGAGATTTAGATAGCGAGTAAGATTGTTTATTTGAAAATCTTCTGGTTGAGAATTTTCTGACATGCCTGACGTATAAAGTCGATACCAAGTAGCATAGGGGAGATAAATAAGGGGGTCGTAACCCGAAGGAGAGTAGAGATTTGAGTAAGTCCAAGTATTTGATGGCATTAAAGGACCTTCTTCTTTATCTAGGCGATAATATTTGTCATCAGCTTTAATAAACTTGGTAATTGGCGTGTCTAAGTTTGAAAGTCTAGTGGGACTAAAGGGGGTAAATTTAGAAAATGCTCGGAAAAGATCAAGTGTGATTAATATTAGAATTAGGTTTAAAAATAGTTTTTTGTTTTTGACAAGCCTGGTGAGTAATAACAAGGTGGTAATTAAGGCTAAGGGCAGTATGCTGTTTCTAAGAGCGACAGTAGTATTGTTGGCGGTGTGTAGAGTGGTTATTGGAAGGCAAATAGCAACTCCTATTAATAAGCTTACTAGTAGTAGAAAGGCAAATTTAGTATATTTTTTAGGTTGAAAAGGATGATTAAGAGAGATGGCTGTTAAGACGGCGGCGGCAAAACCAGTAATAAAAAACCAACGGGAGGCATAACCGGTGGAAATACCAGGAAGATTAAACCTGTAAACCAGGGCGCTTAAAGGATTGTTGAAAGCTAAAACCAAAGAAAGAAAAAACAGAAATAGAAAAAATTTATGTTGGAAACTTTTGTTTTTTATAATAATTGAGGTTAAAACTAATGCTAAGGCGATGATGCTGAAATAACCATGGGTTTCTTGATACTGCAAAAATCCCCAGAAATTTTGAGTGGAGGGGTTACCAAAAAAATCAGGAGCCAAAAGAGTAATAAGATTCTGAACTGGAAGCAAGCCAAATTTGTGCTCAGAAATATTATGGTCAAATTGACGAATAGAGTTACTAACAAATTCCATAGTGGGTAGCAACTGAACAGCCCCGATAAGACCTGAAAGAGTTAGAAAAATAGCACCCCAGGTGAATTTACGTTTTTTATTCTTGTTTGGTGTTAAAAATAATCTGGCGAAAAAATAGCTAATAACGACCAAGCTGACATATAATGCGGGCTGGAAAGAACCGCCGGTGGCGGTTAAAAAAAATAATAGTGAAGTATAAATGAGGTACGTTGGTTTGTTTGTTTTAAAGAATTTTTCGATTAAATAAAGTTGAAGTGGTAGCCAGAGAAATACCTGGCCGGCGGTTCCGTATTCAAGAAATGTGGTCATAAACCCTGAAAATGCGAAGACGATACCACCAACTAGACTTGGTATTGTTTTTATCTTTATTTGTTTTAAAAATAAAAACATAAACCAGATTGACAAAAATGGCTGGAGTACAATCATTAGTGTCCACCCCCATACATTGCCAAAAATTATCATTAATATGTTTAGTGGATACAAAGCTGCTGATTGCCAATTGGCGAGTAAAGGAGTGCCGGAGAACGAGTAAGGGTTCCAAAGGGGAAATTGATTATTTTTGAAGGCTTCAATAACTAAAAGTCTCCAGGGATAGAGTTGAGAAAAAACGTCGGTAACGGAAATATTTTTTACTGGTACACCCACGACGTAACCATACTTAAAATCAAGCCAGGGGAAGTATGCTCCGACAAGACCATCAAACGGAATCGGAACCGATCCACGAAAAATTGGCCAAAAAAATACTAAAACAATTATTATTATGAGGATAATAACTAAGTTTTTTTTAATTATTGAAGACATTTATAAGTTAGATTATTTGTTTTAGGCCGTTTTCGAAAGTTTTTAAACCGAAGTCTTTTGACCTTTTGATGGCTTTGTTAGCTGTTCGTTTAATTAAACTGGGCGATTTAATTAATTGAAGTGTGTGGCTAACCAGTTCTGGTATTATATTCCAAAGGAAACCTGTGCCGGAAGTGACAATTTCTTTTTGACCGCCCTTATTACAAACAGTAGGAACGCAACCTGCAGACATGGCTTCTACCGTTGTCATACCAAAATGTTCTACTTTGTCTGGGTTCTTTTGTTCATCTATTTCAAACCCAGCTGCGTGCCAAAAAATTTTGGCTTTGGCATATAGAGATTGTAAGGTTTTAAAGTTTGGATTCACTATGAACTCAACGTTTAGTTTTTGAGCTTTTGCTTTTAGATTTTTTAGTAGACTTTTATTGCCTACTAAACCACCTACTAAAACTAATTTATATTTAGATTGGATATTTTTAGGTAAACTGGCGAATGCACTTATTAAAACGTCTTGACGCTTGGGATGAGATGGAGAGTCAAAACGCCCAACTGAAAGAATAATGTTTTCTTTAATTTTGGATGGTTTAAAACTGTCTGTATCTATGGGTGGGTAGATAACCACTCCTTTATTTTTGGGTAAATATTTTTGCCAGTAACTTTGAGTGAAAGCTGAATTGTAAATGATTTTATTGATTTTGAGTAACTTTAATTTATCTACAAAATTTATATTTGCTGATTTGGAAAAAGGCATTTGCAAGTGGAGGAGATTTTTTTGACCAAAAAGCAAAGGAATACTACCGTCGGAGAGGAAGAATATTAGATCGTATTTTCTAGTTAGATTAACTTTTTTTAGAAGTTGGCCTTGAGAGCTAAGTAAATTGAAGGCTACTGGGTCAACGCCAATGCTTTTAAGATTTATTCCAAAACGAGTAGTAGCTTTTGACAGTATATTTTTATCTTTCCAAGCAACGTTAACCTTAAAGCCTGAATGTAAAAGAATTTGAGCAACGGAGAAAACATATCTCTCTCCGCCACCCAGAGTATCTAGATATGGATCAAATATTAAGGCTTTTTTCATTAGGATTTTTTAGTTCTTTTAGTACTTGTTTGTCTATGTTTTGATAAGCTTGTTTTAAACTTGGTTTTCTTTGTAACTGCCAAAGTTGAACGTAGGTTAGGAACCTGGAAAATGATTGGTAAATTGATTCTATGGTGCCTTCTACACCGTCTTTCCAAAGTCCTTGTTTAAAAAACCTTGTGAAAAATTCTGTGAAGATAATTCTAAATAATCGCCAGCCCTTGATTGGGGGGTGATTGGCTTTTAGGAGTAGCTCTGCTTCTATTCTTGACCAGTTTAAGGTATTTAAAACCTTTTCGTTTATGTTTTTGTGGGATAGGTGAATCATTTGGTGGCGTAGGTCCCCTATTGTGCCTTTGATTTGGGGTTGTTCGTGAAGCTTGCCTTGCCAACGAATTAGGCTAGATTTTTTGATTAAGCGTAAAACTCTTGAATCTGGCCAGTGATCGAGGTGTTTGCCTAAAAATACCTCGAAACGAGAGATTGTATAGGCATCGTGCAATGGTTCATTTACGGTAGCTTGGATTTCTTGGGCTAGATTTTTAGGGATACGCTCGTCTGAGTCGAGATATAAAAGCCAGTCTCCTGTGGCTGCTTTGGCGCCTTCGTTTCTCCAACGGGCGAAATTTTGGGTAGAGGAGGTTTTGACAACCTTGGTCACAAATGGCTTAGAGACTTCTATAGTTTTGTCTGTTGAACCCGTATCTACTAAGATTATTTCATTGGCGAAATGAACGGATTTTAAGGCAGGAATGATTTCATTCTCTACATTTTTACTTAAAACTATTACAGAAAGCGTGGCCATGTGTTTATTTTACTGTAATTTGATTCTGGATGCGTTCGAAGACTCACTTACCAGAATGACGACCCTTACTGTAATTTGATTCTGGATGCGTTCGAAGACTCACTTACCAGAATGACGACCCTAAATGTCATTCTGGGGACGAATTCTGATGAGGACTCCAGAATCTATCGATTAAGGCTGGAGTGAAGGTTTATATAAAGGTCGTGGGTGGAAAAGGTTTTTATTGAGGGGCCGAAGTTTTTGACTGTTTCTTTTTGCCATGATTCTAAGTTGATTGGTCGATCTTCGTCTGGTTCGTAGACTGCAAAAAAGTATTGAGAAGTTTTTAAATCATTGGGGGAGAAACCAGTGGTTTGTTCTGGAAGATAACCGTATTTGGGTTCTGCGTAGTAGTAAAGCATATAGTCCCAGACCTCTTCTTGAAAATATGGAATTGTATAAAACCAAACGGAAAACTGCTCTCCGTTGGCCTGGTGGTACATAAAGTCGATGATGTTTTTTCTGTCTTGCAAGGTAATTATGTTGGCGTTACCGATTGGAATAAGAGCGTTGTTGGGCTTATAAACATTGGGTAGTTGACTAAGATTTAGACACAAAATTAAAATTAGTAATGGATAGGTTAAACCGGATAAAGATTGTAGGCCATAAATTGAAATTGCCAGGGAGAGTGGTAGAAGCGAGATCAGGAAAAAACCAATGGCACCGCGCTGAAAGAACGAAAGACAAATAAAAGGAATGAGGAGAAAAGCATAGATAAAATTGTGGTTTTTTAGTTGCTTGACTTTATATAAACCAAAAACAAATAAGATGCTAGAGATGTAGATATATGGGTAGGAAATTATTTTGTTTATTTCTGTGAATAAAATACCAAGGTTTGCAATGAAGACGCTGGGGTTCAACCCCAGACCGTGGCCGGACTTGCCAGAAAAATTAAGAACAGCTTGAGTGATGACAAAGTTGTGACGAAGCTCAAAAGCTATAAGGGGTAGAGCAGGTAACAAGAAACCAGTTAAGATAAGGGTGAAAGTTTTAAGGCTAAATTTAGAGCGGAAAAACCAGAATATAAATGGTAATAGAAAAACGCCAATGGCGGCGTCCATTTGGGTGATGATACCGACGGTGAGTGAGGTTGTGAACACCAACCAAAGGTTCGGAACTATCCTACAGTCGCTTTGCTCCTTGCGGACCGCTGAAAGTTCCGAACCTTCTTGCCTGGTGAGAAGAAAAAGAAGGAGGTTGGTAAGGGGAAGAATCGGAGTAACGTTGACTAGCCAGCGAGAAAGGCCAATGCCACCATAGGAAACTGAATAGATTAACAGAGTCAAAAGAGCAGTTTTTTGATTGAAAAGTTTTTTGATGGCTAAATATAGGAAAGGTAAAGATAATACTTCTAGGGTAATTTGAAATAGACTGGCAACTGCCGGATCGCCGCCGGACAAGGCGTAGGCTGGTATCATTAGCCAGAAATAAATTGGGGCGTGAGTTAAGCCATCGACGTCGCTTAGGGGGTCTAAAAGGGATAATTTTCCTTCATGCCAGATGTTCCAGATTGATAGAGAGTGTAAGCCTTGGTCACGGTGAAACAAAAGATCGGTAGACAGATGATGGGTTCGCAAACAAAAGGCCAAGAGCATTAATAGAAGAATGGCGGAAAGGAGGTTTCTTTTATTCTTCATACACAATATAGTAACTATTTTCAAATAATATTTTTTTGTCTTCGTCTGCAACTAAATTTTCTTCTCCGTAGCTGTCAGACTTACGGATAGCTTTGTCTGAAAGATTGGATGATTCTAGCTCTACTTCTTGTTTACCAAGCCAGGGAAATTTGGGTTTGGTCTTTTTACTTGTGGAGATAAAGTCATCTAGTAATGGGTAGCCAAAATGAAAATTATCGATCTTAATATTGGGAAATCTAATAGCGAACAAGGTCTCTGGCGATGTTTTTACCCCTAGATATCTTTGACCAAAAAGTTTTGAATATCTTATATCTGGAATTAACGACTGTAGGGTAACAATAAATTTGTTGATGCAAGGAAAATCTTGATAGTCGCCGTATTCGTCTGAACATCTTGTTTTTTTTATATCACCGATAGTTTTAGGATTAGGTATAGAAAAATTGTCTAAACCCGAGATGACTGGTTTTTCTTTGTAGAGCTTTATTTGACCGTTGTCTGTGGTAATGGTGACCAAGGATTCTGTTTCTAATACTTTTGGAGTGGTGGTTTTACCAATAACTATTTTGTTTGACAAAATTAAATCGTCTATAACAGCGGGGACTACCCTAGTAAGATTTTCGTTTGGGTCAGGGTTTACTTGATCATTATCGCGATAGCCATTTTGGTGGTAGAAGCGTAAATCTCTTAACTCTAACTGTCCATTTGAATAGAAAAAACCAGCTCGGTAATTGGGTGAGTTAAACCAGTACGAAGATATGTTTTTATCTTCTGATTGGGTAAAGACTGACGGAGAAACTTCTTTAAATGTTTGTTTATATAGCTTGCCAAATTGACTTAAGGTTTGGGTTTTAATAAGACCAGAGTTTTGATAAGATTTTAATAAATTGAGTTGATTTGTATTTGTAATTTCGTTAAAACATTGGTCTTCTAACTCTGAAACTTCTATACCTACAACCACTTGAGCCAACTGGCCGATGATATTGGTGGTTGAGGTATTTAATAATTTTTCAAAAAAGCTGGTTGTGAGACCTTGAGCTCTGCGATAGTCGTTGGCTTGCAAGGAGTAATTTGAGAAATTTTTATTTTTGCCATAACTTAAGGTTGGTTCTCTTGGTGCCCAAAGAAGCTTGACCACACCCGTGTTATCTTGAGCGTTTAAGGCTGGTTCTAGGCTGGATTTTTTACTAACGTAGTATGGTTGGTTGATGTACTGACCCCAGGTTTGATAACCGTCGGTAGAGTACTGATCTGCCAGTCCTAAAACTGTGTCTAGGTCATATTTTTCTTTAATATACTCTAGTGAGTAGCCGTCTTGATACCAGGAGCCATAAGACTTAGGATATTTCCCAAAGACCTCTTTAAAATAGGAAAAACTTGTATCTATTAGACGTTGTCTGTCTGCTATTTCGTAGCCAGAAAGAAAAATCTTGTTTGCGGCACTCTAGTGACCCGTTGTCCAGTCGTAGTAAACGAAACTTTTGTCGGCTAACTTTCTAGTGACTTCTATATATAAACCTAATTCGTGCCGATTGCTTAGATTTTTTAACTGATCTACTATTTGTTGGTCCTGTAGAGCATCGAACTGGATTAGCCAGGTTGAGTTTAGACTGGATTCTTCAACAGCCGTGATCATTTTAGTAAGCTCGGCTATATCCTTGGTTTGACGCCAGTATTCCCTGCCCCTGACTATGTATACGGGCGTAACGATATTTTGATCAGCGGCACCGATTTGACATGGAGATAGAAATAAAAAAACTAATAATATAACAAAAAATCTGTTTATTTTAGCCATGAGCCTTTGCCAAGGTTACCTGTAACAAAGTCTTTAACGGCTGTTTTTTGGGCCTTGGTGCCGATGAAAAGTTTTTTGATGGCTTCTCTAATTAAAGCGAACTTGGTTCTAAGGGGAGTGTATTTAAAACCAAACAAGAGTCGATTACGGGTTAAAAAATAGTCGTTTAACGGCGAGCCAATGCCGGAACTTTGAGCTACCTTATGCCAAATTTTGATACTTGGATCAAAGATTGTTTGGTAACCCTCTTTTTGAACTCTGATATTAAAATCTACGTCTTCTAAATATAAAAAATATTTATTGTCTAGCAAACCTATTTCTTCTAAGACTTGCCGTTTGGTGATTAGTAAGCAACCGGTAACGTAATCGGTTGACTGTATTTTGTTAAACTGACCTTTGTCGACTTCGTTTACCTCCAAATGAGAAGCAAGAACATTGGCCCAGTCAATCTGTCCGCCAGCGTACCAAACCACCCTGCCTTTTTCTTTTTGTTTATAACCCTTAAACTCGAAACCTTTTGCAAAGTATATTAACCCCCCAACAATACCTACGTCTGGTTTGGTTATTGGTGAGGAAACAATTGTTTTAATGAAATTTTTATCTACCAGTACGTCGTTGTTTAACAAGATAAAGGTGTCGTGTTTGCCTTTTAATGCCTTTTGTAACCCCAGATTGTTACCGCCGGAAAAACCAAGATTTTCGCTACTATAAACGTGAATAGCTTTGGGGAATTTAATAGGTAATTTTCTTTCAAGTTCTTTTGACTGGTCGTTGTTTACCACGTATGGCGTCATCTTAACCCCCTTAGATAGATCTGCTTTGTAAAGCGAGTCTAGGGTTTCCAAGGTATCTTGAACATTTTTAAAATGGACGATGATTATGGCAATGTCTTTTACCTTCATTTAAGAGAGTTTGCGTTTTAATTTTAAGAGGAATCGGGTGGTTTTTTTATTGGCGGTGTGGATACTTACTGTGTAAATCCAATAAACGAATTCTTTACCTTTTTGTTTAAGCCAGTTTGGCCATTGTTGAATGAAGGTAGAGTGGTGAACTGGTTTAAAACCTTGTTCTTGCCAGACATATAGGTAAACCAAGAGAGTGGAAAAGGCTTGGAGAGAGGCTAGAACAAAGCCGTGAAAACCGTCTTTGTAGCCTTCACCGGCAAAAAATCTGGAAAGGAACTCCCCTACTGGTTTAAAAAACACATCCTTAACGTCTAAAATATAACCCTGATTAACAAGTTCCTTGCTTTGAGTTTTTGAGTAACGAATGGACCTTTTTAAGTATTGATCTATGGAGATGTAGTGATGGTGAAGGATGCTTAGTTCTTTTACTGGGTCTAAATTTATTCCGGTACCAGTGGTAATGGGAATAGAGTGAATTTTGTCTTGCCACTCTACCTTGTCTTTTTTGAAAAACCTGATGTTGTAGTCTGGCCACCAACGAGAGTATTTTATCCACCTGCCAAAGATTAAGTTTTGACGGGGAATTCTGACAAAGTCTGCTTCCTTTTGCTTGGTTATCTTGATTAGCTTTACGGCTAATGATCTGGGGATTCTTTCGTCGGCGTCTACAATTAATATCCAGTTGCCAGTGGCCTTTTTTATAGCAAAGTTCCTGGCAGGCTCTACGTAGCCAACGTTTTTGTGATTAAAGACTTTCTTTGTATATTTTTTAGCTAATTTAACAGTTTTATCTTCTGACTCCATGTCTACTACCACGATTTCGTCTGCAAATCTTAAGGTTTTTAAACAAGCTTCTATGTTACTCTCTTCATTTCTGGTATTTACTACGGCAGAGATCTTTATTTTGGACATATAAATCATTTTACATCATCAGCAAGTTTTGCTTTGCAATTTTTTAACTTCTTTGTCAAAATCGCTAATGAATTCTTTGTCTTGTTTTACTCTGAATTTTTTATATTCTGTTTTTGCTTTTAACTTGGCTGTTAGCATTGAAATTTTACCTTTATTTTTCAAAATTGGCTTGTTAGCAAGTTTTAGAAATTGTTGTAAGTATTGATTCCAATCTTTCATATTCATTACTTGCCTGCTTTCGGCTTTACTTTTTGCGATATCTAAATATGAGTTAACAATTGAGTTTAATTTTTTAATATGTTTTTCGTTGAGATAATTTTTAGCTATTGTAATGTCAGATTTAAGAATTTTACCTTTTGGGGCATTTTCCCATGTTTTTAATCCCATGTATATTTTTTTCGCATCTGCTGTGGTGTAAATTATTTCAGCTGCTGTTTTGCCGGTAATGGCCCAGTGGAGTTTGTTTTGAACGGTTGCAAAAAAATGTTGGGTTATTTTGTCTTTTGAATCATAGTCTGCGGAGAGTGTGTAAATATCTGTTATTTTTTGATACAAGCGTCTTTCGCTCATACGAATTTCTTTGATTCTTTCGAGTAATTCATCAAAGTAGTCTTTGCCAAAATGTTTTATTTGTTTAAGGCGTTTGTCATCCATGGCGAATCCTTTGATAATGTATTCGTGAAGTATTTCGTTAGCCCATTTTCTGAATTCTATAGCCCTGTGTGAATTTACACGGTATCCAACTGAAAGAACTGCTTTTAAATTGTAGTATTTTGTAGATTTTTTTTGGGTTTTTCCTTTAATTGCACCGTGCTTAGTGGTTTGTCGGAAATTCCGACAGACCACTTTTTCATTCAATTCTCCTTCGCTAAAAATATTTTTTAAATGTTCCGTAATGGTTGTTCTGCCTTTTTGAAACAGTTGGGCTATTAACTTTTGAGTTAACCAGAGAGTTTCGTTTTGAAAAAAAACATTGATATTAACCTTGCCTTCTTCTGTCTGGAAAATTACAAAGTTGTTTAGTTTTTGGAGCTTATTTTTTTTCATATGGGGGTTGTCCAAACATAGTAGTGTTTAATCAGGCTTCTATGTTGGTCTCTTCATTTCTAGTATTAACTACGGCAGAGATTTTTATTTTGGACATATAAATCATTTTACATCATCAGCAAGTTTTCTTTTGCAATTTTTTAACTTCTTTGTCAAAATCGCTAATGAATTCTTTGTCTTGTTTTACTCTGAATTTTTTATATTCTGTTTTGATTTTTTTGGAGTTTCTTTGTAATAACGGAGCCTGGCAGAATAGTATCTTTTTTCTGATATTTGTAGTCCTTTTAAGGGTTTTTTTAAAAGCGAGGACAAATCAAAATTTTCTATGTTAAGATTTTTTGTTTTAATACCTTCGTTTTTTAAAACAGTTTTGATGTAATTTTTTATGTTTTCACCGTCTATGTAAAGGATGGTTTTTGCCATAAAATTCATTATATCAACAAAAACCTCGTCGAGCCGAAGCATAGACGAGGCGTTGATGTGTTTATTTTAATGGTTTAAGTGGTTTTTGTCAAGACTACATCAAACCATATCATAGATTTTTACTTTAGTCATAACAATTAAATTTATAAATAATTATCTCACCTGTGTCAAAGATTGGAGTGAGGCAGGTTTTTTGAAGGTTAATTTGAAGTTGGGAAATGGGAGTGGTGTATATATATTTAATGTTTTCGGTTTGTAAAAAATTCTTGACCCAAGTTGGGTCTTGGGTTTGATAAAATCTTTGGACATTCTTGACTCTTTCTTTGTAATCAAAGCCGGTAATGTCTAAGTTGATTAAATCTGACAAATACTCTGGTTGACCAGATATGGCAGAGATGTAGGCGGTGGTGGTATAGGCGTAAAGTGGTTTTGGTTCTGGGAACTGCCTGGATTTTGATTTACTAAAGATTGGAGAGATAACTATACCTTTTTCTTGACTCTTTAGGGTTTCTAGGGCTTGAAGCTCCGTGAAGCTTATTTTTGAGGCGGAGTAAGGGGTGATGTAATCCCTTAAGGTACCTATGGTGGTTGGGAGAGTTAGGCCAAAAACTAGAATCCAGGTAATTAATGACCGCTTTTTTGATGAAATTGCCTGAGCGGTGAAGATGCTTAAGAAAAATAGAGAGTAGTAGGAAAATTGGATGGTGTTCCAAGGGTTGTTTGCTTGGATAAAAAGAAGTGGGATTATTAGGCCGAGGAGAATGATTGATTTGACCAACCTAAAAGATTCCACATCTGAACAGTCGCTCAAAGCGCCAGATTCCGATGAGAAATCTTTCTTTAGGATGTTGAGTAAGCCTATTACTCGAACACCTAAGTTACCCAAAAGGTATATTATTAAGGCCAAAGAGTTAACAATAAATAACTTGATATATACTCCGTTTGCTTCATATACTTGCCAGGCTTGAGCTAGTTTTTGCCAATTTAATTTGTCTTGAGCGGCGATTAAACTTTTTGGGAACCAGAGAGGAGAAAATACAAAAGGAGATCCTTGGAGACCTAGGGTTGGCAGAGACAGCAAAAGACCAACCAAACCAACGCCGATTAGTAATTTTATTTCTCTTAGGATTAGTAGAGATAATAAGAGCAGAATGAAGGCGTAGATTTTTACTTGGGCCAGAAGACCGCCGAGGAGGATTAAAAAGATGAATTTACCATTCGCTGTGTATAGATTGAGGAAGATGAGGAGTAAGGCTATGGAGAAAGCAAATGGGGGGTTTAAAAATATGGAGACTGACTGATTCATCCAAAAAAGAGACTCACCTGCAAACAGATTACCTGACTTTAAAAGAGTAAAGACGAAACCAAATGAGCCCGCTAGAAATGATAAAAATAATGAAAGATGAATAGCTGGTTTTGAAAACTTCCAACTTGAAAGAAGTTTGATTAATTGAGAGACGATTACTGCCAGCAAAACAATTGGAAGATAGCGAAGGAGAAGTAAGGCTGGCTGTAATCCAAAGAGTTTTGAAATTAAGGCAAGTACCCAGTCTACCCCTAGATGATAGTTTTGTAGTACTTGGCCAGATATCTGAGGATGAGAAAGACTAAACAGGTTGTCTTTTAAGGAGTTTATAAGTGACAGGTGAAAAATGGCGTCGTGGCCGTTGGGCCCCCAGAGGCCGAGCCCGAATGAATAGATTTGGCCAGAGAAGACTACTGGTATTAAAGTTATAAAACCAAGTATTAACCCTAGAAAAATGGTTTTGGGTGGTTTTTTAGTAAAGGTTTTTAAGATAAGAAAGACGAACAGAAAAATAAGAGCAAGCTTGATGACAAAGTAATTACTGTTGATGAGCCCAGAGAACGGTGGGGTTGGATTGATTAGCCATTGAGTAGAGTTTCTGGAAGTTTTTATTTTAATTTGATTGGATTGAAGACTAGGTGGAGAAAAGTTTTCAAAGATTATTTTTTTGGGTTCTGCCCTAAAAACTTTTTGACCATCTGTGATGATAAGATCCCAGTACTCTGAAGTTATTTTTGCAGTTTCTAAATTTATATCTATAAATAGCGAGCTTTCCGGAAATTTAACTGAGTCAATTATGCCTTGAATCTCTTGATAACTTACTGTTTGAATGTTTTTTTGATGAAAATACTCACCGGTAATTTTTGGATTATAAACTCTGAAATCTATTATTTCTGCGTCTCCGTTGTTGGCTTGGCGTAATACTAAGCGGTAAAAAGGGTTTTGATACCAATAGACGTTATTGGCTATGAAAAATGAGGCGGGGGAGGTTTCTGGATATCGGGCTTTAATTAACTCACCTAGACTGGTGGTTGATCTTAGGGTTAGAGAGTAATTGTCTTGCTTATCCTTTAATTGCTTAACAAAGTTAGTGGCAAATTGTTTGGCGATTTCGGTGTTTTTTAAGCTGTCTTCTGTTTGAAAGAAAAGTTGATAGTTGTTGTCTAGGCGGATATTAATATGA
>JAHJQJ010000002.1 GCA_018819325.1 Patescibacteria group bacterium
ACGGTGTTTTTTTATACTCACTTGGGGATATTAGAAAACTATTTAAAATATAGATCATACGGAGAGTCTTTGGTTGAGTATCTGGTGTTTGGATTAATTATTTTTATTATTGGATTTGTGACGACGTCGTGGAGGGGGTGAGTCTTCGTATGTCATTCCTGCGAAAGCAGGAATCTATATAAATGGATCCCGCATCAAGTGCGGGATGACGGAGATAGTTGTGGATGACAATGAGAAATATTTTTTTGGTGCGGGGAGCTGAAAGGGGAGAGGAGTAATAGGTGAGTAGGCCTATAATTATAAGTCCTATAGAACTGGGTTGAGTTTTCACGAAATATAGGTCTTTTCACGGTTAGCAGTCTATGTGGATAACTGCTGATATGGAATGATACAGTTGGCTGGGTATGCTTCGGGGAGGGAGAACAGTGGTGTGGGAGAAGTAATAAATGTAATTGATAGTGGTCACACCCCGCTAGGGCTTTGCCCTAAGGATTTTGTTTAATAGATTTTTTGTTGGATAGTCACTACCCTTTTGTAACAGAGAAGGGTATGAAAGGAACTATATGTAGTATGTCGTACAATGTTACTTATGCGACGTTACGTTTGGGTTAAAATGGAACAGTAGTGGTTGTCACCGCTTTGGATAATCTGTACAAAATCCCGAAGAGGTTCGCCTGGAGTGTTTGTGGTGTGACTACCCTCTTGATTCTTGATGGTGATGGTTTCTTGTTGGTTTGTATGAAGAGTTTGTAGATTAACCCGAAGGTTTTGGGTCTTAAGGATTCAAACTGGTCAGATGGGTGCGGAGATCATGATTAAGTAATCGTTTGATATTCTAGAAGCCGTTTTGGGGGTATTTAAAGGGCTTGTAGCCACGAATAGTTGTGTTTTTAGGCATGGACCCCTACCCTGTCGTACAATAAATGTGTTAATATTTAGTTATGGCGAAAAATAAAAAGGAAGATTTGATTTTTAGTAAGTTAATATCAAGGTATTTAAGATACATAGAGTTGGAGAAGAACTACTCCCCCTATACCTTAAGAAACTATAAGTATTACTTAAATTTTTTTAGAAAATGGTTTGTGAAGAAATATGAGCAAGAGTATATTCAGCGATTGACGAGCGAAATGGTAACCAGTTACCGATTGCACTTGTCTAGACACGAGGATGAAAAAGGGAAAGGTTTGTCTGCTGTTACACAAAGTTACTATATTATTTCCCTTAGGGCATTTTTAAAGTTTTTGTCTAAGAAAGGAGTTAAGAGTTTGAGTGCCGAGAAAATTGACTTGCCCAAGGTTGGTAGCAGGCAGATTAAATTTTTAACTAGAGAGCAGGTGGAGAGATTATTAACCAGCCCGGACCTGACGACGGTGAACGGTTTAAGAGATAGAACGATTTTAGAGGTGTTGTTTAGTACGGGTTTAAGGGTAAGTGAGATGGCAAAACTAAACAGAGACAAGATTGATTTAAAGGCCAGAGAGTTTGGAATTATTGGAAAGGGTCGGCGATCCCGAGTGGTGTTTTTAACAGAGAGATCTTGCGAGTGGCTAAAGAGGTACTTGAGTACCAGAGACGATAGATATTCCCCACTGTGGATTAGGTATTCTGGCAAGACGGTAGATATTACCTCTGCTGGTGAAAGTATGAGATTGTCTGTTAGAAGTATTCAGCGGTTGGTGGAGAAGTATAGAAAAGTGGCGGGGTTGCCCATTAAGGTAAGTCCACACACCTTAAGACACTCTACTGCTACTACCCTACTCTCTTCTGGTGCAAATTTGAGATCGGTGCAAGAAATTTTGGGTCACAAAAATGTTGCCACTACGCAGATTTATACTCACATTACCAATCCGCAATTGAAGGAAATTCACAAGAAGTATTTGAAGTAATAATCAATCCGACCATCTTTTTCAGATGAACGATCGTTTAGTTGTGGGGGATGGTTGGGAGGTAATTTGCTTGATGACTAATTTGGCTTTGGTGGCAGGCCAATCTGGAGGTAGAAGTTCAAATGGTAGGTGTGGGTCTTGGGCGACTGTTTGAAGATATTGGTGGACTGCTTTTTGATGATCTTTTTTGGTGTATTTCATAACCTGGAAATAATCTGATTTTATTGAATTTAAATTCCATAGACGATTAATGGTTTTCTGAGTAGGTGTGAAATGTTTTTGTTTGCCTTGAAAAACTAGTACATGTTTTGATAAGTTGAGGGCGTTAATAAGCTCCATTAAGCTAGAATTGATTGGATGTGGGGAGATATAAAGGCTTTTTTGGAGTTGGGCAAAACCTACCTGTTTGAGTTTCCGGCGGAGTTGATTCCTTGTATTTTTTTGGGATTCTGGAATATCAAAAGTGGCCAAACACCATTGTTTGTTCCAGGTTTTTTGTTGTAATAAGGTCAGTGGAAATTTATCTTGTAAATATTGTTTACCCGTGGTTGAGAGAAGTATTTTAAGTTGTTCATTTTTTAAATTAACTTCCCTATTAATTTGTTTGGCTTTTATTTTTTTATATAGTGTTTTGGTGTAATTTGCTTTTTTATAATTAGGAGGAAAATACCAGTTTAATTTGTTGTAACGCATAGCATAACTGCTTCCCACAAGACAGGTTTCTGTGATGTCCCCTATTACAGCTAAGCCGAGTAGAAATAAGTCTGAAGGAGATATTTTAACATTCATAAATATCAGTATACCTTAGAATTGGACGATCGTTTAGCTGGGGGGGATGGTTGGGAACATCATTAATATTGGAAAAATATCAGGAAGATGCCAGGAAATATCAGAATGACGGAAGAATAGGAAAATGGGTTATCTTTTGTTGACGATGGCGGTGGCGGCGACGGAGTCGCCAGCTTTGTTAAAACGCATAAGAATGACCCCTTGAGTTGGCCTACTTAAAACGGTGATGTTTTTAACCGGTAACTTGATGGCTTGGGCTTTGGTGGTGGTAATGATGAGGTGGTCGGAGGTTTGGTCTACCAGGCAAGCTCCGGCGATTTTACCTGTTTTCTCGGTTACATCGGAGACTTTTAGTCCCTGCCCTCCCCTTTTCTGGGCTGGGTATTGTTCTAGTGGAGATCTTTTACCTAGACCATTTTTGGTGACTATAAGAAGATCCCTAAAGACTTTTTTCCGTTTATCTTTGGGTATGGATTGGGTTGGGGTAAAGCACTCTTGGGCAACAACGAAGTCGTCTTTTTTTAGAGTGATGCCCCTGACGCCCATGGTGTCTCTTTTGGTGGCTCTGACGTCTGTTTCTTTGAACCTTATTGATTTACCATCCTTGGTAACAAGTAAAATGTGGTGCTCCCCTGTTGTTTGATTTACCCAGACCAGATTATCTGTTTTGGTTAAGTTTATGGCGATGAGGCCGTTACTTTTTATGTTAGCGTACTCTGATAAAAGAGTACGTTTGATTGTACCTTGCCTGGTGGTAAAGAACAGATAGGAGTCTTTTAGGTCGGTATCTTTTTGACCCAAAGGTAAGATTGCTTGAATTTCTTCATTCGGATCAATGTTTATGAGATTGATGATTGCTTGGCCTTTGCTGATTCTTGATCCGTCTGGTAACTCCCAAACCTTTAGTGAGAATACCTTGCCTTTGCTGGTAAAAATTAAAAGATTGTCGTGAGTATTGGCGTTGGTTAAGAGCCTTATGTTGTCTGTTTCTTTTACGGACATACCAGACACTCCCTTTCCTCCCCTTCTTTGGCTTTTGAAGGTACCAGAAGTCATACGTTTGATGTAACCTGATTTTGTGAGAGTGACAATGACTTCCTCTTGAGGAACCAAGTCTTCTTGTGAGAAGTCTTTTATGGAGGAAGCAATTACTTTAGTTTTTCTTTTGTCTCCATAAGTTTTGGTGAGATCAGCGAGTTCGTCTTTAATTATTTGAAGTACTTTTTCTGGTGATTTTAGTATGATAATTATCTCTTTAATTAATTGAAGTAGTTGGTTATATTCTTCTTGAATCTTTTCTCTTTCTAGGGCCGCCAGACGACGTAGTTGCATTTCTAATATAGCCTCTGCTTGTAGGTCAGAAAGTTTGAAATTGGCAATTAGGTTCTTTTTAGCGTCCAGCTGATCTTTGCTTTTTTTAATGGTCTCGATTATTTTGTCTATATTGGCTAGAGCGATGAGCAAGCCTTCTAAGATATGAGCTCTTGCCTTGGCATTAGTTAGGTCGAATTGACTTCTTTTTATAATTACCCCCTGGCGGTGGATTACGAATTCTAAGAGAATGGTTTTAAGGTTAAGTAGGCTAGGAATACCCTTAGAGGTTAGGGCTACAACGTTGGCTGGATAGTTAATTTGTAGGTCGGTGTGTTTATATAACTGATTTAGAATACTTTTTGGTCTTGAGGCTTTTTTTAAATCAATGGCCACGGTTAGGCCTTTTCTGTCTGACTCATCTCTTAAGTCTTTTATACCTACAATTTTCTTTTTTTTAACCAGATCGGCTATTTTTGTAATGAGTCGGGCCTTGTTTACTTGGTAAGGAAGTTCGCTGATTAAAATTTGGAAGTTGCCTTTTTTCTCCACGATTTCAGCTACGCCCCTAACGGTAATACTGGCTTTGCCGGTAAGGTAGAGTTTTTCTATTTCTTTTTTGTCGTAGATAATTCCGGCTGTTGGGAAGTCTGGCCCTTTGATGTGTTTGACGAGGTCGTCTACCTGGGCTTGTGAGGTAAGTTGACCGGTGAGTTGGGTATAGTGAACGGTTTCTAAGTCTGCCTCTTTTGTTTTGGTGGTGATTTTGACTTGGCTTTGGTTGATTAGTTCTGTTATGGCGTTGGTTAACTCGCCCAGGTTGTGGGGTGGAATTTTAGTAGCCATGCCCACCGCGATACCGTCGCCACCCATGAGTAAGAGGTTTGGAAGGCTGGCGGGTAAAACTTTTGGTTCTTGTTGGCTGCCGTCGAAGTTGTCTTGCCAGTCTACGGTGTTTTTATCTATGTCCTTGGTTAGTTCAGAAGCAATTTTTGTGAGTCTGGCTTCTGTATAACGCATGGCGGCGGCGGAGTCGCCGTCTATGGAGCCAAAGTTACCTTGGCCATCCACTAATGGATAGCGCATGGAGAAAGTTTGGGCTAAGCGGACCATGGTTTGGTAGACGGCTTGATCACCGTGGGGGTGGTATTTACCCAGGACCTCCCCTACTACGCGGGCTGATTTTTTGTACGAACTTTTGTGGGTAAGACCCATTTCTTTCATGGCGAAGAGGATACGCCTATGGACTGGTTTTAGACCGTCTCTGACGTCTGGTAAGGCTCTAGAAACGATGACGCTCATGGCGTAGTCGACATAAGACTTTTCCATTTCGGCAATGATGCCGGTTGGCTGGATCAAACCAAACTTGGTTGAGATGGGCCCTTGATGACCGTTATAATCTTTAGACATTTACTAATTTTTTTTTGATAATTTCTTTGGCCTCTTCGGCGTTACCCCAGGTTTTTATCTTGACCCATTTGCCCGGTTCGATGGTTTTGTAAGTTTCGAAGAAGTGTTTAATTTTGTTTTTGGTTGAGTCGGCAAGGGTTTCCATTGTTTGTTTGCCATACAGAGGGTCGATTTTTTCTAGCGGTACGGCAAGTATTTTTTCTTCTTCACCCGCTTCGTCTTCCATAAGTAGTACGCCAATTGGTTTGCAAGGGATTAGGCTACAGGGGACGACTGGGTACTCTGAGAGAACGATAACGTCTATTGGATCGTTATCGCCGGTTTTTGTACTGGGGATAAAACCGTAGTTAAAGGGGTAAAAACTGGCGGTATGTAAGAACCTGTCGACCATGAGAATACCAGTTTCTTGGTCTATTTCATACTTGATATTTGATTGGGCAGAGATTTCAATGAAGACGTTGATTTCTTCTGGTGGGTTTTTACCTGCCGGTAGTTTGTTTGGGTTCATTTTTAATTTGTTAATTTATAAGATTCTGGACAAGCCAGAATGACATGTATTATACGTCAAGTTCGGCTATTTGGGCATGAGATTGGATGAATTTTTTTCTTGGTGGAACGTCTGCGCCCATTAATATATTGAAGATTTCGTCTGTTTTGGCTAGGTCTTCTATGGTTATTTGCTTAAGAGTTCTGGTTTTTGGGTCCATGGTGGTGTTCCAAAGTTGTTCTGGGTTCATTTCTCCCAATCCCTTGTATCTTTGCAGGTTGATTTTGGTGTCTGAGCCGTGCTTTTCTTTGAGGGTGTTTACGGTTTTATCTTTGTCTTCTTCTGTGTAGACGTATTTTTCAAACTTGCCATGAGTAATTTTGTAAAGTGGTGGCATGGCTAGATAGACGTGGCCTTTTTCTACCATTTCTCTCATGTGTCTAAAGAAAAAGGTAAGTAATAGTGTTTCTATGTGGTGGCCGTCGATGTCGGCATCACACATAATGATAACTCTGTGATAGCGGAGGTTTTCTAGATTTAGGGTCTCCCCTATTCCTATTCCCAGGGCAACAATTAGGTCTTTTAATTCGGTGAATTCTACGATTTTGTCTAGTCTGGCTCTTTCGGTATTCAAGATTTTTCCACCCAGGGGTAAAATGGCTTGGGTAACGCGGTCCCTACCCTGCTTTGCACTGTTGTGTACAAAAATTCCACTTGCTAGAGCAAAGTTGTGGGTGCTGGGAACTTCGGCGTCATAGACATCGGCTTTTTTTTGTACCTGTTCTATTTTTACAATACGGTGATTGTAATTAGCGACTGCTTCTTTGGCCTTTTCTTGGTTTCCCTCAAAAAATCTAGAGCAAAAACAGTCAAAACGTAAGATTGATCGGTCACCTGTTTCGAGTCTGTGTTGTTGGTACTTTTCAAGGTTGAGGCCGTTGTTGGTCTTTTCTATTTGTTTTAGAGCATTTAGGGTTTTTTTGAAGTAAGTTTTGTCTAGTGTGTGAAGACGTTGTTTGCGAAACTCTGGTGTCCATTGTTCTTTGGTTTTTTCACTTCTCCATGAAAGAAGTTTTTCATTTTGCCATTGTTGTTTTGCAATTTTGGAGAGTTGTATTTTGATTTCTGGATGCGTTTGAAGATATATTTCTGTTCTTTTTGATTGAGCTTCACGGTTTTGCTTTATATTCCAATATTTTTTTTGGGCGTTGTTTAATTGCTTCTTGTTTTTTAAACGATATGACTCGTTATTGTTGTAGAAATCTCTCCATGCTTGAGTCATGAAATTTTTGTAGTCTTGATCTTGCCACTGTGCCTTTGCATTTTTTGAAAGGATATCTCTAGTTTTGGGTTGTTTCATTCGTTTACTCATTGCGGTGCGGAATTTTTGGGTCTGTTTAAGTTTGCGACATTTTTCTTTAACGTCTTCTGTGTGGAGTGTCTTGCCAATGTGTTGTCGATGGAGCTCAAGGTGTTTGACTTGTGGCATACGAATAAGGTTGATGGGATTGTTGTTGAGCTTGTTGAAGTCTTTGTGATGGCAGTGGTCACCTGATTTTAATGTGTAGTTTTTCTTCCAACGGTTGTACCAGTCAGCGAGGATGTGAGTAAAGAGCCAACTGTTGGATTTAGGATTCCAGACCATTTCGTATCCTTCTATGGTGATACCTTTTTCGGCTTTGGAAGACATTTTTTTGTACAAAGGCATAAGTGAGTCTTTGGTGGTAAGGTTTTTGGCTTGTTTATAGTTACCGTTTCGGAGCATAAACTTATGATCTGGAGTGCAAGTGATTACTTCCTTGTTATCAAGATAAACACGAACAACCTTAGTGTTCTTTTTTGTGAGTCGTGCATTAATAAATTTTTCTATACCAACTTGACCGTTTTTTCGTATTGTGTAGCAGAAGTGGCTCTTTCCTTGAGATTGTTCCGTTACTAATTTTTTAAACGAGATGTTTCGCCCATCGGCAAGTGCGATTTTTGTATCGGCTGAAAAACAGCCACCGGCTGAATCTCCTTCGACAATATATATTTCGCTTAGTTTGGGGTCTTTGCTTTGGCAGTCGGCCAGTTTGCCGGGGAGAGTTAGGCCATCTAGGATACCTTTTCTGACCACTGCCTCTCTGGCGGCCTTGGCGGCCAATCTGGCCTTGGCGGCCAGTAGGATTTTGGCGACTATGATTTTGCCAGCGTTGGGGTGTTCTTCTAGATATTCTTCTAGTTGATCTCTAACGGTTTGGTAAACGGCGGACTGAACTTCTGGATTGTTTAGTTTAGTTTTGGTTTGAGACTCGAATTGAATTTCTGAGCTGGTCATTTTGATCCAAACAACGGCGGTTAGACCTTCTTTCATATCGTCTGAGGTGAAGTTGTCTAGTTTTTTAGAGGATTTTTCGTCGATGAGATTATTTTTGATAGCGTAGTCTTTGATGATTCTGGTAAGGGCCATGCGGAAGCCGGTAAGGTGGGTGCCACCGTCGTAGGTATTGATGGTGTTAGCAAAACTAATCAGGGCCTCTTGGTATGTATCGGTGTATTGCATAACTACTTCGACACCAATTGGGTAGTCTGGAGTATCTGCATTACCCTTGATATGAATGATTTCATGTAATGGTTTTTTGGATTTGTTGTGGTGAGAAAGGAGAGACTTAATACCTGACTCAAAGTAGAAATTGCTTTTTCTGCCGGTTTTTTCTTGTAGAAGATGTATATAAACGCCAGCTACGAGGTAGGCCCTTTCTCTTAGTTGGTTTTTAATACGTTTAAAACTAAACTTGGTGTTGGTTTTGAAGATAGTTGGGTCTGGACTGAAGGTGGTTAGATTGCCAGATTTAGTTTTTAAGAGATGTTTATGAAAGTCTGGTATATATGTTTTTACGGTCTTACTGTCTATTTCTTTTACCTTGAAGTCTGGATTACCCCGTTTGTAGCTTTGAACGTAGTATTTACTGCCTCTGGTAACCACTACGGTCATGTTGTTAGAAAGAGCGTTTACGGCCGATGCTCCTACACCGTGAAGACCCCCTGATGCTTGGTAGGCGGTTTTTTTAAACTTGCCACCAGCGTGGAGTTTGGTCATGGCAATTTCTAGGGCGGAAACGCCTGATGGGTGCATGTCTACCGGTATTCCCCTACCGTCGTCGGAGACTGTGACCGAACCGTTTTGGTTTAGTGAGAGATATATGTGTTTGGCGTGGCCGCCGATGGCTTCGTCTAAGGAGTTGTCAAAAATCTCGGTAACCAGATGGTGCAGTCCCCTATCGTCGGTTGAACCGATGTACATTCCTGGACGCTTTCTAACGGGTTCTAATCCCTCTAAAACGGTTATGTCTTCTGCTGTGTATGTGTTATTCTTTGCCATGTAACCCATTGTAATTCATGCGGTGGTGACCTTCAAGTGGCTGATGGTAGAATGGGGGTATGGTTGCAAGGATATTGGTGGCGGAAAATGATGTGGATGTAGATTCTGGACAAGCCAGAATGACTAAGGAGTTGGGGTTTGAAACAAAGAATATCTGGATATTGGAGGTAGCAGAGAATGGAGTAAAAATAGCGGAATTAAGAGCATGGCTTAAAATTAATTACTTGAGTGTGAAGACTGGAGAGCTGATGGTGTTTTGGATAAAGGGAGCGGATAATTTAAGCGAGCAGTGTCAGAATGTATTGCTAAAACCCTTGGAAGAAGCGCGGGATGAGGTGTTGTTTGTGTTGGTGGTTAGAAGTGAGTTTGGTTTGTTGCCTACGGTGGTGTCGAGATGTAGAGTTGAGGAGGAATTGGATTCTGGACAAGCCAGAATGACGGACGAGGCTATGGAGGCAAGGTGGAATGAGCTAATACAGGCTTGGAGGTTGGGACCGGGTGCAAGTATTGCCCTGCTGGACAAATGGGAAAAAGATAAGGAACTAGAGATTTTGAATGTGTTAATTAAAAAGCTAGCTAAGGGTTTAAGGGAGTTCCCAAGTATTAAACGGGTAAAGATTTTACAATTTGCTTTGGAGTTGAAAAAGGACGCTAGGTTGATGGTGAATAGAAAATTGTTGTTGGGTCGGTTTTTGCTTGAGGGTTGGAAGATTAGCGGATTGTAGAGTATAGTTAAGTTATGATGGCGCAAGATATTTTGACTGTTTTGGTTGGTTTGGGTAAGTTGACTAAAGAAAAAGCTGAGGAAGTGCGGATGAAGGCCGTGAGTTTGGGAAAAAATGTAAAAGATATTTTAACGGAAGAAAAGCAAGTGGATGAAGAAAGCTTGGTGAAGGCGGAAGCCACCATGTTGGGTATCCCCTATTATGGAGAAACGGAGGTGGTGATTTCGCCGGAGCTTTTAAAAATGGTGCCAGAAAGTTTGGCTAGGAATTATTTACTAATTCCTATTAAGTTGGATAAAAAGGAAAAGTCTTTGCAGGTGATGATGGTTAATCCAAGTGATTTGGGGACGATTGATTTTTTCCAAAGAAGAACTGGTTATAAGGTAGAGGTATTGATGGTGTCTCTAAAAAACATAAACAACCTGTTTGACAAGGTATATCTGCAGAGCTTGACTGGCGAGGTATCCGAGGTGCTGTCTGAGAGTGGAGACATGAATGATGATGTGGGAGTTAAAACGGTGACCAGGGAGTCTTTGTCTGAAATTATTAAGGAACCTAAGATTGTTGAGATTGTTAAAAAGGTGCTTGAGCACGCAATTAGATTAAGGGCTAGTGACGTTCATATTGAACCCGAGGAGGAAATAACCAGAATTAGATATAGAATTGATGGAATACTGGAGGAAAAATTGACACTAGATAAGAAGTATCACGCGGCTTTGATTTCTAGAATCAAGATATTGGGAGGAATGAAGATTGATGAGCGACGCTTGCCTCAAGACGGTCGGTTTAATTTTGAGTCTGAGGATGGCGAGGTGGACTTAAGAATTTCTTCTTTACCAACTGTGTTTGGTGAAAAGATCGTGATGAGGTTGTTAAAAAAATCTGGTAAGGTGCCTAGCCTACCGGAGTTAGGACTTAGAGGTAGAGCTTTGAAAAATCTTGAACAAGCGGTGAATATTCCCCATGGAATTATTTTAATTACTGGTCCGACTGGTTCTGGAAAGACCACTACGCTTTACTCGATGTTGACCAAGATTAATACGCCCAAGGTGAATATTATTACTCTGGAGGATCCGGTGGAGTATCAGATGAAAGGGATTAATCAGGTGCAGGTAAACCCCCAGGCCGGACTGACTTTTGCTTCGGGCTTAAGATCTTTTTTAAGGCAGGATCCGAACATAATAATGGTGGGTGAAATTAGAGATGAGGAAACGGCGGCCTTAGCTGTGCAGGCTTCGCTTACGGGACATTTGGTGTTTTCAACCATACACACCAATTCTGCGGCTGGAGCCCTGCCAAGATTACTTGACATGAAGGTGGAACCGTTTTTGCTGGCTAGTTCTATGACGGCGGTGGTGGCTCAGCGAGTTTTAAGAAAAACTTGTGATAAGTGTAAGGTGGCGTATGTGCCAGAAAAGGCCGTTATTGAAGATATGAAGGTGGTTTTAGGTGGACTGTATGAAGGTTTTATAAAATCTAACGTTGAAAGAGCGGCAGAGGCACAAAAAAATGGTCAGGAGATATTATTGTATAGAGGTAAGGGGTGTGCTCAGTGTGGTAATACTGGCTATCTGGGAAGGATAGGGGTATTTGAGGTGTTAATAATAAGCGAAAAGATCGCTAGATTGGTAATGGAGCGAGCGGATGCCGGAACAGTAGAAAAACAAGCAGTGGTTGAGGGGATGATAACCTTGAAACAAGATGGTTATCTTAAGGTTTTAGAAGGTATTACTACTATAGAAGAAGTTATTAGAGTAGCTCAAGTATGAAAATAGAACAGTTGTTAAAAAATGTGGTTGATACAAAGTCTTCTGATTTGCATTTGGTGGTAGGGGTGCCGCCAGTTATTAGGATTTACGGTAAGTTAAGACCCGTGGTCGAGGCGGTGGTGTTGACCAAAGAGACGGCTAAGGAGTTAGTTTTATCTTTGATGACCGCTGACCAGCAAAAGAGATTCTTAAAGTTTAAGGAGCTTGATTTTTCTGTAGATTTACCGGGGTTGGCCAGATTTAGGGTGAATACATATTTTCAAAAAGGGACTATGGCGGCGGCCTTAAGGCATATTCCTACCAAGATACTTACCGTAGATGAGTTGGGATTACCAGCGGTTTGTCACTCTTTTGCCAAATTAAAGCAGGGATTTGTGTTGGTGACCGGTCCGACCGGTTCTGGAAAAAGCTCTACTTTGGCGGCGATCATTGATGAGATAAACCAGACTAGAACTGAGCACATTGTTACCATAGAGGATCCGGTAGAGTTTGTGTTTGAGAATAAAAAATCGGTAATTTCTCAACGGGAAATGGGTGGAGATACTAAGTCTTGGGGTAAGGCCTTGAAGTCTGTATTAAGACAAGATCCTGATGTGGTATTGGTGGGAGAGATGAGAGATTTGGAAACCATACAAGCGGCGCTGACTACGGCTGAGACGGGTCACTTGGTTTTGGCGACCTTACATACAAACTCGGCGGCACAGACGATTGATAGAATTGTGGACAGTTTTTCGTCTGAACAGCAAGCTCAGGTTAGATCTCAGTTGGCCAGTTCTTTGGAGGCTGTTTTTTCTCAGAGACTAATTCCTTCAATTGATGGAAAAAGATTGGTGGCGACGGAGGTGATGATTGTTACTCCGGCGGTGAAAACGAATATTAGAGAAGGTAAGATTCATCAGATTGATAATATTATTCAAACTGGTGCAGAAATGGGCATGCATTTGTTAGAAGCTAGTTTAATGGAGCTGGTAAACAAAGGATTGGTTGATAAGCAAGTGGCCTTGACTTATGCTTTGAGGCCGACTGTGCTGTCTAGACTTTTAGGATAATAATATGAAAACGTATAATTACAAGGCTAGGAGCGAGAAAGGAGAGACGGTTGAAGGAGTGCTGGAGGCCATAAGTGAAAGACAGGTGGCAATGATTTTAAGGGGTAAGGGGTTGCTTACCGTTTCGGTGTCCGAAAATCAAGTAAATGAGTTAGCTAACTTGTTGAGTAAATTTAACAAGCCTAAGTTGGATGAGATAGTGGTGTTTACCAGACAGATGTCTACTATGATAGAGGCAGGGCTTTCGTTGGTGGATGCCTTGGGTATTTTAAAAGATCAGTCGGGTCCTGGTTTAGAGTTGGTTTTGGGGAAGGTGTTGACCGAGGTTGAGGGAGGCAAGTCGTTTGCCTTGGCGCTTGAGGAGTCTGATGGTGGTTTTAGTTCAGTATATATTGCTTTGGTTAAGGTGGGTGAGTCGGCGGGGCTTTTGGATAAGGTTATGATGAGGATGGCTGATACCCTAGAGGCTGAAAAAGAGTTTAGGAGTAAGACTAAAGGGGCCTTGGTTTATCCAGCGATTGTATTGTTGGGTATGGTGGCGGTTGGGGTGATAATGATGGTATTTGTGATGCCCAGGATGACGGTGATGTATACAGACATGGGAATTGAGTTGCCAATGATTACTAGAGTATTAATAGGAATATCTGATTTTATGGTTAAGTTTTGGTACTTGTTGTTGTTTGGTGTAGGTGGAGGGGTGGTGTTTTTATCAAGGTGGGTAAAGACAGAAATCGGGGGTTTGTTGGTAGAGCAGCTGCAGTTTAAGTTACCCATTTGGGGTCAGTTAAAAAAGGATATTATTGTAGCTAAGTTTGCCAGAACAACTGGATTGTTGATATCTGCTGGTATTTCGGTTTTAGATGCTTTGAGAATCGTGGCAGACACTTTGGGAAGCAGGATTTTTGGAGATGCTATTAGAAGGGTGGCTACTAGAGTAGAAAAGGGAGTGAGTTTGGCCGATGGTATTGGTAATATAGAGGAGTTCCCTATTGTGTTGACTAGAATGATTGCCGTGGGTGAGCAAACGGGTAAGATGGACGATGTGTTAACTAGGTTGGCGGTGTATTATGAGTCTGAGAGTGCTACCAAGGTTAAAGCTTTGACTACGGCTATTGAGCCTTTGATTATGATAGTTATGGGTGTGGGGGTGGGGCTTTTGGTGGCGGCGGTGATCTTGCCAATTTACCACTTGACAAGTCAGTTCTAGATGTTCATAGTTAAGGATAGATATAAATTAATTGATAAAAAATGACTAAGCAGAAGGGTTTTACTTTAATGGAGTTGTTGATAGTTATTGGTGTGTTGGGTATCTTGGCGGCTGGGTTACTGGCGGCTATTGACCCGTTTGAGCAGTTAAAGAAGGCTAGGGATGCAAATAACAGGAATGCTACGATTGAGCTTTTAAATGGGTTTACTCGATACTACGCTACGCACGGTGAGTTTCCTTGGTATAAGGATAATGTTGATGTGGCTTGTGGAAGTTATACGATAGGAGCTTTGGCTTCAAATTCTCTGGAGATAGATGAGATGAGTAATTGTATTACTGATTTAGAAAACGATGGTGAGCTTAAACCAGATTTTGCCGCAAATGTGGGGGCTGATGTGTTTGTTGCTTCGGATTATACAGTAGATGACACAGATGTAAATGTGTGCTTCAAGCCAGAAGGAAAGGCTTTGCGAAGTGACGGTGCAACAAAATATTTGGTAGGGGGAACTGCAGGATCTTATACAATTGCAATTGATGCTTCTTGCCCCGCAACTGCTTCAGCTACTTCAAATTGTGCTCAGTGTTTTAATTAAGGTTTGATGAATTTAATTTTAGGTTTGATAGTTGGTTTATTGGGGTTGTTGTGGGGGAGTTTTTTGGGGGTGGTGGTGTACAGAACGGTTAATGAGGGCTCTCCCCTGTCTGGTAGGTCCAGGTGTGATAAATGTAAAAAGAAATTAAGTTGGTGGCAGAATATTCCGTTGATATCGTTTTTGCTTTTAAGAGGTAAGTGTTTTTACTGTAAAAAACCAATTGATTGGAGCTATCCCCTGATAGAATCAATTACGGCGGTTTTGTTTGTGTGGTGGTTTGTGGTGGGCAGATCGTTTTTCTTGCTTGCGGGTAGCCCTTGGAGCATAGTTCAGCCTGTTTTTTGGTTGGTGGTAGGCATGGCACTGTTGGTGGTGTTTTTGACAGATTTAAAATTTGGGGTGATTTCTGATGGGGTTAACTTGTTTTTATTTTCTTGGGTGCTTTTTTATAGATTAATTCTGGTTGGTAGTGGACAGATGATGATGGCAGATTTGTTAAACGCAGTTTTGTCTGCGATTGTGTTAACCGGGTTTTTTTATTGTTTGTGGTGGTTTACAAAGAAAAAAGGTTTTGGCTTTGGAGATGTGAAGTTTGCACCGAGTATTGGGCTTTTGCTTGGTTGGCCAAGAACTTTGGTGGGAGTGATGGCGGGTTTTATAATTGGGTCGGTGGTGGGGATATTGTTGATTTTTTGGGGCAAGAAAAAGTTTGGGCAGACTATACCTTTTGGTCCTTTTTTGGTGGTGGGAATAGTGGTGGCTTTGCTTTGGGGTAATGATTTGTGGAATTGGTATATGGGAATGCTACAATGAATGGTATGAGAAAAGGCTTTACTCTTTTGGAGATAATGGTGGCGGTGGCAATTATGTTGATTATTTCGGGACTTAGTTTGGCCGGCTATGTTTTTAGCATGCAAAAATCTAGAGATGCAAAGAGAAAGGGAGATTTATCTCAGATTGCTAGAGCCTTAGAGGTATTTAATGAGGATTTTGGGGAATATCCAGCGGGAAGTGGTGGTAAGATAAAAGGTTGCGGTAACCCTTTAGATGTGTGTGTGTGGGGAGAAGAATTTTCTACTGACATACAAGGAACTGAGCAGATGTATATGTCTAAACTACCTAGCGACCCTAAATCAAGCTTGAATTATTATTATGAAAGCGATGGAGAGAGTTTTGGTTTGTATGCGGTGTTGGAGAATAATAAGGATAAGGATTATCAAGTTGGGTTAGCTATAGAATGTGCTACTGGTGTGCCATGTAACTATTTATTAACCGAATATGGTGTGGAAGCGGGTGTGACAGCGACTCCAACCCCTACTTCAACCCCTATTCCAACCCCTACTTCAACCCCTATTCCAACCCCTACTTCAACCCCTATTCCAACCCCTACTTCAACCCCTACTCTTATTCCTGTCCCTACTGTTCCTAATATTTGATTTGGATGTTAGAAGTTGTGATAGACTTAAATTAGTAAAGTAAAAGAATGAAAAAGAAAGTACGGATGAATGACGATGGAGGGAGGCTTGGGTTTACGCTGATTGAGTTGCTGGTGGTGATATCTATAATCGGTGTTTTGGCTGGTATGGCGAT
>JAHJQJ010000030.1 GCA_018819325.1 Patescibacteria group bacterium
GTTATCGCTTCAAGCGATTATGAAACAGACCCGTCTGCCGTTTTTTGTGGTCAAAAGAAGTCTTAGCCAAATTAAACAGACTAGCCGCAGCCAGTTAGTATCCGCTTATCAGCATCTAGTTTTGGTTGATCGTCAAATCAAGACCGGGGCTGCCCGCCCCGCCGATGCCTTAGATCTCATGGTCACCCAAAGGATTTAAGCCGTCTTTTTTACCGCCCTACTGAGCTGCGATTTGAGTCGAGCCGCTCTATTTTTGGGGATAACCCCCTTTTTAGTAGCTTTGTCCAATGCCTTGTAAGCTACCTTCAAACTTTCTGGTGATTTGTCAGTGGCGGCTTTTTTGACGGCTGTCCGGTACGTAGATTTAGTCACCAAATTACGGCTGCGCCGCCGCGCCGAGCTTCTTACTCTTTTCTTGGCTGATTTAATGATTGGCATAGTTTTTCTTTACAGACATCAGGATAGTTGTTTTGTAGTTTTATGTAAAGCAATTTCCCCTACTCCTCTGTATTCCCTGAGCGAAGTCGAAGGGCTACCTTCGCGCCATCCTCTTATTCCCTGAGTCCGTCAGCTGACGGATCGAAGGGCCACCTTATTCTTGCGCAAGCCCACCATAGCTCGTAGAGCGACGGTGGGTCATCCTGAACTCTTGACCTGTCGTAGCCCTTGGGCGACCGTGGTCCTTCCGTAGCTTTAGCGAAGGAGGAAGTCGGTCATTTCAGGATTCAAACACCAAAAATCCAATGGGACATTTTTTGTCCCATTGAACCCGCCCACAGCTTTGCCCGCCTGCAATGTTGTAGCACTTCGGGCAGGCAGTATTTCGGGCAAGAAATGGGCTTCAGGTGAGGTATAATTGAGGCAAAGTTTTGGTAGAGACTAAGAAGGGGATGCCAAAAGTTATGAAAGGGGAGGTGGAGGTATGAGTCTATATTTAAAGAGATTGGAGGTAGAACACTTCCGCGGTTTTTATACAAAACAAACTTTAGTCTTCGCTATCCCCAATGGTAAAAAAGGAAGTGGATTAACGGTTGTAGTTGGTCCTAATAATACTGGCAAAACTACTATATTGGAAGCGGTTAAAAAGTTTGCCCATAGAGGTAATGCAGTGTTTACGGAGGGGGAGCGCCACGGCAATAAAAATGTTAAATTATCCCTAGTTAACACGGCTAATGGCCGTAAAGTCCTTACTACCTACGGTGGTTCTCAAACAAAATTTACTGGTGAGGAACATTACCCAGACCATCAGAGTTTTTATTTGATTAGTGCTCGGAAGGATTGGCAACATTATTTTGGTGGTGGTGGGTCTTCTAGAAATGCCTACAAACAACAGCTTTATGGTATGGATCGATTGGGCAGCGATGGTAGCTTCGGTCAACGTATTGCTGATATAGAACGCGATGAACAAAAGAACAGGCAGTTCAAAGATATTATTGCTAAGCTTCTTCCAAACATTACCCATTGGGTTGTCGATACAAATGATAATAACCAGCGATATATCAAGTACAAGACAGGTACTGGCGACACACATCACTCAGGATTCTGGGGTGATGGTGTGGTTAGCCTGTTTAAAGTGGCTGCTGCGCTTGTGCCCGAAGATGAGTCCGAGGCGACAAATGAAATTCTTGTTATTGATGAGCCCGAATTGTCACTACATCCCCAATTACAAAAACGGCTCGCGAATTTTTTGTCCCAAATAGCCACCGACCGACAGGTTGTATTAGTGACTCACAGTCCGCATTTTATTAATTGGCGAGACATAAAAAATGGAGCGATAGTTCTGAGACTTAATAAACCCCAAGATAGAAGGTGTGTAATATCAAAACTCGACAAAACAGCCGACCACTATGAAAAATTGATTGTATTGGCTGCGGATAATTGGCAAAAACCTCAATTGATGGATGTAGTTGCAAAGGAGATTTTTTTTGGTGAGAAGATATTATTTACTGAGGGACAGGAAGATGTGGGGCTAATAAAAAAGTTTATTGATGAAAATGAATTAGATATTGATTTTGAAATTTTCGGTTACGGAGCTGGCGGCGCTGAAAACATGAAATACTTTTTTGAAATAGCCAAAGATTTAAATTTAGCTAAAGTCGCTTGCTTATTAGATAGAGGTAAAGAGTCACTTGAGAAGGAATTGAAGAGGAAGTTCCCGAGCTTTCAAGTTGATATTTTGCCAACCAGAAATATCTGCGACAAAAAAAAGACAATCAAGGGTATTTTTAATAAAAAAGGTGTCATCAAGAGAAGGTATAAAAAGTCTATGCTCAAACTAATTGAAAAATGGAATCAATATTTTAGTGATGAAACATCTTAACGGAGACAATTTGGTTGGAGAACGCGGGTCGGGGCTGGTTTTTGGTTGGGGTATAATTAAAGCGTGGTGAATGAAAGAAAAACCGAGGCTATAGTTCGATCTCATTTTGAGAAGTTTAGGGACTCCGTAGAGATAGAGGAGCAATCTTCCGATAATCCTAGAATCAAAAAATTACTTTCAATTGCCTCTAAAGGGGGGTCTGGTGCTGGGTATCCGGAGTTCATTATTCAGCCAAAGGACAATATTGATCTGCTCATCGTTGTGGAGTGTAAGCCCAGCGTGGCTAAACATGAGAGCCCCCATAGGGACCAGCCTAAACATTATGCAGTGGATGGTGCTCTTCTCTATTCTTCCTATCTTTCAAGAGACTACGATGTATTGTCGATTGCAGTCAGTGGAGAGAATAAACGAGGCTTGAAGGTATCGCATTTTCTACAGCTTAAGGGTACCAATAAGGCTGTGGGGAAATTCGGTGATGTCCTTCTCTCACCAGGTGACTATGTGCAGGGCTATATAAAAAGCCCTGAGAAACTCAGGCAGGACTACGAAAGCTTGCTCGCTTTTTCCAGGGACCTTAATAAAAAGCTACATAAAAACAAGATTCTAGAGAGTGACAGGAGCTTGCTAATTAGCTGCATATTAATTGCCTTAGAGAATAAAGCCTTTCTCAAGTCATATAAGGACTATACTAAGCCAGACGACCTGGCGCAGTATTTAGTGAACACTGTTGAGATGCAATTTAAAAACTCGGGCATTCAAAACGACAAGCTAGGCATAGTGAGAAGTCGTTTTGAGTTCATCAAAACAGACACTTCTCTTTCGAGGAGGGAGAAAATACTCAGTGAAGTGATCGCTGACATTGATGGAAACATAAATAAGTTCATTAAAACTCACAAGTATTTTGATGTATTGAGTCAGCTGTATATAGAATTCTTGAGATACGCGAATAGTGATAAGGGGCTTGGGATTGTGTTAACCCCCCTGCATATCACGGGATTTATGGCTGAACTTGCCCAAGTTAATAAAGATAGTGTGGTCTACGACAACTGTGCTGGTACCGGGGGTTTTCTGGTTAGTGCCATGGATTTAATGATCAAAGATGCCAAGGACGATCAGAAGAAAATCGGAGAAATTAAACAAAACCAGTTGGTAGGAGTCGAGTACCAGGCTAATATATTCACCCTCGCTTGCTCAAATATGTTTATCCATCAAGATGGTAAGACCAATATGCTGAGCGGTAGTTGTTTTGATGACAAAATCATGGACCAGGTCAACGAATTTGATCCCACAGTCGGACTTTTAAATCCGCCGTATAAAGCCGACAAGGATGATGATGAAGAGCTTGAGTTTGTTCTCAATAATCTTGAGATGTTGAAACAGGGCGGTAGATGTGTGGCGATTGTCCCCCTGAGCTCTGCCATAGCCCAATCAGGTGCTGCCTTTGAGCTAAAGAAAAGGCTTCTAGGGCGGCACACGTTGGATGCAGTGTTATCTATGCCCAATGAGCTGTTTTTTAATTCTAAGGTTGCTGTTGTTTCCTGTATTATGGTATTTACTGCTAAAAGACCTCATCCAAAAACAAAAAAGACATTCTTTGGTTATTTTAAGGATGATGGGTTTGTAAAAAGAAAAGGTACGGGGCGTATCGATCTATTTGGTGCCTGGGACACGATAAAGGGAAAATGGATTGACGCCTACATAAATAAAGAAAATATTTCTAGGCTTAGTGTCAATTGTGTTGTAAGTGCCGAAGATGAGTGGTGTGCTGAAGCATATTTGAAAACTGATTATTCTTTGATTTCGAAGGATGATTTTGAAAGAGAGATCAAAAAATATATTTCATATAAGATCCAATCATAATGAAGCTGGTATCTCTTAACTCAATATTCGACATCAGATATGGTAATCAGTTTGATCTTATTAAAATGGAGCGTGACCCCAATGGTGTCAACTTTATTTCAAGGTCTAGTCAAAATCTTGGGGTTGTAGATAGAGTTGCAGAGGTTCAGGGAGTCGAGCCCCACTCCGCTGGATCTATTACCGTTACTCTAGGAGGGACATATTTGTTAAGTGCATTTGTACAACAGGGCAAATTTTATACAGCACAAAATGTTAAGGTTCTTGTTCCAAAAAAGGAAATGAGTTTTGAAGAAAAAATTTTCTATTGTGTTGCTATTAGCAAAAATAGGTTTAGATACTCATCTCATGGTCGAGAAGCAAATATTTCATTAGATAAACTCTTGGTACCAGACAAGGCCCCCACGTGGCTAGGTAAAAAGTTTATTAGTCATTATGAGGTGGCCAGTAAACCAGTTCTGGATAAGAAGCTAAAACTAGATGTTTCTGCATGGTCATACTTTACTATAGGTAGCCTGTTTATTGTCGAGGGTAGCAAGACGACACCACTGTTGAGATTGGGGGAATATGGGGAAGGTAATTATCCATATGTAACGACACAAGCGACAAATAATGGAGTTCAAGGTAAGTATGATTATTACACGGAAGAGGGGGGTGTTATGGTGTGTGATAGTGCTGTGGTCGGATTTTGCACGTACCAGCCGTCATGTTTTTCGGCAAGTGACCATGTTGAAAAACTAATTCCGAAATTCAAAATGAGTCAATATGTAGCGATGTTTTTGCTGGCCATCCTAAACAAGGAACAATTTAGATATAGTTATGGGAGAAAGAGAAGTCAAGAAAGAATCAAAGGGGAACAAATTAAACTTCCATCAAAGAGCGGTAAACCAGATTGGATCTACATGGAAAACTATATTAAGTCTCTAGCTTATTCTGCAGTTATATAAGTATACATTTTACCTGCCCGCCTAAGGACGCTACCTGCGGCCAGAGAGCCGTTGGGTGGGAAGGGTGAAAACTATGGAAAGTAAGATGAAGAAAATTAGGAAGCTGGCGAAATGATTTTTAACTTATTTAACAAAAAAACCGATTTAATTGCGATTGTTCGTGAAGTGGTTAGTGCTACTAATGATAAGATTTGGGAAATCCAGGACAAGGAAAATCAACAACTGACCGATATATTCGCGATTCGTCATATATTTGCGTGTGTTGCCTTGAAGCCTAGAGCAGAGGAGGCAGGTAGGGAAGAATTTTTGAAACGGCTTACAATAAATTTTATGAGCGCTGGTTTGCCGCGACTAGTAGCAATGTCGGTCGAGGATATTTATGGGTCTGAAAAACTACCCAAAAATGTTTATGACATAGAAATGTCAGATACACCCAAAGCTTATAAGTATATTGAATCCAACGCCCCCTATAACCTGAACGATAGAGCCGTACTCAACCTTATATTGTGCAGTGCCTGCATATCAGTTCTGGCCAAAAAGAGGATCGAAGACTGGGATGTTTTTGAGAGAGTGACATTTGCTGTGATGGATAGCAGGTTTTAGTGTATAGTCTAGATGTTCGACAATTAGGGGTATCGAGAGTGTGGTGAGGGTTCTGGCCCCGTGACCCACCGGCAACCTGCTGAAAGGCAAGGTGCCAAAGCCAGCCCATATGGGAACGATATATTAGTAATTCGCTCTTCCTATGGGAGAGCGTTTTTGGAGGAAAAGATGAAGGATTTTAAAGAGAGTGTTAAGCGGGGA
>JAHJQJ010000031.1 GCA_018819325.1 Patescibacteria group bacterium
AATCGTTCATGGTTATGTTCATATATGACTACTGTAACGGTTCGCGTCTTGTTTGTGGAGAGTTCTTAGCTTAACTTAAGAATCATTTTTCGATTAGGTATCGATTCTGGTTCAGTATCATTTTGGATTAGGTGAGACTCACGTGGGAGGATGGATGGTGGTTGTGTTAAAATGGTGAACACGAGATACCCGTTTTTAGCGGGGTTTATGGAAAATAAATTTTTGGAGTTTTTTAACTACTGGATAACTGATTTTTGGAGGTTCGTTGGTAGTTTTTTTGTACATATTTTTAAGTGTTATGTATTGGTGTGTTTTTCTAAATTTGAACAGTTTAAATCTTTGGCGGTGGTGAAGATGTATCAGCAAAGGGGTAAGTATGCTCAGGCTTTTGTTCATGGTGGTTTGGCTTTGGTGATGTCTTTGGGGGTAGCCTTGGGACCGTCGTTGGTGGTAGGGGAGGCTGAGGCACAAAGTATGATATCTAGCGGGGTTGGTGGAGCTGTGATAATTGGTGGTGAGCAGGAAGAAGTTGAGGAGAGTAAGGTTTTGGGGACGATGACTGATTCTGTTTACTTGCAACCTTTGACAGAGGTTTCTGATAAGCCTAGGGCGGAGAAGATTGAGTATGAGGTGCAGTCGGGGGATACTTTGTCTGTGTTGGCTGAGAAGTTTGGGGTAAGTGTGGACACGATTAGATGGGCTAACCCTGAGAAGATTAAGTCTGTAAAAACGGTTTTGAAGGCGGGTGATACGTTGGTAATTCCGCCAGTGACTGGGGTGGTTCATAAGGTTAAAAGTGGAGAAACGGTTTATTCTATTGCCAAAAAATATGACATTTCGGCGCAAGGAATTGTGGATTTTCCGTTTAATGATTTTACCAATGATGAAACTTTTGCTTTGGCGGTTGGTCAAGTTTTAGTTGTACCTGATGGAGTAATGCCAGATGTTCAGCCTTGGTCACCTACGTCTAGTCTGGCTAGGGTGTTGACGCCTGACGCTGGGTCGGTGTCGGCTACTGGGTCGTGGATTTGGCCTGCGTCTGGGAAAATTACTCAAAGATTTTTGGCGTGGCATAAAGGAATTGATATTGCTAATAAATCTGGTGGGGCTATTTTGGCGGCGGATAGTGGCAAGGTGGTAATGGCTGGTTGGTTGGACAATGCGGGTTATGGAAACAGGGTGATGGTGGATCATGGTAATGGCTATCAGACTTTGTATGCTCATTTGTCTAAAATTAGCGTGAAAGTGGGGCAGAATGTGAAGCGTGGGGACGTATTGGGGGTGATGGGTTCGACGGGTAGGTCTACTGGAATTCATTTGCATTTTGAGATAAGGACGGCTGGGGGGAATGTTAATCCGCTGAATTACTTGAAGTGAGGAAACATAAAGGGAAACTGATTTTTTTGGCTGTTTTGGTGGTTTTTTCTTACTTTAATTGCTTAAACAATGAGTTTGTGAGTGATGATATTTTTGCGATTGTGAATAACCCTAATTTGGGAGATTTTGGCCAGGTTTTGGCTAATCCGTTTTATTTTTTGCGACCGTTGGAGTACTTTATAGTTTTTAGTTTGTTTGGTAAAAGTGCTTTTTATTTTAGGTTGATTAGTGTGGTGTTTCATGTTATGACTGTGTGGGGAGTGTATGCGTTAGGAGGTCTATTGGTTAGTTCGTGGGTGGGGTTGACGGCGGCGGCGTTGTTTGCGGTGCATCCATTGGGGGTCGAAGCGGTGAGCTGGATCTCGGCTGGTGGATACGTGCAGATGACGGCTTTTGCTATTTGGAGTTTGGTGTTTTATTTGTTGGTTATTCTTAACAAAGGTGAGACCTTTGTTAAATATTATGTTTGGAGTGTGGTGTTGTTGCTTTTGGCGTTGTTTAGTATGGAACGGGCGGTGGTGATAGTGGGATTGATGGGTTTATTAAGTTTTTGTTTAGGAAATTTAAAAAAATCGTGGAAGTATTTGTTGGTACCGGTGGTTTTGAGCTTGGTTTGGGTTATGGTGAGTGTTTTGGGTGTAGGAGTAAGGACGGAAAGTTTACAAGTAAATTATTATAATGATCCTGGTAAGATAAATTTTTTAATGCAGTTGCCGATAGCAATTTCAGAGTACTTGAAACTGTTTGTATGGCCGGTGGGGTTGACTTTGTATCATTCGGATTTGGCTTTTGATGCTTGGCAGTTTGGTTTTAGGGTGGTAGTGTTGTTGGGGTTTTTGGGCAGTATTGTTTGGACTTTTATTAAAAATAAACAAGTATTTTTTTGGTTGGCTTGGTTTTTAGTTTGTTTGTCACCTACGTTATTGCCTTTTGGACTGTCGTGGATTGTGGCAGAAAGGTATGTGTACATGGCGATGATTGGTTTGTGTGTGGTGGTGGCCATGGGGGTGGAATGGATCCTGAAACAAGTTCAGGATGACGGAGGAAGAGACATGGTAAATTTTGTGTTGGTTTTGTTGGTGGGAAGTTTGATGTTTAGAACGATTTTGAGAAACAACGACTGGCGGACAGCGGATAGTTTATGGTTTTCGGCAGAGAGATATTCAACTTTGAGCCCGCAGAACCATAATAATTTAGGGGATGCTTATGGTAAGCGGGGGATGTTGGAGTTGTCACGCGATCATTTTTTGCGGGCAATTGAGCTTAATCCTAGATATGCAGATGCGATGCATAATTTGGGGAGTGCGTATTTGCAGATGGGGGAGATTGAAAAAGCCAGAGAAAGTTTTTTAAGGGCACTGGAGAATAATCCTAATTTGTGGCAGTCGAAGAGAGCCTTGGAATCGATTGAGGAGTGGGAGAAACAAAACCCTTGAGGAAGTAGAGGCCATAGGTGAGGTGAGTGAGGAGGATGGTAGGAACTAGGAGGAAAGAGTGGTGGTAAAGGCCAGTTAGGATGAGGAGGGGTAAGTAAATGGGCCAGACTATGGGGAGAGTGATGAGTAAAAATGAGGGGAGCGAAGTATCCTGGTTTAAGGGAGGTTTTGGGGAGGATGCGGGCGAAAAGTCCGCGGTGAAAGCCGAAACGGGAGATTTGTTTTAAGTGAGGAATGAAGATTGGTCGGCGGTGGTGGAAGACTTGGATGCTGGGGTGGTAGAGGATTTTTTTGTGTAGTTTATAGACAAGGTCGTGGCAGAGTTTGGTGTCTTCACCCGGCCAGAATGAGGTGTTAAAGCCCTTTACTTTATTGAAGTCTGATTTCTTGACGATTAGATTGGATGATGGAAAATCGGTAACGAAGCGGGGGGGTGAGATTTTGTTGCGATAAGTACCGGCGCCACCTGCGCCAAGCCAGGATGACCAAACTAAACCTGAGGTTTTTTGGTAAAGATTGTCTTGGGGAGGGGTAAGATTGGGGCCGCAGACGGCACTAATGTGGGCGGGTTTTAGGTGTTTTGTGGCATTTTTGAGCCAGTCTGAGTGAGGATAAGCGTCTGAATCGATAAAGGCTAGATATTTACCTTTTGCTTTTTTGGTGGCGTAGTTGCGTTTGTTGGCGGGGTCACCAGGGCAGATTTTGTCGGTGATGATGATGGTTTCAAAATTTTGGTGAGATTGATTTTTTATGGCAGGCAGAAGTTCTGGACAAAGATCTTTTTTAGTTTTGCAGGGGATGATGATGGAGAAAGGTGGTAAGGATTGCATAATGGTATTTTAACTTAATTTTGATGGTGTGCACCTCCAAGGTGCACGGCCTTTGTGGTAAGATGGTGATAATATGCCAGGAAGGAAAGAGCTGTTGGTAACGGGTGAGTATTATCATGTTTTTAATAAAGGTATAGACCAGAGGAGTACGTTTGATGATAAAAGTGACTATAAAAGAATGGTTGAGACGCTTGGATTTTATCGGTTTATGGAGCCTGGCATTAGATTGTCGAGATATTTTGAATATGAGGAGAAAATGAAGAATGAATATCTTGAGAATTTGGAATCTGAGGATTTATTGGTTGATGTACTGGTTTATGAACTGATGCCGAACCATTTTCATTTAATTATTAGACAATTGGTGGATGGAGGATTATCTTTGTATATGAGTCGGGCAATAAATAGCTATACTCGTTATTTTAATGTTCGTCATGAGAGGAAGGGAGGACTGTTTACTGGAAATTTTAAGGCGGTAAGGATTGGGTCTGCTGAACAGATGAAGCATGTTTCAAGGTATGTGCATTTAAATTTGTATACAGCAAAAATTGTGAATAATTTTCGTGCGTTAGCTGGTTACGAATGGTCGTCATTGCCAGAGTACCTGGGTAAAAAAGATGGTTTGTGTAATAAAGAAATGATTTTGGGGTTGTTTGGTGATAATGTTGAGAGATATTGGAAGTTTATAAAAGATGGGTCTGATTATCAGAGGAGGTTGAGTGAGATTAAAAAATTGATGTTGGAGTAAGTGTGCACCTCCAAGGTGCACGTTTAAGAGTAGTAGTGGAGGATGCGGAGGCGGTAGAAGACGGCGGCGGTTTCCCAAAGCATTTGGTATATGGTTTTTAGGGTGGCGGCGGAGGTTAAGTTGCCTGATTGGAAGTTTAGTTTAATAGGGGCTTCATATATTCGTTTGAAACCTAAGTGATTGGCTACTGCTAAAAGTTCGATGTCGAAGGCGTAGTGTTTGACGACTAAACGGGGCAGGACCTTTTTTAGAACTTTGGCTCGGAAAAGTTTGATGCCTGCTTGGGTATCGGTAAGTTTGATGCCAAATAAGAGCTTGACTAAACGATGGTAGCCCCAGCTTAAGACTCGGCGATTAAAAGGATAGTTTATTTGGGAGGCCAAATGGCGTTTGGAGCCGACGATGATGTCTGCTTTGTACCATTCTAGATGTGCAAGAAGCATGGAAAGTCCGGCGGGGTCTATTTCTCTACCAGCGTCGATGAAGGCTATTAAGTCGCCTTTGGCCTTGGTGAAACCAAAACGGACGGCGTGGCCTTTGCCTTGGTTTTTTTTAAGTAGGTAGGTTTTGACGTTTGGCTTGTCCTGGGCGAAGGTTTTGGCTTTTTGATAGGTGGAATCAACGGCGCCGTCTACTATTATTATCATCTCGAATGGTTGGTTGGATTTGCCAAGAACTTGATAGATGTGTTTTAAGTCACCGGTGATGGTTCTTGCTTGTTTGTGGGCAGGAATGATGACTGATAAAAGTGTTGGTTTCATATACAATCTGACTATGAAGTCTGTGAGTGTGATTATAGCGACATTTAATGCGGGAAGTGTGTTTGAAGAGTATCTGAAGAGTATTAAGAGTCAGGATTATGACCATAAAAAAATTGAGATTATTGTGGCGGATGGTGGATCGACGGATGGAACTGTTGAGTTGGCCAAAAAATATGGTTGCAGGGTGATTATGGAAAAAACTGGTAGTCCGGAAGGAGCCAAGGCGGTAGCCTTGAAAAAGGCTAAAAACGAGTTAATATTGATAGGAGATAGTGATAATATCTGGCCTAGTAAGACTTGGCTTAAGAAAATGATAGAGAAAGATTCTGGACAAGCCAGAATGACGAAGGAGATACTGGCGGTTTATCCTTGGAGATATACGTATAGAAAAAAAGATAGTTTGATGAATCGGTATTTTGCTTTGTTGGGGGCCAATGACCCGGTGGTGTGGTTTTTGGGTAAAACAGATAGGCAGAGTTATTTATCTGATAAGTGGGGTCTGGGGGGCAAGCTAATTAAAGAAACAAAAAAATATTTTGTGGTGGAGTATAGCCAAGATAACTTGCCAACCGTGGGGGCTAATGGGTTTTTAATAAGGCGAAAAGATTTGTTAAAGGCCAAGGTGGGTGAGAAAGATTATTTTCATATAGATGTAATTTTAGATTTAGTTAAGAAAAAACCTAGGAAATTTGTGGTTTTGAAGACTGACATTGTTCACAAGACCGGTGAGGACTTGGTAAGTTTTTTGAGGAAGCGTAGCAGGTACATGAGAGAGTTATATTTGCGGGATAGCTCTAGACGGAGGTATTTTATTTATAAACTTGGTAGGGATGAAGTTAAGACTTTGTGGTTCTCTCTATATGCTTTGAGTGTGGTGTTGCCATTGATAGACGCTATTAAAGGATATGTTAAAAAAAGAGATTTGGCCTGGTTTATGCACCCGGTGATGTGTTTTTGTATTTTTTGGGTGTATTTTTTAGTTGTGTTAAGGCACTTGTGGGAAGTTAAGATAAGAAATATATTATGAAACCTAAATTATCGGTAGTTATCTGTACCAAGGGGAGAGATGAGACTTTAAAAGAAACCCTGGAGAGTTTAAAGAAACAGTCGTTTAAAAACTGGGAGTTGGTGGTGGTTAGGGAGACGCCTTTGTCTAAGGCTAGGGACTTGGGCTGGCGACGGAGTAAGGGAGAGATTGTGGCTTGGATTGATGATGATGTGGTTTTAGATAAAGACTGGGCTAAAAATTTAGTTAAGATTTTTGATGAGAATAAAGATGTGGGTGGGGTGAGTGGACCAACGATTGTGCCGGCTGACTTACTTAAAAACAGAATGGTGTTTTGGTGGTATGGAGCTAAGGGGTGGAAGAAGCCTTTGGCTTGGATTTGGAAACAGACAATGCTTAATGGTAAACCGTTTGCGGTTGGGAGAATTTGGAAGATTGGTTGGTGGTCGCCAGGGTCTAATTTTAAGGAGTGTTTGAAACTTAAGGGACTGCAAGAAGTTGACTATTTAGAGGCTTGCAACATGAGTTTAAGGAGGAGTTTGGTAAAAAAAGTGGGTGGGTTTGATTTAGGGTATGAAGGCACCAGTGAGTGGTGCGAGGTAGATTTAGCCATGAGAGTTGCTCGTTTAGGTCAAAATAAAGTGAACGATCGTTCATGTAAGTTGGTGTGGAGCAGAGAGGTTAAATTAAAACACATGGTGAGTCGGGCGGGGGTGTATGTTGACAGACGACGATTGAAGGAGAGATTTAAAAATTATTTTAGGTTTTATAGGAGGCATATTTTATGAAAGTTTCAGTGGTGATTGCCAACAAGGATGGGGAAAGGTTTTTGAAGCGGTGTTTGGATTCGATTTTGGTGGAGAAGGGGGATTATGAGGTGATTGTGGTGGATGACCCCGCACCACGTGGGGTGCAGGGCAAGCGGACCAATAGAGTAAGAAGAATTGGGTTGCCGAGGAATGTGGGGGCGGCAGAGGCGAGGAATATTGGAGTTAAGAATTCAACAGGAGAGTATATTATGTTTTTGGATGTGGATACTAAGATTCAACCTGGTTGGTATAAGGAAGTTTTGAGTTTTTTTAAGAGAAATAAGAAAACCGGGGCGGCGCAGGTAAAGATTTTGAGGTTACGAACCTCAAACTTTGACTCGGCTGGGGAGTTCATGGGGCCGTTTGGGTTTTTGATTGAACGGGCGAGGATGAGTGAGGATAAAGGCCAGTTTGACCAGGAAGATAAGATTTTTTCTGGTAAATCGGCGGGGATGATTATTAGGCGAGAGGTGTTTGAAAAATTAAACGGGTTTGATAGAGATTACTGGATTTTTTTAGAGGATACCGATTTATTTTGGAGAACTTGGTTGTTGGGTTGGGAAGTTAGATTTTGCCCAAAAATTGTGGTTGAACATGCGTACTTAACCAAAGAAAAACCAATGAAGTTTTATGTTGAGAATAAGGTGTTTTATAGAGGAGCAAGAAATACAATTATGAACTTGGTTAAAAATATAGAGGCTAAAAGATGGTGGGTGGTGTTAGTAAATGTGTTATGTTGGTTGGTGTTGGGGGTGGTGCTTTGTTTAAAGGGAGATTTTCAGCGTGGATGGGCAATGTTTGCTGGGGTGGGATGGAATATAATTAACTTGCCCAAGACGTTAAAAAAAAGAATGGTGTGTGGTAATAAGTTGCCTGATGAAGTTATGGCAAAGCGGAGTTTAGGTTATTATTTAGGTAAGGCGAAAGCTTATGTTACGGGAAAACCATTTTGATAAGGCTACAATTTTTTGGAGAGATATAGAAGTAGGAGTGTTGAGAAAAAAGTTCCAGTTCCGAACTGGTTTTTTTTGGATTTAGGGTGTGGTGAAGGGGCGATAGCTAGAGCGGTTTTTGATAAGCCCCGCACCGGTCGGTGCAGGGTGATATGGGGGTTGGATAATGATAAAGAAATGGTAAAAAAGGCCAAGAAAAGCAGGATGTATAAAAAGGTGTTGTTGGCGGATGCGGGTAAGATTCCACTTGATGACGGAGTGGTGGATTTGGTGTTTAGCAACTCTGTTTTGGAGCATATAAAAGAGATAGATAAAGTTTTAAGTGAGATTAATAGGGTTTTGAAGCCTGGTGGGAGACTGGTTTTTACGGTGCCGAGTAACAAATTAGGTGAGTATTTGGGTTGGGGTAGACTATATGCTTTTATTTTTAATAAAAAATATAATCATTATCATTTGTATGACCTGCCAAGATGGAAAAAGATCTTGGGCGGGCATGGTTTGAAGATAGTTAAGAGTAAAAGTTATTTAAGTAAGGAGGATGTTAGACATTGGCACAAGTTATTGTGGCAACAGAAATTAGGGTTGAAATCTAAGAATTTTACCGGTTACGAACCGGTAAGATTGGGGGCGGGGTTAGCGGTGGTAGCTAGAAAGAAAATAGTCTAGATCGGCGGGCGTGCCTAGTCGCCAGGCTTGTTTGGTAACGGCTATCTGGACTTTTTTGCCTTGATCTAGGAGTCGTTGATAGATTGGAGCTACGTAGAACTCTTGTTTGCCTTGTGGGCCTGAAACAAGGTTCTTTTTTATCATGTTTTCTACTTGGTCTACAAACGTTTTGGCTTTAGAAAAATAATAGGCGCCGATGTTTGAGTAGGCGCCTTGGGCGGCAAGAACTGGATCTTTTTCGGCTATTTTAATGGCATATTTATTATCTGGTGCTAGAGAGTAGCTGTGTTTTATTTCGTTGTCTATGGGAGTGTCTACTGGAATTACTCCAACAGTATCGCTGTCTTTATTTTTAATGGTTTGGCAAAATATCTGGCCATTGAAGTAGTGATCCGAGTCGGAGATGATGATGTCTTCATTTGGATCTACGGTTTTGGCGGCTATCAAGGCAGTTTCGGCCGCACCCCTAGTAGCCTTGGAAATAGAGATTACTTGGATTTTTGGACTGAACAGAGATTTTAATTTTGGTTCTAGTTGGTGTTGTTTGAGAGTAACGAAAATAAAATCGTTTGGAGTGAGATTGAAGGAGGAAAGAGAGTCTATGGCCCAGTTAATCATGGGTTTGCCTAAAACATTAATTAAAGGTTTGGGTTTTTTGAACTCTGGATTTAGATGGGCGGCAACGGAGAAACGAGAACCATGACCGGCCATGGGGATGATAACTTTCATGAGAGTTATTATAGCTGTAAATTGATGGTAGAATGCCCATATGATATTGATTGCTCACAGGGGAAACCTAAAAGGACGAAATATAAAGGAGGAGAATGAACCTGGATATGTGGGCAAGGCTTTGGAAAAAGGTTTTGATGTTGAGATTGATGTTTGGTTTAAAGATAATGGTTGGTGGTTGGGTCACGATGAACCACAATATAAGACAAATTTAGAATTCTTAAAAACCAAGGGTTTGTGGTGTCATGCAAAAAACTTGTCTGCTTTAGAAAAAATGCTTGAGAACAAGGTTCATTGTTTTTGGCATGAGGAAGATGAAAGAGTGCTAACATCTAAAGGGTTTGTCTGGACATACCCCGGTAAAGCTTTGGGTAAAAATTCTATTGCGGTGATGCCGGAGCAAGTGAGCGGTTGGGATATTTCTAAGGCTTTGGGAGTTTGCAGTGATAATTTAATGAAATATAAATAATGAAGATTAATAAATTAAAGAACATGAAGGGCGGGTGGTTTGTGGGTGATTTTGTGCCAAGTGTGTTTAGAACCAAGGATTTTGAGGTGGCGTATATGACTCACTATAAGGGTCAGGAATGGCCGAAGCATTATCATAAAGTAGCGAGTGAGATTAATTATTTAATTAGAGGAAAGATGAAGATAAATAGAGAGATATTGGAGGAAGGGGATATTTTCGTGATTGAGCCTGGGGAGGTGGTAAAGCCTGAATTTATGAGTGACTGTGAGTTAATAGTGGTTAAAACGCCAAGTGTGGTAGGAGATAAATATGAGATTGAATAGAAAGAAATACAACAAAAATAAGTATCTGGTGGTGGAGTATTTTTTGCAGTCTAAGACCAGTTTGCAAGAGGCGGCTTGGGCGATTGCGGTGGGACAAAGTATTGGTAATCCCAATGTGCGTAATGGTTGGGAGACAAAGGAGTTGGTTGAAAAACATGTGGCGTTGATATTGGCAGAAAAAGAAAAGTTAGAGAAGGAAAAACAGGGAAGAGTGAAAATTGCTTTTCCTTTGGCGAATATTAACCTGAAGGAAGATGGAGTGAGTCAGTTGTTGGTGCAGATAATGGGGGGGCAGTTGGATATAGGGATAATTAACAAGTGTTTTGTAGAGGATATTGAATTACCAAATGATTTTAGGTTTTTTAAGCCCAAATTTGGCGTTGAAGGGATTAGAAAGTTCACAGAAGTTTATAACAAGCCTTTGTTGGGAGGAATAATAAAACCCAAGGTGGGGTTGAGGCCAAAACAGTTGTTGGAAGTGGTTAAAGAAATGGTGGAAGGCGGGGTTAATTTTATTAAGGAAGACGAGATAATGGCTAACCCTGATTGTTGCCCATTGGAAGAACGAGTAAGTTTAGTGATGAAGTACTTGAAAGGTAAAAGGGTGATATATGCGGTGTGTGTGAACGGGGATTATCCGTATGTAATTGATAGGGTGAAAAAGGTTTATAAACTGGGTGGTAACGCGGTGCATGTGAACTGGTGGGCTGGTTTTGGGGTGTATAAGGCTATTAGAGAGTTGGATTTGCCTTTGTTTTTGTTTTTTCAGAAAAGTGGGGATAAGATAATTACTAACGAGAAACACGCGTTTCATATTAAATGGAAGGTGATGTGTAAGTTGGCGGGCATGATGGGGGTGGACATGATTCATGCCGGTATGTGGGGAGGGTATTTAAGTGATGATCAAAAGAGTTTGAAAGAAATAATGGATGAGTTGTCTAGTCTGGGTGTGTTACCGTCTTTGAGTTGTGGGATGCACCCTGGTTTGGTGGGGGTTGTAAGCAAAAAATTTGGGGTGGATTACTTGGCTAACGTAGGTGGGGCGATTCATGGCCACCCGGGTGGTACCAAGGCTGGGGCGATGGCTATGAGACAGGCGATTGATGGGGTGGAAGGCAAAGAGTATGGTTTGGCGGTAAAAAAATGGGGGAAAGTTGCATTTTAATGGCTCTTAAAACAAACATTAATTGGATTTTTGCAAATTGGTAGTAATGATTTGGTTTAGTCCATAGTTGTGGAAAAACTTTTTTAGCTACTTGGTTGGCAGCAAAAACACGATTAAATTCTAGCTTGGCAAGATAAAGGTTGGTGCTGGCCAGACTCATGAAAATATTTTCTAGAATAAAGTCTTCATTGTTGGTGAAGTGTTTGATTAATTTGAAATATCGTTCTAGTTTTTCTGTTCGGTTGGCAACAGTTTTGACTGCTTTTTTAGTTTCAAAAGTTTGTTCTGGATGGGATCTGTGAAAGAAGAGAACCGATTTTTGATAATAAAGACTTGATTTTTTGGCGATTTTTAGAAATATGTCTACGTCGGCCTCTGTTTTATATTTTTCTACGAAGGGACCAACTGATTTTAGGTTTTTAAGTTCAAAAACGGTGGCGCCGGTAGGAGCAATAATGGGGCAGTGGTGTTTTACAAGTTGAGAAATGGTTTGAGAGGGGGGAAGATAGGTGTTTTTTGGAAAGGTGTGATAAATAATTTTTGGTTTGTTATTGATGTCGATAATACAGATGGAGCAGTGGTAGAAGTCAGCTGGGTTGTTTTTGATGGTTTTGAGCCATACTTGATGCCAAGTGGGGGCGATGAGATCGTCACTATGTAGGAAGCTTATATGGGTGCCGGTGGCTAGTTTAATGCATTGGTTGTAGTTGCCGACCATGCCAAGATTTGTTTTGTTGCGATGGTATTTGATACCGTATTCCTTGTATTTTTTGACTACTTGGGGGGTGTCGTCGGTGGAGGCGTTGTCTATAACTATGACTTGGTGAGGGCGGGTGGTTTGAGCAATTACGCTTTGCAGAGTTTGGTCTAGTAGGTCGGCGCGGTTAAAGGTTGGAATAGTAAGGGAAATTTTGATTTTATTCATTGAAGCAAGTATTGTTTTAGGAAGATTTTTTGGAGTTTGGGGTTAACAACCTGCCTTTTTTTAAGAGCAGGAAAGGGGTTAAGCCAACCGGAAAGGTAGCCAGAAAGACCGTAAAATAGAGCTTTAATTGAACGGCGGCGGAGGGGTAAAAGTAGGATCCAGATTAGGTCGCGGGCGATGAGAAGGGGGATGAATTTAGCGGAGAAATGCTTGAGATTGAGCCAAACTTTGTTGCGGGCGCTTAGAATGATGAGATTTTTTCTTAAGGTGGCGGAGGGTTTTTCGAAGTGGTCGACAACTATGTCTTTTTGGAAGCTGATACTTAGGTTTTGGTTTAGGGTTCTTAGGCCAAAATCGTCTTCGTGGATCCAGCAGAAAAAGTCTTGGTCGTAGTAACCTATTTTTTTGAAAGCCTTTTTTCTAAAAACACAGGCGCCGGTGGAGAAATTAAGGATGTGGGCTTTTCTTTGGTTGGTTTGAGCTTCTGCATAAAAGCTGTTGGTTAAGGGATTGAAGCGGGTGAGAGATAAAACGGCTGTTTTGCTGGGTTGGTTTTGGAAGCAGGTAACTATTTTTTGCAAGGTGTGTTTTCTTATGCCAGAGTCGTCGTCTAGGCTTAGGATATATTTACCCTGGGCGTTTATATAGCCGATGTTAAAACCTAGCATGCCGGTGTTTTGGGGCATGATAATAAAGGTAATTTTGGGAAATCTGGTTTTGATTGTGGAGGCAAGGTGGGGGTTGAGGCTATTATCTACCACAATAATTTCGAAGTTTTTGTAAGTGGATTGGTAAACGGAGTTTATTAGACGAATAAGAGAACGGGTGCGATGGGGGCTGGCGACGGTGACGATGGAGATTAAGGGACAAGTCATAGAGATATTATAGCGTGGTGGGTGATATAATTTGGCCATGCGAGATGGACGATTAAAAAAAATGCGTAAAAAACCTAAGGTGGTAGTGGTTTTGCCGGCTTACAATGCCGAAAAGACCCTGGAAAAGACGGTGAGAGATATTCCTAAAAATGTGGTGGGTGAGATCATTTTGGTTGACGATAGTAGCGTGGACAAAACGGTGGCCTTGGCTAGAAAGCTGAAACTTAAGGTTACCAAGCACAAACAAAACAAGGGTTATGGAGGCAACCAGAAGACTTGTTACCGACTGGCTCTTAAGAGTGGGGCGGATATTGTGGTGATGATTCACCCTGATTATCAGTATGATCCGCGGCTGATTAAACACTTTGTGGAGTTTATTAGAGATGGATATTTTGACGTGATGTTGGGGTCGAGGATTCGTACCCGAAGAGAGGCACTGGAAGGTGGAATGCCGGTTTATAAATACTTGGGTAACAGGGTCTTGACCTTTTTGGAGAACTTAGTTAGTGGTCAGAGTTTGTCGGAGTGGCACACAGGGATGAGGGCTTACAGGCGAGAGGTGCTGGAGGCGATTGATTTTAAGGGAAATTCTGATGATTTTGTGTTTGATAGCCAGGTGTTATTTCAGATTGTTGAAAAAGGTTTTCAAATTGGAGAAATTCCTGTGCCGGTGCGTTATTTTGCTGAGGCCTCTAGCATTGATTTTTGGCGTAGTGTTAAGTATGGTTTGGGGACGGTGGAGGTGGCGATGAATTATTGGTTTAGACAACGCAATAATGGCTAGGGTGTTGTTGGTTAGTTTACCTTCGAAGAAACTGGTGTATTTGGAAACTAATGTGCGGGTGGGGGCTCCGAGTTACCCTTGTTTGACGTTGGCAACTTTGGCGGGGCACTTGGTTGGGAAACATAAAGTAAGAGTGGTTGACTTGGACTTGGTGGTGGATGCCTGGACAGAACTTAAGCGGCAAGTTAGATATTTTAAACCAGAAGTGATGGTGGTATCGGCTAAGACACCAGTTTATCCGATAGCGGTGGAGCTTATAACGAGATTGAAAGAGGCTTATCCTAAAATTACTACCATAATTGGCGGGGTGCACGCTACCATTTGTCAGAAGGAAGTCTTGGCTGAGGGTTGTTTTGATATTGTGGTAGTAGGAGAGGCGGATTTTGCTTTAGAAACGATATTGAAAGAAAAGAATTTGGGGAAGTTTAAGGGAAAGATTTTTAAAGATAAAAAAAGCCCGATTAAGAATTTGAATGATCTGCCTCTGCCAGCGTGGGGGTTATTTGATTTGGAGAAGTATAAAAACTCGAGGTTGTCTTGCCGGAAAAACCCGGCTGGTTTGATGGAGACGAGCAGGGGTTGTGCATATAGTTGTAATTTCTGCTGCAAGGATATCTTTGGAACGGCCTACCGGATGAAAAGTGTTAAGAGGGTGGTTGACGAGATGGAGTATATGCTTGAGTGTGGGTTTAAGGAGATTCATATAGCTGACGACAGTTTTACCCAAGATATTGATAGAGCTAAAAAGATTTGCCTGGAAATTATTAGGCGAGGGCTAAAATTCCCTTGGTCTTTGATAAACGGGATTAGGGTGAATTTTACCGATAGGGAATTTTTTAGGTTGGCCAAGAAGGCTGGTTGTTGGCAGACGGGGTTTGGGATCGAGTCGGGTGATCAAAAGGTGCTTGACGGGGTGGGTAAGGGGATAAAGTTAGCTCAGATTAGAAAGGCGGTGAGGCAGGCTGAAGAGGAAGGAATCGAGAGTTTTGGGTTTTTTATTTTAGGGCTTTTGGGGGAGACGGAAAAGTCGATGGAGAAAACGATTAAGTTTGCTAAAAGTTTGCCGTTGTCGACGGCTAAGTTTGATTTGTGTATTCCCTATCCGGGTACTGGTTATTACAAATTACTTAAGGCACAGGGGAGAATTTTGAGCTGGGATTGGCTGGAGTACAGGTTACATCAGATTAAAAAACCGCTGTTTAAGCACGAAAATCTGGATTGGGAAACGATAGGTAAGTATTATAAAAAGGCATTTAGACAGTTTTATCTTAGGCCTGCGTATATTTGGAGGCGGTTGAAAAGGGATTTGATTAAGGGGGATTTATGGTATGACTTTGGTTATTTATTGAGGTCGAGATGGTAGTAAAAAGATGTCTACACCGAAGGGCAAGGGTTTATATCAATTTTGAGAAGGAGAGGTTGTTTAAGTGTGAGCTGTGTGGTTTGGTTTTTAATCGGGTCATGAAGACAAAACCTGAAAAACTTTATAAAAACTATTACCGAAATGAGATTGGTGGTCGATTTGGCTTGGGAATCGAATCTGTGATTAAAATGTTTAGGTTTTTTAGAGCTTTTAAAGTGTGGTTGATTGTTGGACGGTTGGACAGATCTGTTTTGGATGTAGGTAGCGGGAGAGGGTTTATGCTTTATTATTTAAGAAAGTATTTTGGTTTTAAGAAAGTAGTTGGAACACAAATCTCTAAGCCGGCCCTGGAGTTTTCTAGGCGACGTTTGGGGTTGACAGTTTATGACGGAGACTTAATAAAATTAAAATTACCCAGTGGAAGTTTTAACGTAATAACCATTTGGCACGTTTTGGAGCACGTAAAGGACCCCGAAGGTTATTTGGCCGAGATGCGTCGTTTGTTAAAAAGGGGAGGAAAATTAGTGGTAGAGGTGCCTAATTTTGCGTCTTGGACGAGGAAGTGGACGGGTTGTTATTGGTTAGGACTGGACTTGAAGTATCATTTGAGTTTTTTTGACTATGAAAGTTTGGAGGGGTTATTAGAAAAATATGGATTTATGGTTAAAAAACGGCATAATTTTTCTTTGGAGTACTCTAGTTTTATTTCTAGTCAGAGTATTATTAGCTGGTTGACTAAGTCCGATCAAGTTTTTTTTAATTGGTTGCAGAAGCCTGATTGGGATTGGCGGATTTTGTTTTATGGAAGTTTGTTCTTGGTTTTGATGCCGTTGTGTTTTTTGGTTAATATTTTGTTATATTTCTCTAACAGGGGTGAGGTGTTGCTATTAGTGGCAGAAAAATTAAAATGAAAAAGAGATTAAAATTACTGGGGGTTTTGGGGTTGGCGCTATTTGGATTGATGTTGTTATTGGGAAATATTTCTTATCCTTTATTATGGAATGATGAGGCGGAAACAGCAGTTTATGCCCAGAGAATATTGCGTTTTGGATATCCAAAAGTTTTTGATGGTAAAAATATTTTATATTTATTTGAACATCCAAATAAGGATTTGGCGGTCAAAGAAGGAATGGGGGCTTATATTGGTTCTGGGTGGACTCAGTATTACTTGGCGACGATAGGGGAGTTTTTTGCTGGTAAAATTAGCGATATTTATGTTAAAACGGCCTTGTTACGGCTACCCTTTGCTTTGATTGGTTTGTTGGGGGTGGTGATGATGGGTTTGGCAATAGATTGGTTGTTTAATGATAAATTACAGTTTTGGTTGGTGTTTTTGTTATTTACGGTTTCGTCGGTGCCTTTGATTTTGCATTTGCGGGAAGTGCGTTATTATTCTTTGCTTTTGTTTTTTATGGCGGGTGTTCTTTATTCTTATATTAGACATCATTTTGGTAATAAAATGAGTTACTTGAAGTATTGTTGGTGTTTGGCGGGGTGTTTGAGTTTGGTTTTTTATACTTTTTTTCCGGCATATATTATTTTGGCTGGGACGATAGTTTTGTATGAGTTGTTTGGAGAGAAAAAAATTAAAAGTTTGTTACCGATAATTATTTCTGGCCTGTTGGTGCTGCCGGGGATGATTTTTTTTGAGACATCGAGGATATCTATAGAGATATCTAGCTTTTTGGAGTTTGGCTGGTTTGATTATTTTTATCATATTTTTCAAATGATGAAATCTGCGTTAGTGTATGAGTTTTTGTTGGTGGTTTTGTTTATTAAAGTAATTCTTTTTAAGAAAGGTTTGGATAGGGGAATAAAGGGAAGGGCGGCAGATTTTTTGGGTTTGCTGACGGTGATTTACGTTTTGTTGATTGCCAGAACTCCCTATATGTTTGAACGTTATTTTATTGTCTTACAACCGGTTTTGGTTTTGATATTGATTTTGGAAGGAGCTGGTTTGTTTGAATTGAAAAAAAAAGACTTAAAAAGAGCGTTGGTAATGGTGTTGTTACTAGGATTACCGGTTTTGGGAATAAAGGTTACCGCCTTAAGGAACAGGCTTTATGAGGTTGGAAATAGATATCTTGGTCCCCTAGATGTAGTAATTCCGTATATTAGAGCTAATTATGATAGGCCTGGTGATCTTTTGATTGCCACAAATTATGAGGAAGCGGTCTATATGTATTATTTGGATAGTAGAATGATTGTAGGATATATTGAGAATGATTTAGAATCGGACTTGAGCCTACAGCCAGATGTGATTGTTCCGCGGCGGAAGTGGAAAAGAAATTTAGAGGCGCTTGATAAACTTAGGCAGAGAGGTGACTATAAACAAGTATTGTTTTCTGTGTTTGATAGTATTACCAATAGTATTCCAGAAACGTCGAGCCATTTATATAAAACCAGACTGACTAAAGATAAAGCCGAAATGAGCAGGATTTATATAAGACGGGATTGATGATTATATATAATGACGGACGTGGATGAGGGAAACAGGTGGATTATTAGGGGTGAGAAAAACTAGGCGATGCTTTGTGGTTTAAAATTGAGTAATGAGGATGTATTGTGTTGTTTGTGGTGAGAAGTCAGATAAGAATAAGTTTATTTTTAGAAAGATATTGACTGATGGTTTGGTTTTGGATTGGGGTTTGACTGATAAACAAAGGCGGGGAAGAGACGAGAAAGAGTCTATGTTTTGCCCGGTGTGTAGCAGTTCAATGAGGTCTAGGGCTTTGGCTAGGGGAATAATGGAATCAAGATTTTTTAAGGGCGTAAATAACTTGACTGAGTGGGTGGAAGTGGCTTCTAAAGTTGGGCTTAAGGTGGCGGAGATAAATTATTGTGGTGATTTGCACCCTATATTGAATAAACTACCTGGTTTGGTTCTGAGCCAGTATAGCGAGGTTAGTTTTAGGGCTAGGTTTTTTAATTGGTTGAAAGGAGTTAAAAAGGAGGATATTACAAACCTTTCATACGAAGATAATAGTTTTGACTTGGTAGTTCATAGTGAAGTTTTAGAACATGTATATGATGTGGACAGGGCCTTAAGTGAGTGTGGGAGGATATTGAAACCTAATGGGGTTTGTGTGTTTACCATACCGGTAATAATGAGAAGAAAGACGATTAAAAGAGCAGAGGTTGATAGAGAAACTGGTGAGATTAAGTACTTGCTTAAACCTTCATATCACGGATCTGGAGAAAAGAATAATTTAGTTTTTTGGGAATTTGGAGGTGATTTTATAAAGAATAGAGGGTTGAAAGTGTTGTTTGGGTCTTCCCAAAACGGTGTGTATGTTTTTATTATTAACAAAGGTGAGACCTTGGTTAAGAATCGAGGATGAGAGATTTGATGGTGGGTAGAAGCTGATCTTTTTTGCCGTCCTCGACAAAATTTTTGTATGCCAAAGGGGTTTTGAAGTGGTTGATGATGGTTTGAGTGTGAACCCAAGAGGTGTTTTTTAGTTTCATATAGTCTGAATAGCTTGAAGGTTGGCTGGTTAGTGGTTTTGGATGGGGATTGAGGTGTATGTAACGTGATAAATGAATAAATTGCTCCTCTGTGTTTACTAGAACTGCTTTGTAAGCGCTTTCGAAAAGTGTACCTGATCTTTGATGTTGTTTGTTGAAGTAGGTAGTGTAACGGGCTGTTAGTGATTTCATAAAATATTGAATATCACGATTTAACTCTTGCTTGACAAGTAAGTGAAAATGGTTGGGCATAAGACAGTAAGCAATGAGGATGATATTTTGATTGTAGTTGCAACATTGATAACCTTTGATTTGATAAGTTTTTTCGTTGATCGATATTTCCCTTTTTGGGTTTTTGGAAGGAATTGGGGAGAGATATTCTTTTAGGTAGCTTAGGAAAACGGCGTAGTCTTGTTTGTTTTGGTAAATTGTTCGTTTGTCTACGCCGCGGTTGTATAGATGGTAGTAACTATTTGGTTTGTAGGTTTTGACAATGTTTTTGGCAGGCATGATTTTATTGTAGCAAATTAACTTTAACAAAGGTGAGACCTTGGTTAAAGTGGGTGTTGTATATAATGACGGGTATGGATGAGGGGAATAGGTGGATTATGTGGTTGATGTTTTTTGCGGTGGTGGGTTTGGCGTTTTTTTTGCCGTTGGTGGATAATGATTTTGGTTGGCATTATGTGTGTGGTAATCGGATATTGTCTGGTGCTCGTTGGTGTTTGGAGAATGACTTGACATATTTGTTACCTGGCTATAAGTGGGCTTACACGGCTTTTATTTACGACGCTTTGATTGCTTGGGGATATAACTTGGGTGGCTTTTTGATTTGGCAGTTACCAGAAATGAAGATGTTCGTGGATGGTCGGATGCCGGCCTGGATAGGGGAGGGAAGTAAAAGTCCTTACACTACTTGGTTGGAGGTGATTCAGGCACAGCCGGGTTGGAATGAGTACTTGTTGGGTATGGGAACGGAGTACTTGTTGATCGCGCCGGGGACGTTTTTGGACTTGGAACTTGATGAGGGTGGGGCTCTGGAGTTGGGATGGGAGGAAGAATATAGGGATAAGGGGGCGGTGGTTTATGGACGGATGTAACGGGTTTAACAAAGGTGAGACCTTGGTTAATTTTTGAGTTGGCGGATGGTGTAGATGAGGGCAACTAGACCGAGGGTGATGGAGATGGCGGTGATGATTATTGGAGTGCTGATGAATGGTCCGGTGGTAGGGGTTGGAGAAATTGTTGTGGTGGCAACTGGTGTGGGTGGTGTGTACATTTGACCACCTAGCTTTTGGATAGGTTGGCCAGTGGGTTGGGTGGAGATGGTTGTGGGTTTGGTATCTGTGGAGGGAGTGGTTTGTGAAGAGTTTTGTGTGCTGATTTCAGTGAATTGATTATCTTGGTTGATGGTAATTGTGCCTGTTGCGGGTTGTGTAAAAATGAGCTTGGCAATTGTGGTGTTTTCTTGAAAGGCAACAGGTTTGGATGGATTGGATGTGATGGCGGCTAGTTCGATTTGGTAGCCGTTTAAGATGGGTTTGACGCGATTGGTAAGAAAGTTTAGATTTGGGTGGTTGATGATGTCTAGTTGAACACCATCTAGATTTGGGTTTTGATCGATTATTGAGAGTGAGGGATCGGCGGTGATTTGGAAAACAATCTGGAATCCGTTGGTGGTCTGGTTTTGGGTATTGAGAATGATATCAAGGGCACTTTCTGCATTTGTTCTAAAGTACGAGAGGGAATAGGTTGGATTAAGATCCATGGGTATTATTTAGGGTATTTGGTTGGGATGGGGGTTACTGTGATGGGTTTGCCTATGGTTTTGGTTGGTTTGGTGACTGGTGGTGTTTTATTATTTGTTGAATTAAAAGTGTCACCTGGTTGACCTGGGGCAAAGTTTTTAACTAAGAGTTGATAGTCTTTTATATTGACATAGCCGTCATAATTGAAGTCGGCTTGGGCATTTGGTTGGTGAAGAGTGGGATTGAAAGTTGTGGTTAGGATGTGGTAGTCTTCGAGATCTATAAGGTTATCGTTGTTGGCGTCGCCAGTGAGGATGAGGGTTTCAGTACGATCAATGATATTTTCTCTATTGGGTATTAGGCTGGTTTGAAAAGCCTTACCTAAGTGTTTTGAGCTTTTGATGATGAAAGTGTAAAGGGGTTGGTTAATGGTATTTCTGGGGAGATTGTATGAGGCAATGAACTGGACAGAGTTGGTTTGTTGATTCCAACCTAAACCTACTGGACCAACAGGTTTGATGATGTTACCTGCTTGGTTATAGAGGGTGGTGGTGAGATTAGGAAGACCGTTGGGGTGGGTACCTTCTAAGTTGAGGTAAAGTTTAGTTGTAGTTTCAGCTGGAATTATGGTAGGAGTGGGGAGGGAAGTGGGTGTGGCTGAGATGGTGGAAGTAGGGGTGGGGCTGATGGAAGGAGTGGGGGTTGGGGTGGGTTGAAAAGTAATTTTAAGTGTGGGGAGGTTACCTGCAAGGTTTTCGCCAGTTGAGTGGCTGATAACTTTGGTGATTGTGGAGTCAAACGAAAGTGTGGCAGTTGAGGTTTTTGTTATATTATCGAAGAAAAGATGAATGTTACCGATTTGGATTGGTTTGTTAAGAAGGTGGTCTGTAGGAAATGGTTGTTGTGGGTTTTGGGTTATAGCAGAGAGAGTGATTTTATAACGATTGTTGGCTGGTTCGTGTTCAATGGTGTTGGTGATGATGCTGAGACCAGGGGAACCAGGATTATTGATGGCGGTTTCTGGTAGATTGAAAACGAGGTTATCGGGAGATTGGTAATCAAGGTAGGCAACAAATTGAATACCGTCAACTGCTTGAGGAGTGTTTATAGAGAAAGTAATGTTTTTTATGGCGGGTCCGTTTTGAACATTGAGGGCAAGGACTGATGATTCTGGGGTAGTTTCATAGGCTTTTTTGCGGATGTCTTGGGACTGGCGGACAGTGATGATGAGGGCGGGGATGAGAAGAATAGAAGTTAAAAAAAGGAAAAAACCAAGTTTGTCCTTTCTAGATCTAAAGAGTTTTAGTTTGGTCATTGATTTTTAGTATGATGGTATGTAGATATCTTTGTCAATAGTGGGTTTCTGGAATCCCCGTGGGGTCCTGAATCAAGTTCAGGATGACGAGGTGAGTGGGTTGGTGGACTATTGATGTTAAACTATGGAATATGGTAGATAGTGCAAAGATAATTATTAAAGCTGGAGACGGGGGAGATGGTTCTGCCCATTTTAGGCGGGAGAAGTATCAGCCTAAAGGTGGCCCGGATGGTGGAGATGGTGGAGATGGTGGGGATGTATATATAGAAACGGACAAGAATCTGTCTACGTTAAGTGATTTCGCTCACAAAAAGAAATATATGGCGGAGAAGGGGCAGAATGGTATGGGGTCGCTTAAAAGTGGTAAGGATGGTGAAGATTTGGTGATAAAAGTTCCAGTGGGCACGGTGGTAAGTGTGCACCTCCAAGGTGCACATGTGGTGGATATGGATAAGGAGGGGATGAGGGAGTTGGTGGCTAGTGGTGGTAGGGGGGGGTTGGGGAATGATCATTTTAAGAGTGCTAGTAATCGAACGCCAAGGGAGTTTACTGAGGGTGTGGATGGTGAGGAGTTTGAGCTTTCATTGGAGTTAAAACTGTTGGCGGATGTGGGCTTAGTGGGGTTGCCTAATGCGGGTAAATCGACACTTTTGTCTATTTTGACCAAGGCTAGACCAAAGATTGCCGATTACGAATTTACTACGTTAGAACCTAATTTGGGGGTGATGCAGGTAGGCAAGAAGTCTTTGGTGTTGGCGGATATTCCGGGTTTGATTGAAGGAGCGAGTAGGGGGAAGGGGTTGGGAATACAGTTTTTGAAGCATGTGGAACGGACTACGGTGTTGGTGCACGTAATTGGGGTTCAACCTCTATTGGAGGTTGAACCCCAGATTGAGGAGTATGAGATGGTGCGGAGGGAGTTGGAGGAATTTGGGAATGGGTTGGCTGAGAAAAAGGAGATTGTGGTGTTGAATAAAATTGACTTGATTGATGAAAAGCAGGTGGAGAAAATTGTGAAGGAATTTGCTGACAAGGGAGTGGAGGTTTTACCCATTTCTTGTGGGACGATGGTGGGGGTGGAGGAGTTGAGGGCCCGTCTACGCCAAGGCTTCGACGAGGCAAGGGAGGAGTTTTGAGTTTTTGATTGTACGTTAAGGTGTCACGTAATACTTTCTAAGAAAGAAAGTAAACGTGACTAACCACGTTTAAATTTTGAAAAAATTTATTACGTGGTGGACCTGGGCGGAATTGGACCGCCAATTTACCCGTGCGAGGGGTACGGTATACCGTTTACCTACAGGCCCACGTAATAAATTTCTTATTAAGAAATTTAAACGTGGCTGGGGCCACATAAGAACGTCTATCGCAGAGCAATATTACGTTCAACGTGGCTGGGGCCACATAAGAACGTCTATCGCAGAGCAATATTACGTTCAACGTGGCTGGTGCCACATGAGGGTATTTTAGTATATTTGGTGATAAAATACCGATGAGTTACTAAACCAGATACGCGATCGCGTGAGTGGATTGGTGGAGGTGGGTAGGGTGATTGGGGTGATTATGGAGGGAGTTGTAGGTTGTCTTCTAGGGCTAGGTTAATAAGGATAACTTGGCTAATTTTTTGTCTATGGTGATTAGGGGTACTTGATTGATTTGACTTAGGTGTAGATAGAGAGCGTCATAAAAGGAAAGATTGTGTTTGATGGTTAGGTTGAGTGTGGCTAGGTAATTTATTTGGTAGGTGTATCTGATAGGTAGGAGTAAGAATTGTTTGAGTATTTGTTTGGCTAGTTTGGGTTGTAGTCGTTTTTGAAGAATAGCTGTTTTTAGAGTGTTACCCACCTCTATTTTTAAGAGTTCTGGAGCAATAAGGTTTAGTTTGTTTTGTTGATAGAGCTGAAATGTGTGGGATATTTTCTTGGGTGGGGACTCGTCTGGCAGAAGGTATGACAGGATGGCAGATGAGTCTATGACCACGGACGGCTGTTTATTTGCGGCCATGGGCGATAAGTTCTTTGTAGTTGATGCCCTTGGTGTTTATTTGTTGGCCAAGTTTTTGAAGATTAGAGAGTATTTTAGCGGTGGTATTGATCTGGGGTATGGTGTAGGTTTGTTTGACTGCTTGGCGGATAAGTTTACCCATACTGACGTTGTTTTGAGAGGCAAGCTGGGAGAGTAGGTGGTAGTCTGTTTCTTCTAATAGAAGATTGGTTCTATGGGTTAGTAGCATGACTTAATAGTAACATGTTACTTGATGGCTGTCAAGGGGGTGGTGGGGCCCCGCACCAGTCGGTGCAGGATGACGACGTGGTAAAATAGGGGGAATCTTGGGCCCGTAGCTCAGTTGGTAGAGCGCCTGCGTGGCACGTAGGAGGCAAGGGGTTCGATCCCCCTCGGGTCCACCACGCTGGTGTGCACCTCCAAGGTGCACGTTTATAATTTGTGTAGATGATATATGGAGGAAGAAAAAGTAGGACCAGTGTTGGGGGTGGAGGATTATTTGAATATGTTGCCAGAGGATGGGCAAGAGATGATTAGTGCGGAGCTTGAGAGATTGCGGAGACTGGTAAGGCTTGATCCAATGCTAGGAGAACACGGGATACTTAATAGGGAAGGATTTAAGCAAGAGGTGCAAAAAATTGCAGAGGTGATAAAAAGAGGAAAATTAAAACAAGTAGTGCTTTTGCTAGGGGACGTTAATAGATTTAAGCAAGTTAATGATACTTTTGGACATCCACACGGAGACGGGGTATTACATAAAATTTCTGAGGTATTGAAGGATTATGACGTTGTGGTTAGATTGGGTGGAGATGAGTTTGGGGTGTTGTTGCTGGTGTATAGTGATAGAGATGGTTTTGTGGATGAGGAAGATGTAAAAAAGAGGCTTGAGAGAATTAAAGTGTTAGAGGGTAAGGAAGCTGGGACGGTTAGTTTTGGGGTTAAGTTGTTTACGGCGAAGGAGTTTTTGGAGATAGTGGATGAGGGAGGAGATGTGGTAGGTAAACTATTTAAAGATGCGGATGAGAGAATGTATGAGGAGAAAAGGGAGATTTAACCGTTAAGGCGTGTTCCACATCTGAACAGATCTCCGCCCGATGGCGGAGCCAGTTCCGATGAGAAACACTGACCTTAGTTTGTGGATTGTTCTGTTGATTCTGGTTCTTCTGTGGGGGTGGGGGAAGGGATTTCTGGGGCGGAGTCTTCTGGGAGGTTAATAGGTTCTGCTGGTGAGGGAAGCGGGGTGGGGGTGACTAGTTGGATGTCTTTTTCGGTTTCGGCCACCCCGGGGGAGTCAGGGCCCACCCCCGGGGAGACCTGCGCTGCGGGGACGAGTTTTTCTAGTGCTGTAAGTTCGTCTTGGGCTTTTTGGTAGTCGTCGGTGTTGGGGTCAAGAAGCTGAACAACAATTCTCATTTCTGCCAGAGCTTTGGGGTAGTTTTTGTTGTCTCTGTAGGCGGCTGAGAGGTTGTAGTGGGCGTTGGGCCAGTCGGATTTTCTGTCGACGGCTTGTTGGAATAGGCTGATGGCGCCGTCGTAGTCTTTTAGGGTCAACAAAACTCCGCCTAGGTCTAGTCTTAGGGCTGGGTTGGTGGGGTCTAGGTTGATAGCTTGGGAGTAGGCGGCGATGGTCCAGTCTGCGGCGCCTTCTGCAAAGTTGATTATTTGGCGGTAGGTGCTGGCTAGATTTTCCCAAACGGTGACGTTTCTAGGGTCTAGCTGGGTGGCGTTTTTGGCTTCTCTGATGGCTTGTTCGACTAGTTGGGTTAGGTCTTGTTTATCTTGGTCGGATAAATTTTCATTTTGAGCTAGGGAGTTGGCTAAGGCTAGAGAGGTTTGAGAGAAGTTAATGCGGTAGGCTGGGTTGGTGGGGTCTAGGGTGTAGGCTTGAGATTGATAGTTGTAGGAGGTGATGGCCTCTGTATTTAAGGTGTCGATGGCTTTTTTAGTGACGGCGGCGGCGGCGTAGATGCGACCAGAGAAGAACCAGAAGAAACCAAGAAGAATTACTGTGAAAGTGGTGTAGGCCCAAGGAAGGATGGCGTTGGCTCCCCCAGTTGGGTAGTTCACTGTGTTGTCCCCAGTTGGGTAGTTCACTTCGCTCGCATCCAACGGGGTCTGCGCACCTGCGGCGCTTGATTTTGGGGTGGCGACTAGATTGATGATGACGTCCTTTACTTTGTTATGGTCTTGGAGCTTAAGATTTAAGGTAACTAGGGTTAGGGCTAAAAAGCTAAGGGTTAAAAGCACGGGGGTGGCGGGGACTAGGAAAAAGACGATGAAGGATGTGATGAGAATTATGCGGGAAAAGGTGTGGTGGGCCCCAGTTGGGTAGTTCACTTCGTTCACACCCAACAAGGTCTTCGCGCCTGCGGCGCTTGATGTTCTGGTGAAGGAAAAGATAAAGGAGAGGAGGCCCAAGAGTCCGGTGGTGGTGAGAATGGTTAGTAATTCGTTGGAGGAGTTAGAGAAACGAATGTTCCAGAGAGGGGTAAAGTTTAGGCTGATGGGTCTTAGTCTGGTGAAGGCGGTAAGGAAAGTCCCCGGGCCGGTGCCAAGGAGGGCGGTGCGAGCGTTTTTAAAGATGTCGACGGCGATGGACCAGCCAGCTGATAAAGGTAGGAGGGTTAGGGAGGCTTCTGGAGTAGAGGGCAAGAGGAAGTTTATTTGAAAGATGCTGGCGACGGTGAAAACGGTGGCGACGGTGAAGATAAAAAGTTTGGCGAGCCATTGGTTGGTTTTAAGGCCTAAATAAATTACGGCAGGGATTAAAGGTAGAGTTAGGCTTAAAAGGGGTAGTGGGCCACCAGCTGGGTTGAAGATTTTGGACTGGAGGTAGGCTGGACCGGCCATATTTTCTGCTAATCCTAGGGCTTGGTAGATGGCAAAAAGACTGGTGATAAATACGGAGGCTAAAAGAGAGTAGATGGTGGTTTGGATGACGAACTGGTTTTTTTGGCTAGAGGTGGTGGTTAAGAAGATGACAACCAAGGCGGCAATGAGTGAGGTTTGGCCAAAAAGACTTTGGGTGGTGTTGGGGGCTTGGACAATGGAAGAAATGATATAAATGGCGACTAGGGCTAAAAGTGGGCCACTGGCAGGAGAGAGGGTGAGTTGGAGTTTGCGGCGGGTGAGGGTTCTGATGGAGAAGGCGATTAAGCTAACAGAGGCGAGTATATATAGAAGGAAGCGTTTGTTGAAGGAGAAGAAGTCTGGGGTGAGGGTGAGGAAGAACAGGGGAACCAGAAAGGCCGTTAGAGGAAGGATGAATTTTAGGGTTTGGCTGGCGATTTTGTCTAGGGTCTGTCTCATTAGGGATTTATTATATAGTAGTTTATAGAAATGTCTATATCTGATATGGTAGATGTTGCTAGGGTGAATTGGCCAGTGCCTTTGGATTTGACAAATATGCTGGCGTTGGTTTTGGTTTCTGGAATTAGGTAGATGTAAGAGGTGGGGGTGATTCTGTTATCGTTGATTAGGAGTTCTGTTTGGCCAGCAGGAATTATGGCCTTGGTGGTGAAGGAGTTTGATGCCGCGTCTAACTTTTGCTCTGGCAAAACTTGGCCGGGTAAAGGTGCGGCCAGGATAAGGTCGGAGCTAGCAAGGGCTTGTTGGTCTGGTAATAAATTTAGAGGATTGATGGTTTCTGGCAAGGTGATTGGTTGACCTTGGCTTAAGTTTTGAGCGGTTTCTAGGTCTTTTTGGGCTTGGGCTAGGGCGTTGGGGTTGGTGTTACTGACGGCGGTTAGAATATGGGCTCTTAAAACGTAGCCGTTGGGATTTCTGGGGTCTTGGCTGATGGCTTGGGTGGTAAGGCTTAGACTTTGATCTAGGTTTTCTAGGATCTTGGCTTTTTGTTCTGGGGTTTGTTTTGGTGGCGTTTTGGCTAGGGCAAAGGCTTTGTCTAGGTAGTTTTGGGCTAGGTTGATGAGTTCGGGGGTGGACTTGACGGGTTCCACATCTGAAGAGTCGCTAGGAGCGCCACTGTCCGATGAGGAACCCTGGGCGAGTTCGCCTTTGGGGAGTGGAGAGAGGTATGAGCCGGTGGGGGATTTGCTACTTGAGCCAATAACGGTGATGGTGGTAATGACGGCAAAGGCAATGAGGGCAGTGTAGCCAATGACGGTGATGGTTTTTTGGAAGACGCGTTTGCCGAGATTGGTGTTGGCTGGATTGGTGGTGCAGGATTCGATGATCATGATATTAAGTATACAATAAAACTTTATTTAGTTTTAGAGATAGTAGGGAGTGCAGACGTTGACGGGGTCGGAGCATTTGCCGGAGCAGTCGGTGTCATCCCAGTCGAAGTAAGGATAGCAAATTTTACCAGTAGGGAGTGGAGAGCAAGTATCGATACTGGAGCAGTAGCGGTAGCTACCAGTAGGGGTGGGAGATGGAGTTGGAGATGGAGTTGGTGTGCCAGTGCCAGAGGGAGTGGGAGATGGAGTTGGTGTGCCAGTGCCAGAGGGGGTAGGCGAGGGAGTTTCTGTGGGCGTGAAAGAGTCGAAGTATGTGTTGCAGTCGTGGCTGGGATCGGTGGTGGAGTTGGGGGAGTTGACGGAGAAGCAGTTGAAGCTGTCTGCGTTTTGGTCTTGGTCATATTTTAACTGGGTATAGGCGATGAAATTTTGAGGGCAGGTGGGGGGGTTGGCGATTAGTTCGTAGGGGGCGGTGCTAACGGGGTCGCAAGGGATTTCTTTGATGTATGGATCTAGTTCGTTTGAGTTGCAGTTTGAGATTTGTTCTTGGGTGGGGTAGCAGGAGTAGTCTGTGTAGTAGTTTTCGAAAGCTATTCTTAAACTTTCTAGGTCTTTTTTGCGGTGGGCGTCGTAGGCTTTGTTGATGCTGGTTTTTGGGTTTAGAGTTAGGAGGGCAAGGAGTGTGAGAATAAGAATGACGCCGACTACTATGACCATTTCCATGAGGGTGAAGGCTTGTTTGCGGTTCATTGAAAAGAGATATTTATAGTAGAGTCAAAGGCCTTGGCAATTTTGGTGAGAAAGGTTAGGCTGGGATTGTATCGACCAGATTCTAGGCGTGAAATAGCGGATTGTTGGGTTCCGGCTTTTTTGGCAAGTTGGGATTGGCTTAACCCCCGCTGAATGCGTTTTTTGATTACTGCTTGAACAAGTTGGTATTCGGGTGTAAGTTTGTCGTATTCTACTTTGATTTTAGGGTCTTTGAGAAGTTGGTTTTTGAACTGTTTAAAGGATTTCATATTTTAAGCAATATGTTTTGTTGTCATTCCGACCGAGTCTTTGAGTGGAGGAATCCCTGTGGCTGGTAGTGTTACTGTTGAAAGGGATCCCTCGACTTTGCTCGGGATGACAGAGCTATTATAAATATATAGTATATAGTAGGAAGTGATGAAGTGGCTAGTGGATTGGTTTGTTGATTTTGTTTATCCAAAGGACTGTGTGGGTTGTGGTTGTTTGGGGACATGGTTGTGTGATAAATGTAAGCGAAGTTTTGAGGAGGTGGAGCAGATTTGCCCGATGTGCGGGAAGGAAAACTTGGGTGGAAGTGTACACAAAATGTGTTCAGAAAGGCTGGGAATGGATGGGTTGACGGCGGTTTATAATCATGGGGAAAGGACAATGAGTGGGTTGATTTTTAGAGTGAAGTTTGAGTATTGTGAGGAGTTGTTGGAGGAGTTTGTGAAGTTGCTGGATTTTGAGGTGGGTAAGAAGTTTGATGTGGTGGTGCCGGTGCCGTTACATATATATAGAAGGAACTGGCGGGGGTTTAATCAGGCAAGAGTGATTGCGGATGAGGTGGGTAGGCAGTTGGGGTTGCCGGTGGTGGAGGGGTTGAGGCGGGTGAAGCGAGGTAAACAGCAGTCGAAGATAAAGGATAGGGAGGGGAGGCGGGAGAATGTGAAGGGGGTGTTTAAGATTGGTATGGATTCCCGCCTGCGCGGGAATGACGGTTTAAAAGATAAAGCAGTTTTGCTGGTGGATGATGTGTTTACCAGTGGGGCGACGATGCGGGAGGCGTGTAAAGTATTAAAGCAGGCGGGGGCTAAGTTTGTGTGGGGGTTGGTATTGGCGAGGAGGGTTTGAGGGTTTTCCCTTTGTCATTCTGGGGACGAATTCTGATGAGGACTCCGGAATCAGATTCTGGATGCGTTCGAAGACTCACTTACCAGAATGACGGAAAAGAAAATGCTGACGCTAGATTCTTCGTTTCATTCTTCATACTACACCCTACTTCTTCATGTCATTCTGGGGACGAATTCTGATGAGGACTCCGGAATCAGATTCTGGACAAGCCAGAATGACGATGAGAGAATGATTGTATGGAGACGAAGGAGATGAAGGTAATGGGGGTAAAGGTGTATTGCAAGGGGGATTTGGGGCTGTTGGATGAGGGGAAGGTGAGGTTGGCGATTGTGGGGAGTCGGAAGATGACGGATTATGGCAGGCGGGTGATTGAGAAACAAGTGCCTGTACTGGTGCAGGCGGGGGTGGTGATTGTTTCTGGCTTTATGTATGGGGTGGATCAGGCGGCGCACGAGGTTTGCTTAGATTGCGGAGGTGAGACGATTGCGGTGTTGGGCTGGGGGATTGATAGGGGGTTGTCGATTGAGGATGAAAAATTGTATGAGAAGTTTATTAAGGGAAAAAGTTTGATGATGAGTGAGTATTACGGCGAGGCGATGGCGGAGCAGTGGATGTTTGTGCAAAGGAACAGGATTGTGGTGGGTTTGAGTGCGGCGGTGTTGGTGGTGGAGGCGGCGGTGAAGTCGGGGACGATGACCAGTGTGAGGTGGGCTAAGAAAATGAACAAACCCGTTTTGTGCGTGCCAGGGTTGATTACGAGTAAGGTGAGTGAGGGGGCGAATGGGTTAATTAAGTCTGGAGAGGCGAAGATGGTGACCGGGGTGGAGGATATTTTGGAGGTGTTGGGTCTTAAGCCTGGACAAATGAAACTTGGTGGGGTCCCGCACCAGTCGGTGCAGGATGACGGGGATTTAACAAAGGTGAGACCTTTGTTAAGATGGCTAGAGAATGAGGGGATGGAGGTGGACAGGTTGGCTAAATTGATGAAACGGTCGGCGAGTCAGGTGATGGTGGAGTTGACGCGGTTGGAGATTTTGGGGCAGGTGGAACAGAGGGGTGGGAAGTTTTATATTGTTTAATAATGTTTAACAAAGGTGAGACCTTTGTTAAGAATGGATTCCCGCCTGCGCGGGAATGACGTGGGGAAAATGATTCGGCCTGACCTTTTATGTATACTCTAAGATATGTTGGTACGAGTGAGGAGTGTGGCACATGTGGGTCTGACGACAATTCCGGTAGAGGTGGAGGTGGACGTGGCTAGCAAGGGTTTTCCTGGGTTTAATATTGTAGGGTTGGCGAATAAAGCGGTGGACGAGGCTAAGGAGCGGGTGAAGACGGCGATTGTGAATTCGGGGATGGCATTTCCGGACAAGCGGATTACGGTGAATTTGGCGCCGGCGGATATTCCTAAGGAGGGGTCGGCTTATGATTTACCCATGGCGGTGGGGATTTTGGTGGCATCGAAGGAGGTGGAGTGGAGTGATGAGGATGCACGGGCGGTTTATTATGGTGAACTGGGGTTGGATGGGAAGTTGCGGCATACTAAGGGTGGGTTGTTGGTGGGGTTGTGGGTGAAAAAGTCAGGTTCCACATCTGAACAGATTGCTAGGAAGCAATCAGTGTCCGATGAGAAACCTTGCGTCTTTGTGCCTGTTGAATCGGCTAACGGGGTGGCGGTGGTGAGTGGAATTGAGGTGAAGCCGGTGAGGGATTTGGTGCAGTTGGTGGAACATTTTAAGGGAGATAAGAAGATTAAAAGTTTGAATAATATTAAGTCAACTGATTTAATTGAGGCGGCGGCGGTGGATTTTGATATGGCGGAGGTGATTGGGCAGGAGCAGGCCAAACGGGCCTTGGAGATTGCGGCGGCGGGGGGGCATAACGTGTTGATGGTGGGTCCACCGGGGTCGGGCAAGACCATGTTGGCCAAGGCGTTGCCGGGGATTTTGCCGTTTTTGAGCGAGGAGGAAAGTATGGAAGTGAGTCGAATTTATTCTGTAATGGGTTTGTTGGGACCAGGGGAGGCGTTGGTGCGGAGGCGGTCGTTTAGGTCGCCGCATCACAGTACTAGCATGGCGGGTTTGATTGGTGGGGGGAGTAATCCGAGACCTGGAGAGGTGAGCATGGCTCATTTGGGGGTGCTGTTTTTGGATGAGATGGCGGAGTTTCCTAGAACCGTAATGGAGGCGTTGAGGCAACCGATGGAGGATGGTTGGGTGGTGATTAGTCGGGCGATGGGGCGGATGAAGTATCCGGCTGATTTTATGCTGGTGGGTTCGGTTAATCCGTGTCCGTGTGGATACTTGGGTCACCCTAAACACGAGTGTAATTGTAGTTTTAGGCAGGTGGCTAGATACAAGCAGAGAATCTCTGGTCCGATTTTGGACAGAATCGATTTGCATGTGTCGGTGCCGGCGGTGGAGATTGACAAATTGACTGTTTCGAGTAACGAAAGTGCTCAAAAATCTAGTCAAATTAGGGATAAGGTAATGGGGACAAGAGAGCGACAGACCAAGCGATTTTCAGGTGATGGGATTTATACAAATGCGCAGATGAAGAATAAACAGGTGAAGAAATATTGTCAATTGGGTGGTGATGCGGAAAGGATGATGCGGATAGCGGCGGAGAAGTTTGCTGTTTCGGCTAGGGGGTATTTTAGGTTGTTGAAGGTTAGTCGGACGATTGCGGATTTGGATGAGAGTGAGGATATTGCGGAGAGGCATGTGGCGGAGGCGTTGCAGTATAGAATTAAGGTTTTTTGATGAAGAGACGAGAAAAGACGAGGGATTGGGCTCTGCAGGCCAGAAGGCCAGTCCAAAATTGGCAGCGGGACGGTTGGTTGATTTTGTTGACATGTTATGGTATATTGTTAATATTAACTCGTTTTGGATGGGCGTTTACGCTGGTTCGAACGAGTTTTTGTTTGCCAGAATTTTCTGGCTATTTTTTTCCAACTAATTGTTTTTTCGACGATTATTTTTTCTTTAATTAACTGATAAAATTTGTCGTTTTTGTTTGTTGTTGCCCAGAGAACACTGCCAGCAATCATGTCTGCTGAATTTACGGCGGGTACTTTTTGGCTGTCAACGTGGCTGATAGCGAATTTTTTCTTTAGAAGTTTTGTTAAGATTAGGTCGAATTCTTCTTGATCTATTAAACGGTGAAAGTGGCGGTCAAATATGATTTTTTTTAAGTTGTTTTGGTAAAGTAGCTTGCATTCTTCTATTAATTGCCAACAGAGGATGGCAAAGTTTTCGGGTGAGTCTTTGATTGATTTTCCTTGTTTTTCGACGATTAAAACAAAGATGTCGATGTTTTTGTTGGCAAGAGTTTTTAGGAACTTTGTTTTGGTTTTATCTCCTGCCCTGTAAAATTTTATTTCAGATAACTTTTTAGCGTCACGGGTTTTTCTGATGGTTTTTGTTACAGAAGTTAGTTGAGAAATTATATTGGTGCCAACTGCGGCAACTATTACTACTTTGTCTTTTGGATCAGGTAGGGTGCCGGATTCGTCGATGAAGATGGTGATGTTTAGTTTATTTAGCATGGTGGCTGTAGTTGGTTAATAATGTGATAAGGGACAGGGGGGACTGGGGACCGATGCCAAAGGCCGGTGCAATATCGGCACTGGGACGGCTTAGGTCGCGGTGTCTCATGAGGTGGACGCAGGCTAGGTTACAGTTAAGCATAGCTTGCTCTAGTTTGGCAATAGCCAGATCTTGGTCGGCGAATCTGATGGAGTGGGCGGAGGCGTTGCAGTATAGGATTAAGGTTTTTTAGTAGCCGTAAAATACCCCTGCCAAAGTCAGAACCGTAGTCGTTCATTCCGGCGAATGAACGCTACATATTGGCTCGGCTTGAAAATTCTGATTAAGAAATCAGAATACCATGCTTTCACGCCTGCGCATATTTCTTTTTTGGCAAGGGTATTTTGTGGCATAATTTATTTGTGAAAAGATTTAATAAGCAGACTGGGGGTAGGGGAGAACGGGAGGCGGAGAGGTTGTTGCGGGAAAAGGGGTATAAAATTTTGGAGATGAACTGGGGGAATAAATGGGGTGAGGTGGATTTGATTTGTGTGGACCCGCCTACGCGTAAAGCTACGGCGAGGCGAAGTGAAACGGTGGTTTTTGTGGAGGTGAAGGCGAAAATTGGTTATGAATATGGCGCGCCGTGGCAGATGGTGAATAGGCGGAAATTAGCGCAGGTAAGGCGGATGGGGGGGTTATTTTTGACTGAGAAGGGTTGGCAGGATAAGGCTTGTAGGATTGATGTGGTGGGGGTGGTGTTTGATAGGGGTGGGAAGGTGGTTGAGGTTGATCATTACGAAAATGTGTATTAATAAAGGATCAACCTTCGGGAGGGTGCGACCCTCTTGAGGGTCGCACCCTATGGTACAATTAGGTAATGCCTGCCAAACATACTTATAGGGAATTTATTGAAAATCATCCTCAACACATTTTTAATCGTGGTGTAGAAAAACGTGTCATATTTACAAATCAACAAGATTACCGAACGTTTTTGTACTATTTGACAATTTACCTGGCTAAACCAAAAACACTTGAAACTAGATTTCCCACCTTACCAGGAAACCTGAAAATCAACAACGTTAGTGAACAAATTAAATTACTTACTTATTGCTTTATGCCCAACCATTTTCATTTACATCTTGCTCCTACAAATATAGAAACCAGCCAGGAAATTATACCTAAATTTATGCGTCAACTTAGTAATGCATATACTGGTTATTTTAATAAAAAATATGACAGAGTTGGCCCATTGTTTCAGGGACGTTATAAATCCGTCTTGGTTAGCTCAGATGAACAAAATGTCCACCTGCATAGGTATATCCAGACTAATCCGTTGACTGCAAAGTTAGTTAAAAATTTGCAAGATTGGCCGTGGTCAAGTTATCATGAATACGTTGGTGGGCAAAAATTGGACGATATTTGTCAAATAGAGGATATCTTTTCGCGATTTAAGAATCTTGATTCTTATAAGAATTTCTTGCTTGAGCAAGTGGATACTGAATCAATTGAATCCATTCTGCTGGATTAAAAGGGATCAACCTTCGCTAGGGTCCGACCCTCTTGAGGGTCGGACCCTAATTCCTTATTGAAATTGAATGGATAGTTGGCTGTCAAAAGCTTGAGCGATTTTTTTTAGGAATGACAGAGATGGATTAGCTTGCATGGTTTCAATCCTTGAAATCGCTGCCTGAGAAGTATTAAGTTTTTTGGCCAGAGTTCTTTGAGACATTTTGTTCTTTAGTCGTTTGTCAATAATTTTTTTGGCTAGCAAGTATTCGGTTTCTGATTCTTGCCAGGCTTTTTTAAAGCCAGGATCTTTTAAACTTTCTTTGAGATCGTCTTCGAAGGTGTAAATTAGTTTGTTTTTCATAATATATTTATGCATAGGGATCAACCTTCGCTAGGGTCCGACCCTCTTGAGGGTCGGACCCTGTTACATGGTTTGGATGAGCCAGTAGTTGAATTGGATGTTCGAATTGATAGCTTCTGGGATGGCGATGGTGAATTGCCCCCCAGTTGGATAGCTCGCTTCGCTCCCATCCAACGGGGTCTGCAGACCTGCGGTCTTTGATTTTACAAACAGGGTTTGGTTTGAAGTGCTGGATGTAGGGGTTAAATATATGTAGGTGTCTTGGGTAACATTTGTGTTCGAAATGGTGATTTCGGTTTCGCCTGCTGGGAGGGTGGCGGCCCCAGTTGGGTAGTTCACTTCGTTCACACCCAACAAGGTCTGCGCCCCTGGTTGGATAGCTGATGCATCCAACGGGGTCTTCGAACTTGCAGTGCTTGATGGCGGTTCGGCTTGTACGGTAAGACTGGTTATAGTCAGTGAAGAAATGGTGGCGGTTTGGGCGGTGAGGTTTTCTAGGTTGGATTCTAGGGCCTCTATTTTGCTGGCTAGGACTTTGCCCGTAACGGCTAGGTCGCCGTTTATTATAACTTGGCCGTTTGGGGTTAAGGTCATGAGGCCGGCCAAAAGGTTTATGGGGGCGTTGGCTAGGGGTTGGAGGAAGAGGGTGTCTTGATCTTTGGAGTTGAGGATGTTGGCGATGAGGGAGTTGTTGACTTGGAGGTCGGTGAGGATGAGAGAATCGAGAGGGACAGGGCTCTGCAGGTCAGAGACCGGTTCAATTTCGGCAGCGGGACGCTGAAGATCTGCTAGGATGGCGGAGGCTGTGGAGTATTTGGTGGCTAGGTCGAGGAGGTCTTTTTCTATCTGGCTGATTTGGGGGGCGGTGATGGTCTCGGCAACTAGGTTCTTGACCTCTAGATCTTCTATGTAGGCAACAGGTGAGATGAGTTTTTGTTTGACGGTGAGGGTGTTTACGGTTAGGTCTTGGATGACGGCGATGCCTGCTTGGAAGTTGGCGATAACGGCTTCTGAGAAAGCACCGATACGGGTGATGAGGGTGTCGGTGGTAGTGTTTTTGAGAGTGTAACTGCTTTCTTGACCTTGAATTTGCAGTTCGCCAGTGGAGGTTAAGTAGACGTCGGGGTCGTACCAGGAAACATTGACAAAAACTATGATTTTGCCGACCACATTTGGATCAGAATTATTGTAAGATTCTAAAGCTTTTCCTACAATCGGCCCTGCTTTGGTTGCTTTCATTCCCACTCCTGGAATTTTACTTGAAGTGATAAGGTCTCCGCTTTTAATTGGGCCATTAATAGTTGAGACTTTGGTGGTTACCCGGCCGGCTAAGGCAATTGGAGCCTTTTGATTATCCGGGATGTTTTCAGTAATTTTTCCCTCGATTACTTGTGAGGGGGTGGTGGAATAAATACCTATAATGCTAGAGTCGCTTGCTTTATTACTTTTTTTAACATAAGTGGGTTTTTGCGGATCATTGACAACAATATCTCCTTCTTCAACGGGGGGAGTAATGGGAAAGATTTCTGCTAAGTCCGGGTGACTTCCCGTAATTCTGACATTGCCCTGAAAATAACCGGCCCATTCAGTATTGGCGGCTCCCAAATCTGCTCTGGCATATAAAGCAATAGATGTGGTTTCTGCACCGCCTATTTGTCCTTCAGCCTGTCTAGTATCGATATAAACACCGTAGGTGGTGTGGCCTCCAATTGTTAGATTTCCTAGAGTAGTATTATTTGTGTAAAATTTGGCCATTGTATAATCAGCATCAGCAGATGGGGAAAGTGGGCCACTGGCATAAGTGTGAAATTTTGTTTCCGGCTCCGTCGTCCCGATGCCGACGTTGCCGTTGTTTTGTATAAACATACTGTTTCCAGCATCACCTGATCCAGTGGCGAGATACATATGTCCACCATAAAACCTTATATAAGATTGTCCAAGGTTTAAGTTCCTTCGTCCATAGTAAGGACTTCCATTGACATTATTTCCAATACCTGATCCATCGTATGTCCATCCGGGTTCTGATGCCCACATATCCAAAGAGGCATCTAAAGTTGCGCCATTACCTGTTGAGTATAATCTTGCTTTAGTATCTCCATGACCTCCATATACTTCTAATTTCACTCCCGGACTTATCGTCCCGATGCCGACGTTGCCGTTTATTGCTAATTTCGCCGTCCCGGGGTTTACATAACCAATACCAATGTTGCCAGAGCTAGCAATATATAGATTATTAACCAAAGGAGTAATTTGTAACTGTTGTTCTTTAATTCCAGCAATAGCATAAGGGATCATATTAGAAGAATTTAAATAAAGCAGGCCGTCTGTTTCAGTAACGCTATTTGGAAATACTTGCTGATATTCTTGAGCAATAAAGTTGTAGTAATCTGTGTTAACAACACTAGGATGAGCAGATAAAAATTCAGAAGTATAGTGAAACTTAACAGGGCGAACTTGGCTTATAATCTCCAAAGCATTGTTAATACTCTCAACACTAGTTTTAATTCTAGCATCTGACCCTGTTGCCCATGTGGTAGTAGTCAGTTTTCGAGCAGAATCTGTAGATAAATCTAATTGTGCTCCCGGATTCATCGTCCCGATGCCGACGTAGCCGTTTCCTGTTATCCTCATCCTTTCAGTTGGAAGAACGGCCGCATCGTTACTGCCCAACCCGAACGCCATATATTCAGTTTCCCATACATCAGTAGCAAATCCCGCCTGGATATTTGCAACGCGCCTAACACCTGTATCAGCAGGATAATTATAAAATGTTCCCCAGAAATCATAATTTGAAACGAGATTATTGGTTCCACTTAAAGGCTTAATTCTAATTGTAGGACTTCCCGAATCTGACACTTCCAACTTCGCCCCCGGACTCGCCGTCCCGATGCCGACGTTGCCGGATTCCGTGAGACGCATCAATTCGCTACCGGCCCCGAAGCCAGCACCATTTTTTCTCCATGAAAAGTAGCGAGTATCCGCATCATTGTTGTCATAGTCAATGTTGAAGCTTATGCTTTGCTTCCCCTCAAAGAAAGTGTCGCCTCCATTGTCGTCTCTAATACCGTTTCTCAAATAAGCGGTATTTAGCGCATAAAGAGTACCACCTAATACATACAGACCACCCGGCATAATAATATACGAGGTTGCCTTTATGTACGGATTAGCTGCAGAAAAAAGTATATTACCGCCTGCGTCTTGAACATCAGTAATAGTCAATCTGTCATTAGTCTCTAAAGTTCCCTGAACTTCAAGTTTCGCCCCCGGTCCCGCCGTCCCGATGCCGACGTTGCCAGTATTCATAACAAACAAATTTTCTCTGATCCGTACACTTCCTGTTGCGCCATCGCCAGTGTAATTAAGATATAAATCTCCACCACTTGTAGTACCACCACCATTTATTACCAAATGAGAAGTAGTGCCACGGATGTAAGGTCTGTCAGTAACAGCAGCATTATTGGCAGAAATATTTAGATATGAAGTTCGAATCGCGTTATTCGGATTTCCACCAATATCTAATGAGGCCCCCGGACTCGCCGTCCCGATGCCGACGTTGCCTGAACTGTTGACATAAAATTTATCATTAAGTGCAAAATAACCATTTAATTTGGTTTGTGATCTGACTGTGCCTGAACCTGCAGATAGAGTTCCACTATAAAGTGTTCCTGCATCGTGCCCTCCAATATATTGAAGGCCAAGATAAACAGAAATGGCTTGAGTGAAATATACCTCTAGGAATGAGTTTGTACCATCATCAGTAACCCGAACATCAGTCCAGTAGCTAGCTGGATACTCTGAGATTACGCTTATTCCCGCAGTTGATCCCCAATCATGCCACCAGCGTATAGTTGTGCTTTGAGGAGCGTAGGATCCTCCCGCTGTATAGACAGTTACTTGCTGTTGACCCCTGCCGGCGCTACCGTCTATATGAGCTACTTTGTACCAACCAGCGGCCGCAACACTTCCAGTAGTTTTATATTCATTTTGTGCGTAAAACCCGCCAGTTCCTAGGTATACGTAACCTCCATTAACAGTAACATTATCAGCAAAGGTGGCCATGGACGAGGCGAGAGTTAATTTTGCAACATCAGCTCTTCTAAGAGAAAGATCTTCATCATAACTACTGATAATGCCGGTATCAACAGTAATTCCTGGATTAAAATAAAATCTGACTCGATCGGACTGGAAATGAGCCCAGCTGGCGTTCTGCGGGCCTACATCAACGTAGCCGTAGCCAGTATCAATTCGAAGAGCTCCACTTATATTACCTCTTACTGAGCCAGCAACTTCTAATTTCGCCCCCGGTCCCGCCGTCCCGATGCCGATGCCAGTGGCGTTGGCGGAGATGGTTTGGCCGCCGATTCTGATATGGCCAGTGGTGCCGTCGCCGAGGGTGAGGCCTGGATTGGTGGCGTCGGTGGCGATTAGATCTAAAAACTTGGCGTTGCCTGAAGCGTCGACGTAGTAGGCGGTGCCGTTGGCGAAGTAACTGGCGCCGGTAACTAAGGTGTTGTGGGCCAAAATTCCATTGGCGACGAAGTTATGGGTGCCGTCTACTTCTATATCGTAGACTTGCTGCCGGCCGAGGGGTTTGATGGAGGTGATTTCTTCGAAGAGGAGGTCTGAAGGGACAGGGCTCTGCAGGCCAGAGGCCGGTGCAACATCGGCAGCGGGACGCACGGCAATTTTGTCACCTACCTTGAGATGGCGGGTTTCTGTCCAGATGGCGGTTTTACCCCGAAGAGATAACTTCCGTTGGTCGTATCTCATGGGGTCTGCGATTTGTTAATTTTCATAAACTTTTGCCAGGAGCGTTGGAGGTTTAGGATTTTGCGGCGGACGGTGAGGTAGTCTTTTTGTAGTTGGTCGGTGTCAAGTTCATTAAGGACAGACCCTCCCTCGGCCCGATGGCCGAGAGGGCCCGCGGCTGTAGCCGCTCCTGTTAGGGTCTGACCTTTTTCCGTTTTCAAGTCTCTGTATTGATCTAAGTAAACTACCATTAGGTTACAGTTAAGCATGGCTTGCTCTAGGTTGGCAATAGCACGATCTGGGTCAGCAAACCTAACGGAGTGGGCGGTGGCGATGAGTTTGGGAATGGAGAGGGCAGTTTTGTAAAGGACTGTCCTTCCCTCGGCTTCATAGCCGAGAGGGCCCGCGGCTGTAGCCGCTCCTTTTAAGGACAGACCTTTACAAACCTTAATGGCTAGGTTGTGGGTTTGTTGGTAGACGTCTAGATCTTGGAAGGATTTTACTGGGCGTCTGGGTTGATACTTGTACATATTATTTTGCTATGCTAACTACTAATTTTTTTGGGTCCTGGTTGATGGAGAAGGTGCCTGATTTAGTATAGACGTTTTTGCGGCGGCGTCGGCCTTTGGGTTTGTGGACGACGTGTAATGGATAAAATTCGAAGTAGTCTTTTTCGTCGAACCAGGCACATTTGAATTCGTACATTCTTAAACCTGTGAGACGGGATAGGGCCATGGCATAAAGGGTTAGTTGTTCGATGGGTTTTTCTTTGGCGGCGTTGGGTTTGTAGTCTAAAATGTGGACTTGGCCGTTGCGGATTTGGAGGATGTCGATGTGGCCTGTAATAAGTTTTGGAAGGTCTGCTTGGTTTGTCATTCTGGCTTGCCCAGAATCAGATTCTGGAGTCCTCGCAGACTCGTCCCCAGAATGACGGGAGGGGGAGAGGGATTCCTCGACTACGCTCGGAATGACGGAGGAAGGCGCGGGAATGACGGAAGGGGTAGGACTGGTGAGGGAGGGTTTGGTGAAGATTTGGAACCCTAGTTGGGTCTGGAGATGTAATAAATCGTCTTTGGTTATGTACACGGGCACCTCTGTAGCTACGGTGACGGAGTCGTTGTAGAGCATGAATTTTTGGATGGCGTCGTGGCGGGCTTTTCTATCTTTTACTGATTGTAAAACGAACTCGGCTAGCTGGTTGGCTAGATTATGTTTGGGCCTGACGATCATTTGGGTTTTGCTGAATATAAGAGGGGACTCGGAAGCTCTTAGGCCATCCTGGAAGTATTGGTGCGGGGTTTCGCTGGGAACCATCTCTAAAAATTCCTCTAGTGGACCAAAGTTTCTGTGTTTGATGTCTTCTCTTATAATTAGATTGCATTTGGCGCGGTGGAAGCGGTATCTGTATAGCTGGCGGTGAGCTAGGGTGGCGGTGACGGTGAAGTATTTGGGGTGGTATCTTTTTAGGGCGTAGGGGCGGAGACGGGAGAAGCGACAGATGTGTTGGAATTCTTTGAGCCAGTTTGATAGGGTGGTAGGGTGTAAGTTATAGTTTGTTTTACTCTTGAGGACGCGGCAGGCGGAGGCGCAGGAGTGGCCGAGGTGGTACAAACTTAGGGCCTCTAGCATGGCGGGCAGGGGGTAGTGTTTGCCGTGGGTGAGTTGGTGGGTGAAGGTTTTTTGGCAGTCTTTGCATTGGTAGAGTTGGATTTTTTCTCTTTTTTTCTTTCTAAATCCTCGGCGGACGAAGTTTTGGGAGAGACAAGCGGGGCAGGTGAGGGTGTTTTGGGGCGCCTTCGCACTAGGCTTCGGCGACCCGAGGGGGGCTTTTGCCGTCCCAGTGCCGATTTTGTCCGACGTTGAGATCGGTTCCGAGGGGACAGGGCTCCGCAGGCCAAAAGGCCGGAGCAATTTCTGCAGCGGGACGGTTAGTTTATTTAGCATATTTGATTTTGTTGACATGTTGTGTTATATTATTAATTGCGCTCGTTAGCCTTTTGGCTCTGTCAGTCACACCTTTAGTGTAGTACTGACGACGGGCGTTTTTTTGGTTTAATCGGTTTCCATATTACCTTTATGTAGTAATCGATCACGTTTTTTATTAGTGGTCCAGTTTGGGATAACGCTCCAAAAGGTTAGTTTGCCTTTACCTCTTTTTTTCACGATAACTTTGATTTTCCAGCCATCGACGATGGCAAT
>JAHJQJ010000032.1 GCA_018819325.1 Patescibacteria group bacterium
AAGATTCTCAAGTCTGTCAAGGATGCCAAAATGAAAAACACCCTTACTAATGAAGTTTGGGTTATGAGAACCGATCCTTCTAAAGATGTGGATAACTTACTGAAAAAACTAAATTTGTCGTACTAATTTGAGCAAGTCAGGTCTGATTGATAGCTAAATAAATCGGCACGTTTCCTTTTTTTCCTGAAACATCACTTTCATATGTCAAAATACCTTTCCGTGTTCCGTAAAGAATTGGTGTTCCTGTTAATTCTGAGAGCCGACCAAATAAGGATAATCTCCAAAACCACTTTTCATATACAGTCCAAACTAACACGACAGCACTAGACACTCCAGATATCCAACGAAATAGGTTGTCATCAATAGATTTCCCTGTAGCAAAAGAAATAAGGAAAATAAAAATAGAGGATAAAATTATCGTTGCCTTAATTTTGTTCGCTTCGTTCACTAATTGTTTAATAAATTGTAAATGTTTTTAATACATTGTTTTGCACTACTTCTAGTCCATATTTGATCATCATGAAATAAATATTTATAGCCGTTTACCTCGAGCCACCTATTTGATTGTTTAAATTCATCCAGCTTAAAATACTCCCAGGCTTCTGTGCAGAGATTAATAATCATCTCCCTCCATGTGTCATTTGCCAAATATGAAGAATTGTTAATGTTGTACGCCAAGCATTCAATCATAAAAGAAGGGTAGTTTTCTGAATTTCTATTTTCAGCCATGTAATTATTTGCGTTTTTAAAAATTCTAACAACATTTTTGAATCTCTTTTTTGTACTAATGTTTTTATCTATTCCGTTTTCTAATTGTTTATCTGGGTAATTAACATTTTGTTTTCCGTTTGGACTATTTAATATGAGCTTTATTCCTTTTCTACAACCCCAATTGAAATATTTTCTATAACTGGTACAGGGAACTACATCAGAATCCATTATTTTTTTGGAACCTCTAATTCTAAATACTTTATTGCCACTTTTATCTATTACACCAAATTCTTTTTCTAGTGCTTCACCAACATAATACTTAAAATCCTGGCTTGAGATTCCTGTGTAATTTGTTAAGCCTGCTGATTCATCTGTTACACCATCACAATAATTAACATGAATTAAATCTTGAAGCTCTACTGCAATATCAATGTCTGAATCCTTCCTGACATTAGTATTATTGGGATAAGAACCTTTAGAAAATACTCGTATACCCAAATCTTTTAAGATAGGATGGTTGTAAACAGCTGATTCAACTATTTTTTTAGTCTTATCTGCCCTCTCTTCTTCGTTGCTGAACCATGGCTTGGTCCAACTTGATATTTGATCGTCACTTATTTTCATAACTGTTTTGCTATTAATGTTTTCTGTCTTTTGGCGGGTTAGGATCATTCCCTGGAGGAATTGTGTCACTATCTCGAAATTTTCCGTCACAGCCTTGGATTCTAACTTCTCCTCCACCAGAATTTTTAGAGAAACGCTTTGCTACTGATTCAGCTTCTCTCTGCGTTTTGGCATGAAAGCTTAATCTTTGGGCATTGTCTCGTTTTGCGTCCCATCCACCACTTTTATTCGTAACCACATTATAATTTGCCATATTTTTTCACTTCCTTACATTATTGACACCTTGTGCGGTTATTGAACATGTGAGCCCGTCAGTTTGTCTTTCTGCATTATTTTCCCACTGAAGTGGGCGTAAATTGGAAAGGTCATCAGAACCTCCATTGTCAACTGGAGTAATATGATCAATTTCCCAGCCGTAAGGAGAGTTTCTATTTCCATAAAATCTCCACCCTATCCATGCGTCACACTGATCTTTTCTCCATTCAATAGGAGGATTACTGTTAACAATTTGTCCTTTTGCCCAAACTTGAGAAATAATATTTTGTGTAAATGACATCTTAATTTTCACCTCCTCCTAGGTTATCTTGTGATTTAAAAACTCCGATAGCCACACCATCAATATTAAAAATTTCATTTTCCTGGTTTTTATCAAATAGCAAAGGTGGGTATTCTTTGTTGAGTGGTTTTAAAGCAAACTGAGTTTTTAAAATACTAAATTTTTTAATTGTAAACCCCTCATCTGTTCTTGCTACGACGATATCTCCTTCTTGAGGCGATTGCTTTGCTTCAAAAATTACATAGTCTCCTTCTTCTATTTTAGGTGACATACTGTCTCCGATAGCTTGAATTACGTACAAATTTGCCTTCATATTTGCCTTTAATAGTCCAAGGGGAACAGGGATCATTTTACTCGTCGCTTTGTCCACGACTTGATCTAATGGAGCTCCACACCTAGCATGTCCGAGTACGGGGAGAAAAGCAAGAGCTGCATTGCTGTCTCCAGGTGAATTTACCCGTGTAACTTTTCCACTTACATCACGACGTATAAATCCTTTATCTTCAAGTTTGCGAAGATGATATAAAATTGTGTTGGATGACTTAACTCCAATCTTAATTGCTAAATCTTGCATAGATAAACTATCTCCGGCAACAATAGTTTTTCGTAGTATGTCTAGTAGTTTTTCCTGATTTGTGTTCAACATTGTAGGATGTATTGTAGGATATAATTAGTTAACTGTCAAGAACTGAACCAAACTTATAGTAGAACCCTTGCATTATGCAGTGGATCTATGTAGCATGAATATATGGGAAACAAAGTCACAATTAAGAAGGCTTCCGAAACAATCGGCGTATCTCCCGACACCATAAGAAGGTGGGGAAAGAGAGGTCTTGTTAAATCAAGCCGATCTAAACAAAATTATCGTATCTTTGACTTAGATGAAATTAAGTCATTAAATAATAACTATCTTCATAATAACAAACACACTGGTAAATATAAAATCTTGAAGAATGGAAAACCAACAAAATACACAAGTATTGAACTATTTGCTGGAGCTGGTGGGACTGCCCTAGGTTTTGAAAATGCTGGTATTAACCATACTTTACTAGTCGAGTTGGATAAGCATGCTGTTGGTACACTAAGACGTAATAGACCAGATTGGAGGGTTGTAGGTGAAGATATAAGAAATGTTTCTTTTATTGAGGAAAAAGCCGATATTGTTCAGGGAGGTTTCCCCTGCCAGGCCTTTAGTTATGCCGGCCAAAAAAAAGGTTTTGGTGATACTCGGGGCACCTTATTCTTTGAATTTGCTCGAGCAGTTAAGGAGATTAAACCAAAAATCGCCATCGGTGAAAATGTAAGAGGCTTGTTAAGACATGACAATGGAAGGACCCTGAATACAATGATTAAAACTCTTCAAGCTTTAGAATATTCAGTAGGGTACAAATTATTACGCTCACAATATCTTGACGTTCCACAAAAAAGAGAAAGACTGATCATAGTGGCTGTGCGAAAAGATTTAAACCTTCCCATACTGGTACCAAAAGAAAAAAATTATATTATTCCAATTAAAGAAGTATTGAGAAATGTGCCTGAATCTGCAGGCATAGAATACAATGAGAAAAAGAAATTTTATCTTGACTTAGTTCCCCAAGGTGGATGTTGGAGGCACTTACCCATTGAACTACAGAAGACATATATGGGTAAAAGCTTTTTCTCTGGTGGGGGAAAAACTGGAATGGCTCGTCGACTTTCTTGGGACGAACCATCACTAACCTTAACTTGTCACCCCGCTCAAAAACAAACTGAAAGATGTCATCCATCTGAAACAAGACCTCTAAATGTTAGAGAGTATGCCAGAATACAAACCTTTCCTGATGACTGGACTTTTGAGGGTTCAATAACGTCACAGTACAAACAAATCGGAAACGCTGTTCCAGTAAACTTGGGTTTTCATATAGCACAGTGCGCAATTGCTATCCTTAGAAAAAAACCAAATCCTATGACAATGGAGGAACTAACTCCTGTTCGCAACCTAGATCAAACCGACGAAATCACCCTTTTCCCGGATGTCTCTAGCTAAAGCCTTGATTGTCTTATTCAATACTTTTCTAGCGTCACTTTCTTCAGCAACCTCTGCAAAAACTTTCACTAGTTCAATGTAAAATTTTGAGTCTCCTGTAAAATGAAGCCAAAAACTTTTTCCAGATAATACTACAAAATTGTTTGCAAGTTTTTTGTAATTTTGACTTAATTCATTTTCTTCACCATACAAAATACCAACAACCAAATCATCATGCTGTAAGGCTAGATTATTGGTTCTAGCCAATCTCCTTACTTGACTAAAATGATCAGTGATTGTCTTTACATCATCTTTATTTATCGTTTGTGGGCCAACCTTAACTTGACAATACTTTTTTCTTCCATCTAAGGCATCTATATATTCAAGGTCAATTCCACTGGCTACACTACCTCTTCCACTTAACACTTCGCTACAGAATTTTTGCATGTTTGTGCCAAAAGAAGTATTTATAGAGGTTGCCAACACCCTACCGTAGATTAATACTCTAGCAATACTCTCCGGGCTAGAATCACCAGTTAAAAAATTTGCCAAATAATTAGCCAGAAAAGGGTTTACCTTGAATTGATTCAAGGTTGTTAGTTTCTTGGTGTTATCAAGGTGGTTTTTCGCTATAACTTCTTTAAAAAAGTTTTTTGATTTATCCAACAGTTCTTTTTTTCGTTTTTTTGTTATCATCCAATCAGATTATAGCAAAAAGGATACAATGACATACATGAATTTAGTTACAAGACCCATTACAATCAATCAGGCATATAGGCTTAAAAAAGAATTTAATACTCACGCAAAGGTCGTGGAATTCTTATTTCCATCTAGCCATGAAGCAGGAATAATGATCGCCAAATTGAAAGATAAATTTTTTTTAGAAAGACTTATTGAAAAATCCAGAAAAAAAGTGATTCTATTAAGTGAAGTAACCCACCTTTTAAACAGATCACTGTATAGTAAGCACGAATGGGATAAAATTCTTGAATTTTTAAAGGTTAAACCACAAGATTCAAATTAAAAATCTCTCAATGTGTAAAATATAGTAAGCTAGTATTAGTTAGAAATTAGCTAAAAAACATGATTAGCATTTTAATGGGTGGTTTGTTTGGAGGAGTATTAAGAGGTTTATTGGGTATTTCTAAGACCCTAATGACTAAAAAGGAAGAATCAATAAACTACCAATGGTTTTTCTTAAACATCACAGTAGCTGCAGTCATAGGACTGCTAGCCGCTACCATGATGGGTGGAGACTTTAGAATTGCTTTGTTGGCAGGCTATGCGGGATCTGACTTACTGGAAGGCCTGTTTAAAATTAAGTTTGAGGAGCAGTTTAAAAAGATAACTAAGGGGAAGTAAGCTTTTATTTACCAACCTCTGTCATGGATAGTCTAACACTGTCTTCTTTTTTGGAGTACGACTCGAGTTTTCAGCTCCTTCCCCGCCTAAGGGGATGGATTCTGGAGTCCTCGCAGACTCGTCCCCAGAATGACGAGGAGAGGAAGTGGCGGGGACGGTCCTTGTCATTCCGTGCCTGACACGGAATCTATATAGATTCCCGCCTGCGCGGGAATGACGGGCCCGCCTAACTTTTGCGGTGGCAAAACTTGGGCGGGTAAAGGTGGGGGGAGGTGAGAATTGATTTTGGGGGTTATTCAATGTAAAATATATACTTTGTATGGCATTAGACTCAAAAGTTAAACAAAAAATTATCAGTAAATTTGCTGCAGGCAAGAAAGACACAGGTTCTCCTAGGGTTCAGATTGCTTTATTAAGCACTCAAATTAGTCAACTAACAGATCACCTGAAAGAACATAAAAAAGACAATCACTCTCGCCGTGGTCTATTAAAAATTATTAGTAAACGCAGACGATTATTAAATTACTTAAACTCAAAAAACCCAACAGATTTTAAAGGTTTGATCAAAGAGCTCAAGATAAACGCATAACTATTCATGAAAATTCATTCCACCACCATCGAACTAGATGGTAAAAAAATAACATTAGAAACCGGTCTTTTTGCTCCACAAGCCGCTGGGGCCGTTACTGCCCGTTGTGGCGACACCTTAGTCTTAGCCACCGTAGTTAACGGGGGTGAGGTAGAAGGTCTAGATTACTTCCCCTTGCAGGTAGAGTACAGAGACAAACATTACGCTGGTGGTATTATCTCTTCTTCTAGATTTGTAAAAAGAGAGACCAGACCCTCGGACAACGAAACGTTAACTGCTAGATTAATTGACCGTTCTATTAGGCCACTGTTTCCAGAAGATTACAAAGAAGAGGTTCAGGTACTAGTCAACCCCCTAGCCATAGACGGCATAAACGAACCGGAAATCTTGGGTGCAATTGCCACTTCTGCCGCCTTAGCCATCTCTAACATTCCTTGGAATGGCCCTTTAGGGACAGTCCGCTTAGGTACAGATCAAGACGGAAAATTCTTAATAAACCCCACGAATGAACAAATAAAGGCATCAAAACTAGACTTACTAGTTTCTGGTACCAGTGACTCTATTGCCATGGTAGAGGCAGGTGCTCAAGAAGCTACAGAGAGCACGGTTTTAGAAGCCCTGAAAGCCAGCCAGCCACATTTAGATACCATTGTTTCCGCAATAAACGAACTAGTTGCTATGGTCTCTCCTGTTAAAACCAAGGTACTGTCTGTAGATAAAGACGAGGCAAAAATAGCTCTGGTAACCAAGGAGATAGGTAGCCTAGAAGACTTGGTTAAAGGGTTGGCTAAAAAAACACTTAGCCTGTCCCCTATCATTAAAACTATTGTTGAGAAACACGAGGACCAGATAGAAGCCAAGGAAGTTAATAAGATCATAGACGACCTAACCAAGGACTTTATTAGGGAGCAAACCTTGGGTAAAAATATTCGCCCCGATGGTCGTTCCCCAGAAGACATTAGAGAAATAAGTTCACAGGTAGCCTTAATCCCTATGGTTCATGGTTCAGGTCTTTTTAAAAGAGGTTTAACCCATGTTTTAAGTGTGGTTACCTTGGGTTCCCCAGACAAAGAACAGCTAATCGACGGCATGAAAGGTGAAGAAACCAGAAGATATATACACCATTACAACATGCCTGGTTATGCCGTGGGCGAACCTAGAAGAATGGGTTTTACCAATAGGCGTGAAGTTGGCCATGGTGCTTTGGCCAGTAAGGCCCTTGAACCTGTGTTACCTAGCCATGATGAATTTCCTTATACCATTAGGGTAGTTTCGGAGGTTATGTCTGGAAATGGTAGTACTTCGCAGGGATCGGTTTGTGGGTCTACCCTTTCTTTAATGGACGCTGGTGTGCCAATTAAAAAACCTGTTGCTGGTATAGCTATGGGTCTAGTTACCGATGGTAAAAAATACATAACTCTAAGTGATATCAGTGGTTTAGAGGATCACACTGGTGACATGGACTTTAAGGTTGCCGGTACCAAAGACGGTATCACCGCTATTCAAATGGACGTTAAGGTTCCAGGTGTTAAAGCCGACATTTTGGGTGAAGCTTTAGAGCAAGCTAGAAAAGCCAGGCTTCACATTTTAGAGCAAATGTTAAAGACTATAGACAAACCCAGGGCTGAAATTAGCCCCAATGCTCCCCATATTGAGACCTTGACTATTGATCCAGAAAAGATTGGTGAAATCATTGGTCCGGGTGGTAAAGTAATTCGCCAAATACAAAAAGACTTTGAGGTAGAAATAGGCGTAGAGGACGATGGTGTGGTTAGTATTACCGGTAAGAAAGCAGACAAGACCAAGGAAGCCAAAGAATATATTAAAAATCTAACCGCAGAGGCTGAGGTAGGAAAAATTTACCAAGGTACCGTTACCAGGGTTGAGTCTTACGGTGCTTTTGTAGAGGTTATTCCGGGTAAACAAGGTTTAATCCATGTTTCTAGGTTGAGCAATGAATTTATAAACAGCGCCTCAGACGTGGTTAAGGAGGGTGACACAATAGAAGTCAAGGTTTATGAAATAGATGATCAGGGTAGAATAAATCTAATTCCAACTAATGTTAAACCCAAAACAGACAGCCACAGAAAATCTTTCTCTCCTGCAAGAAAGTTTCAAGACCACCGCTAATCTCGTATACTAAAAGTTATCATGCCCACTCAAGACAACCAAGACCTAGTAAAAAAAGATCTAATCGATCTTCGACAAAAACTAAAATCCGTTACTTTGCCAGCAGAGTTGCTTGAAAAGACAAGTTCTATGGTGGAAAGACTAGAGCGAATGTTTTTTCAGGGTTTCTATTCTCAAGAGTTTGAAAAAACCAGACACTATGTAGACTGGATAACCAAGGTTCCTTGGACTGAAAGGGCAGAAAGAGCCATAGACCTTAGTTTAATTAAAGACACTTTAGACAAGCATCACTACGGCATGGAAGAAGTAAAAGAAAGAATTTTGGAATACATGTCCGTTTTAAAACTTAGAACAGAAAAGGGGTTGGGAACAGCTAGGGCCCCGATTATTTTTCTTGTGGGCCTAGTCGGTACCGGGAAAACCACCTTTGCCTACGCTCTTTCCGAGGCTCTTGGCCGTCCAATAGCCAGAATTCCATTTGGTGGAATGGGGAGTGCTAGAGACCTAAGAGGTCAGTCTAGCCTGCATTTAGAGTCAGAACCAGGTCATGTAATTAAAGCTCTAACTAGAGTTAAGGTTAAAAATCCAATTATCTTGTTGGATGAAATTGACAGGGTTACAGAAGAAGCCAGGGCAGACGTTATGGGAGTTTTGGTAGAGCTTTTAGATCCTAGCCAAAACGATCGTTTTCTAGATCACTATATAGACTACCCGGTAGACCTATCAGAAGTACTTTTTATAGCTACCGGCAACAATACCGGTAACGTGGCCACCGCCGTACTAGACAGGCTAGAACCAATCAGAATGCCAAGTTATACAGACCAAGAAAAAATCACCATTGGTAAAGATTACCTCTTACCAAAAGCTCTTGAACTGTCCGGTCTTGATAGTAATGCCCTTACTATTGCGGAAGATCTTTGGCCCAGTATTGTTAGACCTTTGGGTTACGACGCTGGTATAAGAACACTAAACCGAACCATAGAAGGCATTACCAGAAAAACTGCTAAACTTATAGTTGAAAATAAAGTCCAGGTTGTTAATATCACCTTGGCTAATATTAAAGATTACTTACCCAAATAAATGAAACTAGGCAACGCTCCAGAACTAAAATTAATTCCCTTAGGTGGGGTGGGTGAAGTCACCAAAAACATGTATGTTTACGAATACGGAGATTATCAAATAATTGTAGACTGTGGCATTGGCTTCCCCGACGAGTCCACCCCCGGAGTGGACTTTTTAATTCCAGATATTAGTTATCTTGAGAAATCTAAGAAAAAGATACTTGGAATTATTGTTACCCACGGTCACATGGACCACTACGGCGGTTTGCCCTTTATTTTGCCTAGATTGCCAAACGTCCCTGTTTTTGGCTCCACCATGGCCATGGCCATGACAGAAGCAAGAATCAGAGAGTACGGCCTAAAAACTAGGCTTCAGGTTGTAGAAAAAGACCTAAAACTAGGCCCATTTTTCATAGAGTTTATCCACATGACCCACTCTACCCCCAATGCAAAACACTTGTTTATAAAAACTCCTACGGCCAGCGTTTATCACGGAGCAGACTATAAAATAGACCTTAATCCACCAGACGGCAATCCACCAGACTTAGCAACAGTGGCCAGGATCGGCAAACAAGGCGTTGACTTGTTTCTGACAGACTGTTTAGGAATAGAAAAAGAAGGTTCAACTCCGTCGGAAAAATTAATCCAAAATACCTTAGACGAACAAGTAAGAATAACCAAAGGAAAGTTTATCTTAACCACCATCTCCTCATCAATTTCTAGAATAGAAATGGCCATACAGGCAGCCACTAAATACAACAGAAGGGTTGCCTTGGTTGGTTTTTCGGTTGTTAAAAATGTAGAAATGGCTCAGAAACACGGCTTTATTAATATTCCTAAAGGAGCAATAATAAAGGCAGAGCAGGTGAAACATCTTCCCCCCCATCAAGTAGCTATTATTATTGCTGGTGCACAAGGTCAAGTAGGCTCGGGACTTTATAAACTTGCGGCTGGAGAGCATCGTCATATTAAACTGAAAAGCCAAGACAGGGTTGTTTTAAGCTCTAGCGTTATTCCGGGTAGCGAGTCTGGGGTCTATAACTTAATAGACACTCTTTATCAGCAGGGAGTGTCGGTTGCTTATTTTGGAAATACCAAAAATCTGCACGTTTCTGGTCATGGTTACCAAGAGGACTTAAAACTACTTCTTAACTTAATCAATCCCAAAAACGTTATTCCAATAGGTGGAGACATAAGACATACATACCTTTATCAAGAAATGGCTCTAAAATTGGGCTATAGCAAAACCCAAGCAATAATCTTAAAAGATGGCCAGACCATTATTATTAGCAGGGGTCAAGTTCGTCAGGGCAAGCCAATTGAAACAAAAAACGTCTATGTGGACGGTTTAGGGGTGGGCGATGTAGGTTCAACAATTTTACGAGACAGGCAAGCCATGGCTTCTGACGGAATATTGCTAGCAGTTATTCCTATAAACTCTCAAACCAATCAAGTGACCGGCAATATAGAAATAATTTCTAAGGGCTTTGTTTATATGAAAAAGTCAAAAACATTAATAGGAAAAACCAAAGACAAGATTATTGAAAGCCTAAGGGGGCTAGAAAAAACTAAAATACACGACGAAATGTTCATTAAAAAAAGAGTAGAGCAAGCTTTAGAAAAATTCCTTTATCAACAAACAGAAAGAAGGCCGTTGATAATTGCCGTTCTCTTTAAGGTTTAGGTTATACTGAACATACCTATGGCCAGAAAACGAGGCAGAAGATCCAAACCATTTAAACTTAACTTAAAAAAAGATACCACCAATTCTATACTGGCAATAATGATAGCTGGTATTGGTTGTTTATTAGCCGTCTCTTTTTCTAGGCAGGGACCGGTTTTAAGCTCGGTTTACGATCTTGGTAGCCGTTTACTTGGTTGGACCTATATACTTACGCCATTTATTTTTATTTCTGGTGGACTACTACTTACCAAGGTTAAGTGGCCAATCGCCACCCCTCAAGTATTTATAGGTTCTCTGGTTGCCTTAATATCTCTTGCGGGCCTGACCAAGTCTGGGCAGATTGGTCAGCAACTATTTCTTTCGATTAGTGCTCTTATTACTTCACCAGGAGCTTACATTTTCTATCTTGCAGGCGTTTTAATTGGCATTATTGTCCTTTTTGAAACTTCTTTAGAAGACATTTCCGTAGGTCTTAGTACCCTTAACAAGAAAATTCGAAAAATCCTATCAAAAACCAAGTTATTAGCCCCCAAGCGACCAATTTTTGCGAACAAGGCAGGTAAGTTCAAGATAAGGGGCTTGTCTTCAGAAACCAAAGAAGAGGTTGAATCACCAGCAGAGGATGTTGCTCAAGTGGAGCCTAAAATGGAAGTGCAACCAACCACAAAAACAGAAAATCTTATCTGGGCACCACCACCACTTAGCCTGTTATCAAGTGAAAAATCAGCCAAAGCAGATAGGGGGGATATTAACGCTAACGCCGCTATTATTGAAAAAACTCTAGACTCGTTTGGTATAGTCGCCAAGGTAATAGAGGTAAACCAAGGCCCGGCCGTAACTCAGTATGCAATAGAGATTGCTTTGGGTACAAAATTAAGTAAAATCACCGCTAGACAGTCAGACCTAGCCTTGGCCTTAGCCGCTCCTCAGGGTCATATAAGAATAGAAGCTCCAATTCCGGGCAGATCATTAGTTGGGGTGGAGATTCCTAACAAGTCTTTGGAGTTCGTTTCCATTAAAGAAATGCTTACCTCGGATCAAATGCGGGCAAAAACATCTCGCACTATGGTATCTCTAGGACTAGACGTTGCTGGTAATCCTGTAGTAGTTGACATAGCCAAAATGCCCCATACCCTTATTGCTGGCGCCACTGGCTCTGGAAAATCAGTTTGTATTAATGCTTTTATCGCTTCTATTCTTTTTAGAGCCTCACCAGACGAAGTTAAGTTCATTATGGTCGATCCTAAAAGAGTAGAACTCACCGGATACAATGGTATTCCCCACCTACTAACCCCCGTCATTGTTGATCCAAAAAAAGTCGTTAACGCTTTGGGTTGGGCTACCGCAGAAATGGAAAGACGTTATAAATTATTTCAAGAAGTAGGAGTCAGAAATATAGCCGCATATAATGAGCTTTCTGGTTTTCAGGCCATGCCCTATATAATTATTATTATTGATGAATTAGCAGATATCATACTAATTGCTCCAAACGAGGTAGAAGAAAGTATTACCAGAATTTCTCAAATGGCTAGAGCTGTAGGAATCCACTTAGTGCTTGCCACCCAAAGGCCATCTGTAAATGTTATTACTGGTCTAATCAAAGCTAACATTCCTTGCAGAATTGCTTTTCAGGTTACATCAATGATCGATTCTAGGGTAATCATAGACACCCCTGGCGCGGAAAAACTACTGGGTATGGGAGACATGCTCTACGTCCCGCCAGATCAGGCCAGACCGAAACGGATTCAAGGTGCTTTTATCTCAGACAAAGAAATAAAAGATCTAATTACTTATTTAAAAAAGGTAAATGTTACCCCAGAGTACGAATCAGCAGTCGTTAAGGAAGTTGTTGTTCCTTCAGCCATTGGAGCAAATGGTCAAGATATTGGAGAAGTAGACGACCTGTTCAAAGACGCCATTGGTATCTGCATTAACAACAACAAGGCTTCTGCGTCATTATTACAGCGTCGTCTTTCTATTGGTTATGCCCGTGCCGCCAGAATAATTGACCAACTAGAAAGATCAGGTTTGGTATCTGCGCCAGAAGGCAACAAACCCAGAGAGGTGTTAATAGAAAACGCTAAAGCCTTTTTAACCCAAAACCAAAATGAAGACAGTCGGTGAACTTCTTATTAAAGCCAGAGAATCTCAAAACATCACGATAAATCAACTTTCTCGTGTTACTAAAATAGATCCAGAACATATCAAGAATCTGGAAAACAATCGATACGACAAACTTCCTCCACCAACTTTTATTAAGGGCTTTATAAGAAACATTGCCACTGTACTTAATCAAAATCCAGATGATTTAGTGGCTGTTTTTAGAAGAGACTATTTATCTCCCAAACCCACCCTAACCACCATTCCCGTAAAAAATAAATCCAAAAAAAAACTGCAGATTAACTCCCAACTCTCTCTAATTGTTTTGGGCTCTTTGGTTTTTGTCCTCTATCTTGGCTTTCAACTTCGCGCCTACCTTGTTCCACCTAAGCTGGAAATAAGTCAGCCATTATCTAAAGCGGTTGTTGTTTCTCCCTTAGTGGTAGAAGGTGTTACCAGCTCTGGCTCTGTAATTCAGATTAACAAAAATAATCCGCTTGAACCAGACTCTTCGGGTTACTTTATCACCAATATCTCTCTGCCTCCCATGGAGACGGAGCTAGAAATTACAAGCACCAACCGCTTTGGTAGAACCAGCAAAAAGGTAATCCCCATCACCATCATCAGTCAATAAATTTGCGGTCTGGGAGCGTAGCCCTACTCCCCACACCAACTTACATGAACGATCGTTCACATTATTTAGACCCCTGTCATTCCCGCGGAGGCGGGAATCTGTTATTGCAATACTGCAACTAAAATTGGTGGGCACCTTCAAGTTAAAAAACTTCTAAACAACTCCTTACACTCCAAACCAGCTTTGTATCTCACTCGTCTTTCACTTAAAAAACTTGGCGGCAAATCTGCAAAAGATATCCAGTCTGGTATATCTGCCGTCACTTCAAACGCATTACAAAATACGTGGAAAACATCAGCTTCCCTATCTGGCAATACTCCAGGCATATCACAAGCAATTAAATTATCAACCTTTTCTTTATGTTTTAATCTATTTTCAATCTCAAATACTAGATCATCCAATACTTGCCCACCAGATTTAAAATACCCCTTTGTTTCGGGTTTTTCTTTTTTGCTTTCCCTTAATTCTAAAATTACCTTCATCATCTCATCAACCGTACAGTTTTTACTCAGACCGGAATTCCCAAGAGTTTCCAAGTATCTATTAAAATTCACTTTAGAATATCCATCAAAATTGGCTACAAAAGTACCATATTTAAACGCCGAAGCAGCTAAGGTCGCCGATTTTCCATCGCCTGGTTTACCAATTAACCCACAGGCAACAATTGACTCATCAATCGTTTTTAAACTCTCAAGTTTGTCAAGATCGTAGTCTGGTCTATTAAAAGCCAGGTGTATCGCTAAAATAATTGGTAAGTTAAGCTCAGTTAAGCATTTTAAAAGTCTTTGTTTCTCCACTGAATTTATATTTCTCTCTTTGCCTTTTTTCTCTACCGTTTTTAATATCCACCTGATAAACCCTTGGCAACCACAAATCTGCTCTATCAATATCTTTTACTTTCACCAACTCCATTCTGGTTTTAACTCCATCACGCTCGTTTATGTCTTCGCCCAAATTTATTCTTTCTTCAAACAAACCAGACACTTTCTCTTGATCTACCACACCAGCCTCAATCGGTCCATCTTTACGTCTGAAACTATGGTGAGACATATATAAATAACCATTCTCAAGGCATGTGTCTAAACCATCCATCACTTTAACTCTAATTTATAACCCACTTTGGGTATGGCCACCAATTTATGTTTATTTAATTTTTTCTCCAACCTTCTCATTGCCTTGCCAATCGCTTGATCAGAGTAGTCCTCATAACTCTCATTACCCCACTTCAAATCTGCTATTTCATCTCGTGTTAGCAACAAGTCATTACTTGCAACCAAGGCTTTAAGTAAAACCGCCTCCATATTCGTTAATCTATCGAACTGCTTCACACCCAACTCAAAAAAACTTAGATCTCTTTCTATTTTTATATCCACCCCTTTTTCTTCCACCCGTTTTTTCAACAAATTTTCCATTAACTTACCACCAACCCCCATCTTTTTCAGCCATATATCACCAGTTTTACTAAAGACCTCCAACGTCTTATCCATTATTCGCAATAGTTCTTTGTCACTTTCTAAACTACCCCATCTTTCTCTATTCACTGCTAAATACTTCACCAACCTGCTCAATCCCTTACTCATCTCGAATAGCTTATCTACGTCTTTATTAGATAATCCAACCCCCAAACCTTCAATAAAATCATGAGTTTCGCTCCTATCATGAGTCCGCATGGTCCACTTATCATATACATGGCTAGATAAATACGAATCTTTATACTTTCTGCTATCTAAAATATATGGCGTATTCACCACCACCGCAAACTTCTGCTTCAGATTCGCCTTCTTCATGTATTCATCCACTAATTTCAAGGACTCTTCTACCCCTCGTTTATCGAAATCTAAATCCAAAAAATTAAAATCACTCAATTCCTCACCCTCACCAACAATCCTGCTTACTCTATTGCCAATCTTCTCAACATACTTCTTAATAAAATAACTCATCCCCATACCAGGGATCGTTAACAACACCACGCTCGCTGTTTCCTTTCTTGCCTCATCTATTTTACTCGCAAACTTTCAATCTCTACCGCTCTAACCATCGTCTCCTCTGTATTTGTATCCATATTAACTATATTTCAAATTTATAATAATGTTTTTAATTATAAACTACTTCCCCTTTTCTGTTTCTCTTAACACTCCTTAAATACCTATCAAACAACTTTCTAGCCGTCATATCTTGCACCAGCTTTGCATCTTTCTCCCAACTATCAGTTTGTTCAATCTTCCCCATTTCAGTCTTGTTATCTGCAATCACCCCTCGTTCCACATGCCTAACTCCCCCAAAATTAATACCCCTGTCTTTCACCCAAACACTTTTATCATTTACATCCTCCACTTCCTGTCTCAGTACTATAAATTTGTCAAACGCCCCCTTAGCCAATTTTCCTTTATCGGTCTCATCAAATTTCGGCCCCTTTTCGCTCTCCAAAAAATCTAATGTCAAGCGATGCCTAGTATAATATTCAAGTACTTTAGCTTGATTATTTCTGTCAAACTGACTATCTTTTTCTAATGCAGCATGCACCTTTAGAGTAAAATTCTTAAGCGATGTCACTTGCTCTAACTTATTTTTTTTCGCTTCCAGTTCCTCACTAATTACCGTCTCTGGCACGACATCTACAACATTTTGAGTTTCTGTAACTGGCTTCTCCGCCGTTTGTCTTGCCCTTTCAGTCCTCAACCTATCCATTTCTTGTTGAATATCTCCCCGCCTTTTTAATATTTCAGATATCTCACCTTCCATGCCCGCCACACCCTGAACCGCCAACAACATCTCTGCTGCATACTCAACTTTTTTAACATCTCCAAAATTAGTCATACTTAAATCCTTAGCCAAACTCTGCCTTGTATACTCTGCCAACATTCCTCCAGCTACTTGCTCATTGACATCACTTAAAGTATTTTCACCCCTAGCCTTTGCTACTAACCTGGCTAATACCACGCCAGGCTTAGCAAAACTCCATGCTTTTTCGCCTGCTTTATTAACTTCTTCTATCACATCGCTTTGTTCAAACGGTAAACCTGCTTCTTCTAAATATCCATGCAACTTTGAGTCTCACCTAATCCAAAATGATACTGAACCAGAATCGATACCTAATCGAAAAATGATTCTTAAGTTAAGCTAAGAACTCTCCACAAACAAGACGCGAACCGTTACAGTAGTCATATATGAACATAACCATGAACGATT
>JAHJQJ010000033.1 GCA_018819325.1 Patescibacteria group bacterium
AAGATTCTCAAGTCTGTCAAGGATGCCAAAATGAAAAACACCCTTACTAATGAAGTTTGGGTTATGAGAACCGATCCTTCTAAAGATGTGGATAACTTACTGAAAAAACTAAATTTGTCGTACTAATTTGAGCAAGTCAGGAGGCATCGAATAAGTAGCTGTCTTGGCTAACTAGGCCAATGTTTTGGCGTAAAAATTTTAAAGGCATGTCCCTTAAGTCAAGACCGTCTATTTTTATGTGACCTTGATCTGGATCAAAAAACCTAACCATTAAGTGAGCAACCGTGGTTTTACCCACCCCAGACTTGCCAACTAAAGCCAGGGTTTGACCGGACGGTACATTAAAACTTATGTTTTCAAACACTTTCTGACCAGATTTGTCTGGATACTTAAACCAGACCTTGTCAAAAGAGACCTTGCCTTTTATTTTATCTGGAGTTATGGGTAAATCTATGTTTTTAATATCTATTTTTTGGTCTAGTATTTTTAGGTAGTCTTTTACTCCAATTTTGGCAAATTTCATTTCCCAGAACACCCAAGACAAATTCCAAAGTGGCTCTCTGATCATTTGGATATACTGAACCATTAAGATTACAGTACCGATAGTAAAGTGACCAGTTAAGCCTAAGTAGAACGAGTAAGCAACTATGGCTGTGGTCCAAACTTCTATTAACATGTCTGCTGCATTACTCTTGTTATGGATCTTTTCCATGTTGGTTCGCAGACCAATGAGTTTTTTTACCGTTTTGTAGAACTTATTTAGTTCCATTTTTTCGGCAGTGAAGGCCTTAACTAAACGGATGTTGGTTAGAACTTCCCAGAAGTGACTGTATTCTTTATCCCAGGTTTTTTGACTTTTCTTTTCTACTTTTTCCAGTTCCTTGAAATAGAGTCGACGGATCATGAAGAAGGGGACAAACATGCTAATAGAGGCGATGCCAATGGGCAAATTGATTGAGGAAACAATGATGATAGAGATGATTGCGGTAACTACGTTTGGTAAAAAGTGCATACCAACGTTAGTAATAATGCTGGTAATGTTGCTGGTACCACGAGAAAGCTTGTTCATGGTCTTGCCCGATTGGTTTTGGTTGTAGAAACCAATCGAAAGATTGAGTAGGTGTTTATAGGCAACTTCTCTTAGGTGATTGTAAGAGTTTGGTTTTTAATAGGTTGCTTGAGTACCAAGAAAGCCGATTGAGAATGGTACCAGAGATCCTTAATATTAAGGTTAGAATTATAAGAGAGATGAAGGTGGGGTGTTCAAAAAAAAGAAAGTTGGTTTTTCCTTCAGTAATTAAATCGGTAAGAGAACGAATAATTAGTGGATATATCTGGTTGATGCCAGACATTAACAAGATAATTAGGGAAATACCAATTAGCTTACCCCAAAAGGGCTTGGCTAATAATATGATTCTTTTGGTGTTAGATGTTTTATTCACTAAGCTACATTAAACCATAACCGCATACAGTCATTCCCGCGCAGGCGGGAATCTATATAAATGGATCCCTGATCAGGTCCGGGATGACGGGGGAGATTTTGGTATGATTAGGTTATGAATTTGCTGACGGAAAGTTTGTGGGGGGATGAAGGGTTTTCGGCTTTGGCGGTGCAGAAGCCGTTTATAGAAATGCTTGGGGTAGTGATGCGGGATACGGCTCCGCCGTTGTTTTATGCAGTAGGATACGCTTGGGGAAGGGTGTTTGGTTTTAGTGAGGTGTCACTTAGAAGTTTATCGTTAATATTAATGTTGGGGGTAGGAATCTTGGCTGGAAAAACTATTTATGAGGTTGGGAGGAATAAACTGGTGGCTGTTTTGGGAGGGTTGCTGGCTTTTTTAAGCCCATTTTTAATCCCGTTTGCCTTTGAATGGAGAATGTATGCTTTGCTGGCATTTACGATTACTGGTTCTGTTTACTTTTTCGTGGCGAGGAAATGGACTGGCTATGTGATATTTACCATAATGGCTCTTTATACCCACCACTTGGCTTTGTTTACCTTGGCAGGGCAAGGATTGTGGTTTTTGCTAAGCGACTTTGAATGGAAAAAACCAAAAAAATGGATGAGGCAGTTAAAACCTTTTTGGCTAATAATCCTTTGTTACTTGCCCTGGGTTTATCCTATGTATTTGCAGACCACCAGAGTACAAGGTGGTGGTTTTTGGCTAGCGGCACCTAGTCTTAAAGAGGTTTTAGATTTAATGTGGAGATTTATTACTGGAGGAGTAGTTGAGGAAAAAAGATTATGGGTAAGGGCAGGAGTGTTACTGTTGTTAATAGGCAAAGACTGGAAAAGGGTGGGTAAAAAGTGGGTAGAACTACTGGTAATATATGTTTTTCCGGTAGTATTGTCAGCAATAGTGTCTTACTTGGTGACGCCGATTTTCTATGACAGATATTTGTTGTCTGTAGTGGCTGGATTAGTGGTGTTGATTGTGGTGGGAGCTAGGGATAAGTTTAAGTGGATATTGTTAGCAATGGTGGTATTTTATGGGCTAACAAGTTTTGGGGTTTTTATGAATCCTAAAAAAAGACCTTTTAGGCAAATGGCCGAGTATATTAAACAAGAGATTGGAGAGGATGATGTGTTAATTAACTATAATGGTGCGGCTCATCATTTGTGGGAAAGTAAATATTATGGAGTGCTGGCGCCGATTTATACACCTAGTGGTCCGCTACCATTATATGTGGGAACAGCACAGATGACCGAAGAGGATACGGTTGAAAGCATTGGCTATGTTAAAGGTAAGCTGGGAGTAATTGCCAGTGAGCCAATAGAAAATGTTGAGATAGAAGGATTTGAGTTAACGGAAAAAAAAGATTTCGATGGATTAACATTTAGCTGGTGGATTAGAAATGTGGCAAAGAATTAAAAAATTTATAGAAAAAAACGAGGTATTGATTTTAATCTTATTGGTGGTGGTGGTAATGAGAATACCTGGTTTATTTGAACCCAATCGATACGCCGATGAAGATATATATTTGGCATTGGGACAGGGCTTAAGGAAGGGGTTGGTATTTTATAGAGATATTCATGATAACAAGCCACCTCTTTTGTATTTAACAGCTGCGTTAGCTGGTAATGTAATGTGGTTTAGGTTTATATTGATGGCTTGGAACTTAGTTAATGTAGTTTTAATTTGGAAGTTGGCAGAAAAATTAATTAAGAGTAAGTTGGGAGTGGTATTGGTAACGGTTCTTTTTGCTGTGTTGTCTTCGATTCCTTTAATCGAAGGAAACATTGCAAATGGTGAAGTGTTTATGATTATGCCGACTGTGGCCGGAGTATTACTATTACTGCAGTTAGTAAAAAAGAAAAGCTATTGGAAGGGATATTTCTGGGTAGGAATATTGTTTTCTGTTTCATTTTTATTTAAAGTACCGGCTTTGTTTGAGTTATTGACGGTGATGTTTTGGCTATTTGTGTATAGGAGGAAGGTGTTTAATAAAAGAGTGTGGTTGGTGGTAATTGGTTTTTTGATTCCAGTGTTGTTATCAATTGGTTATTATTGGGCAATGGGGGCGGGTGAGGCATATGTAAGATCGGCTTTGGGACAGAACATGGGTTATTTATCATCCTGGGAGGGTGAGAGTAAGCCGTTCTATGAATCGGGATTGTTTATTAGAGGAATTATCGTAATAATTTCTGTTGGGGTAATTTGGCTATTAAGGCAGAGGTTGGGAGTTGGCTTTGGTCTAGTAGCTTTGTGGTTTGTTGGGGCTTTATTTGGAGCTATGTTGTCTGGTAGGCCTTATCCACATTACTTAATTGAAATTGTGCCAGCTGGGGTTTTGTTGTTGGGTATGATGATATTTGAAGGAAAGAAAAGAGACTGGGTTAAATTAATTGTGGGTATTGGTTTATTAGCCTTAACCTTATGGTCTGTAATAGCTTACAAGTTTTGGTATTACAAAAGTTTACCGTATTATGAGAATTTTATTAGTTATGCTATGGGGAAAAAGGGCGAAGAGGAATATCGACGGTTCTTTGGAGACGGAGTTATTAGAAACTACCAAGTGGCTGAGTATATCTTAGAAATGACAGATCTAGATGAAAAAATCTTTGTATGGGGAACGGAACCAGCTATTTATGTGTTAAGTAATAGATTACCAGTGGGTAAATATACCGTGGCTTATCATATTTTAGATTTTAACGCTAGTGAAGAAACGATTGACGCATTACTGAGAGAGAAACCACGGATAATTATAAAAATGGCAAATGAGAAAAGTGTGTTTGATCAATTAAACGGAATACTGGTAAGTAACTATGCTTTGGTAAAAGTGATTGACGAAGCTAATATTTATTTAAGATATGTCGATAGATAGAGAAAAACAAAACAGTTGGCAGGGATGGATTGTGGCTGGAGGGAATTTGGTGTTTTTGGCTTTGGGAGTTTTTATTTGGCTTTTTAAAAAGTTGCCGCCAGAAATGCCCTGGTTGTATTCTCTGCCTTGGGGTGAACAACAACTGGTTGGCAAGGTTTGGTTTGGGGCGGGACTGGGTGGGGTGTTGATAGTTTTGGGTGTGTGCGGATGGTTCTCTAAGATACTATCTAAAGAAGATGTTAGGGCAGGTGTGTTACTTTCTAGAGGAGGATTTATGTTGGTTGTTATTTATTTACTTAGTTTTTTTCAGGTTTTACGACTAATGATTTGAAACATGAAATCTATTGAAACCTTAACTTTGTCTGCTTTTTTGATTTCACTAACTTTGAGTTTGATGATTATTCCTTTGACTATTTGGGTGTTTAAAAAAATGGATTGGGTAGTTGACCCCAAAAAAAATAAACACCCGGCCCATGTGCACAAAGTACCAGTACCTAAAGGTGGTGGAATTGCGGTGTTTATTGCTGTGGTGGTGGCGGTGCTATGTTTGATTCAACCAGATAAACACATAATAGCCATTTTATTGGCTATGTTTGTAACCTTGGTTGTTGGTGTTTGGGACGATATCAAAGGAAGTAGTCCGTACTGGAGAATTATCTTAAATATCTTGCCGGCGGTGATTATTGTGGCCTCTGGTATTGGTATTGCTTATATATCAAATCCGTTGGGGGGAATAATTGACCTGTCTTGGCCTAGGTACTCGTTTACATTGTTAGGAAAGATGAGAGAGATTTGGCTTTTTCCTGACCTAATTGCACTTCTTTGGATTCCGTTTTTGATGAATGCTATAAACTGGTCATCTGGGGTGGATGGGCAAGTTAGTGGGGTGGTGGCGGTGGCGGCCATTACGGTGGGGCTTATTTCTTTAAACTATAGCGCAGATATTGCTCAGTGGCCGGTGGTAATTTTAGCTTTTGCTTTGGCGGGTGCTTTTGTAGGGTTGGCGTTTTTTAGTTTTTTCCCTCAAAAAATAATGCCTGGTTACTCGGCAACCAGCTTGGCTGGTCTATTGTTGGGTGTTTTGTCAATTTTGTCTACGGCTAAAATTGGTACTTTGATAGTGGTTTTAGGGGTACCAACGATTGATGCTGTTTACGTAATTGGAAGAAGATTGTTGTCTGGCAAGTCTCCCGTTTGGGGAGACAGAGGACATTTACACCACAGATTAATGAAGATGGGCTGGGGAAAAAGACGGATAGCAATATTTTATTGGCTTACTGCTCTGGCCCTTGGTACGGTAGCTTTACAGGTAGATGCTAGAAAGAAGTTTATAATCATGTTAGGATTAGGTGGATTAATGATCGTGTTTATGTTATGGAGATATTTATTGCTTTACTCAAAACAACCAGGCCGCGTCAGTGGCTGAAAAATTTTGCCTTAATGGCGGCGTTGGTTTTTTCTGGGCTTTTATTTGTTCCAGGTATGTTTTGGCAAACGGTTTGGGCAGTGATAGCTTTTACTATGTTGTCTAGCGGTGTTTATATCTTTAATGATTTGGTCGATGTTAAAGCGGATAGACTACACCCGTTTAAAAGAAAAAGGCCGATTGCTGCTGGAGACCTACCTATACCCGTAGCTGTAATAGCCAGTCTTGGTTTAATGGTGACGTCGCTGTTGTTGATGCAAACCCTGAGCTATTTCTTATTTTTAACGGGATTGACTTACCTGGTTATGCAAATAGCTTATACCGGCTATCTTAAACGGATTCCTATTGTTGACGTTTTAATAGTGGCCTCTGGCTACGTGTTGCGGGTTTATGGCGGAGCCTTTGCTATAGAAGCTCACATGGATGTTTGGTTTTTACTTACGGTTATCTCTGCGTCTCTTTTCTTGGCGGTAGGAAAAAGAAGAGGAGAAAGAACCTTGCTTCTAGGCTCTGGGATAACGGCAAATGTAAGAACCACTTTAAAAAGATATACCGATGAGTTGTTGAATCTATATACGGCTATGTTTGCCACGGCTACATGGCTAACTTATGCTTTGTTTACCTTTAATCAACCAAGAATAATACCAAGCGGAAGAGTGTTGACCCTAATGTCAACCTTGCCTAGAACCCTGATTTCTGAGAAGCTTTTAATGATTACGGTGCCGTTTGTGGTTTATGGGGTAATGAGATATTTGCAACTTATTTATGAGAGAGATGAGGGGGAAAGCCCAGAAAGAATATTGTTGTCTGACAAGCCCTTAATGACTACTATTGCTATCTGGGGAGTGCTGGTAATTGGGATTTTGTACTACGTAGGATAGAAGGCTAGCCGTCGACTACCAACTTAGTGACGCGATCGCGTAGGTAAGTTGGTGTAAAATGATGAGTAGATGAGGTCGAGTATGTTATTACTTCTAGCTCTGGAGTTTGCAGAAGATTTTTTTGGCAATTATCGTGGTAGTTTAAGATGGGCAATGAATCTACACTCAGGAAGAGAAAGAAATTATAGATATGCCAAAGAGGTACTTCTAAAAAAAGAGAGAATTGACCAGGAGAAAAATAATCTGCTCTTAACAGACGTTGGAAGAAATAAATTGCTAGAACAATTTCCTTTGTTAGAATGGAGGAAAAAGAAATGGGATGGATTTTGGCGGGTAGTGATGTATGATTTCCCTGAAACCGAAAAGGGTAAAAGAGATTCGTTACGTAATTTTTTGAAGAAACTTGGTTTTGCTCAATGGCAAATTTCGGTTTGGGTTTCTCCTCATCCGGTGATTGATAAGCTTGATAAACTTTTGATCAAACAAGGAATTAGAGATTATTGTAGTGCACACAAATCAAAAAGAGTGGTTGGAATACCTGATAATGAGTTTGCACAAAAAATTTGGCGGCTTGATGAGATTAATACTGAATATAGGAAAATAATGAAAAACTATGATGAGAAGAGAAGATCTGAATATTTGGATGAGTTAATGAAAGATCCTTTTTTACCAAAAGAGCTTTTGCCTGATGATTATTTGTGGACAAAGGTAATGAAAAAAGCATCTGAACTACCAACTTAGTGACGCGATCGCGTAGGTAAGTTGGTAATTGTTGGAATTTTATACTATGTAAGACAAAACCCCATGTCATTCTGGTAAGTGAGTTTGCGAACGCATCCAGAATCGATTCTGGACAAGCCAGAATGACGGAGAAAAAACAGATTATTCAAATTAAGGTCGGTATTGTTCTGAAATACTTGTTATTACACTATCCTTTACTACAACCCAATACAACGATTCTTTTAACGATGAATTTGAATCAACGGCGAACAGATTTTTGAATGGTAAATAAGATATTGACTCACCAAAATTAAAGTTTCCATCAGCTGTGTAACTTAAAGTATCTACCTTTATCTGGACATTTTGTGAAATCTCGAATGACCTAATTTTGGTGTTTATATTTTCAATACAATATCCATTAGGCGCACTTAGTTTTTTTGCCGTGCATTCCTCTGAATTTAGCCACTGGATGTAGTCAATATCCAAAAATCTTTTGCCGTTTTTATCATAAACCCTTTTTATATACCCAATAGCTTTTTCTGAAACCAATTGTTCTACTACTTCAGATTCAGATTCCTGAACAACATCGTCACTTTCGGTTATATTCTGTGATTGAGGTGAAATGGGGTCTGGGATTGAAGTAGGAGCAATGGTTAAAGAAGATAAAATTGACTGATTTTCGACTAGTTGTTGTGTAAGTTGGTAGTTTTGATAGGCTAGAACTCCGATGATTGCGAGGAGTAAGGTGATTAGAGAAACAAAGAACCAGAGAGATTTACTCGTAAGAGAGGGTTGTGTGGGAAGTGTTGGGGCTTCTGATTGGATGTTTTCTTGCATATTAAAAATAGTTTAGCATTTTATTCGAAGAGGGTGGCGTAGGAGGCGGAGATCCAGCCGTTTTTGCTAGTTTGGTATTCTATTTGGTACCAACCAGATTGGGTTTTTAGGTAGGGGAACTTGTCACCGTGGTTTACTTTAGCTATCTCTGTGGCCGTGGCGGACGGTTCTTGCCTGACCCTGAGCCAACCCAGAGTAGCACTGTTTATAGTAACGTAGGGCTTGGGAACAGCGGACGAAGTGGATTGTTTAGGAAGTGGAGTGATATCTGCAGGAGTTTCTTGAGCCTTGGTAGGCGTAGCAGAAGGGGTGGCTTGTTCTGGAGTTGGGGTAGGGGTGGGAAGGTCTGCAATTTTTTGACCAGCTAGTTGGGCGTTTATATTTAACCTGAACCCTGGCTCTACAGCAGCCTTGATGACTTTGTCTTGAAAGCCCGGGGCTGTAAGGGTAAAGGTGTGACCACCTGAGTCAATTGAGCTACTGGAGAACGGGGTGAATCCAGCTGGGTTACCGTCTATTAGAACAGAGACCGTGTTTGGCAAGCTGGTTATGTTTACCTCTACCTTGTCTTTGGAATCGAGTTTTTCAAAATATAAGGTATGGCCATGAGCTTGGTCTGGGGTAACTGCCAGTTGACGATCAACTGCGGTAATCGTGCCTGCGGTAAGGGTAATTTTGCCCTCCCAAGGTTGGAGAGTGGTGTCTAAAGGTGAGATTTTAACTGCATAACTGCCGGCTTTTAGGTTTTCTTGATATACTGGTGTCTGACCAGAGGACTCGGAGTTTATGGTAACCATTCCTTGTGGATTTGAGGTAATTTGAACTCCGGCTTTGTTACCAAAGAAAGGAATTGTGCAGGCGGATAGAACGATAGATGACAGGATTAGAAGCCCAATTTTTTTTATCATATGAGCCGATTGTACCAGAATGGTAAAATGTATGTACCTGGCCGAGTACCAGAGTGGTTAATGGCGGAGACTGCAAATCTCTCGATTCATGGGTTCGAATCCCATCTCGGCCTCAAATAGTAAACATTCCACCTCGGAGGTGGAAGATTGTAGTATTATGAATTAAGATGCCTAGCAGAAAAACACCGCTATTTACTGGGGGTATTTACCATGTTTTTAACAAAGGAATTGACGGAAGGAAAACATTTTCAGACAAAACAGATTATGAACGAGCTGTTAGGTGTATAGATTTTTACCATTTTAGTGATCGGTTTTGCAAACTTTCTCGTTTTCTGACATTAACCACCAAAAAACAGCAACAAATTTTTGAGCAGACTCAGGAAAAACTCGTAGAAATATATTGTTATTGCTTAATGCCTAACCATTTTCATTTACTGATAAAACAACTAGCTGACGGCGGTGTGTCTAAGTATTTATCTGACTTCCAAAATAGTTACACACGTTATCACAATAAAAGACAAGAAAGAACTGGGCAACTGTTTATGAACCAATTTAAAGCTGTACGGGTAACAACTGATGAACAATTAATGCATGTTAGTCGATATATACATTTGAATCCTCACACTGGAAGTGTGGTAAATAGTCTGAAAGAATTAAGACTATATCCTTGGTCTTCTTTAAAAGAATACCTGAAGATTGATGGCGGGTTTTGCAAAAAAGAAGTGATAGTGTCACCACCATTCAATGAACACTCATATTGGAAGTTTGTTGGTGACCAAGCAGACTACCAAAAACAGTTGAAAGAAATTAAAAGATTAATATTGGAGTAAATAAAACATTCCACCTCGGAGGTGGAAGATTTTAGATAGTTTCGGCGGCTTGGATGACTTGTTCTACTAGGCGGTTGGCGTAGCCGTATTCATTGTCGTACCAGGCCATGACCTTTACTAAGGTGCCGTCTACCACCTTAGTTAAACCCAAATCAACAATGGCGGATTCTGGTCTGCCAATAATATCTGAAGAAACAAGAGATTCGGTTGTGGTAGCAAGAACGCCACGGTAGATTGGGGATTGAGAAGCATTGACAAAAATTTGATTGACCTCTTCTACAGAAGTGGTTCTTTTGGTTACAAAAGTGAAGTCGGTGATCGAGCCGGTAATTACAGGAACCCTTAGGGCTAGGCCCTGAAATAGGCCTTTGAGTTCTGGAATTGTTTCTGTTGTGGCGGTAGCGGCACCGGTGGTGGTGGGGATGATGTTTTGGGCGGCAGCTCTGGCACGGCGCATGTCTTTATGGGAGTTGTCCTGAAGTTTTTGGTCGTCGGTGTAGCCGTGAATGGTGGTAAGCATGGCTTTTAGAACGCCTATTTTAGAGTGCATAACGGCGGCGACTGGAGCAACGCAGTTGGTGGTGCAGGAAGCGTTAGAAACAATGGAGTATGAATTAACTCTGTCTTTGCCTACAATACTGTCTTCATTTACCCCGATTACGGCTGTAGGCACAGAACCGCCTTTGGCAGGAGCAGAGATAATAACTAGTTTGGCACCTGCTGTTAGGTGTTTTCTAGCTTCTTCTTGAGTGGTAAATACACCAGTGGACTCTATAACTATGTCTGCCTGGTATTTACTCCAAGGAATTTTTTCTGGGTCTCTTTGAGCTAACACTGGGAGCTTGTAAACTTGGTTGGGTTTTTGGATGATTAAAAAGCCAATTAAGGGAGCTTGGTCGGAAACTTCTTCTGCTGTTATAGAGTAGGGGAGGCGACCATAGGCGGTGTCATATTTCAGAAGATTGGCCCAACCTGAAATAGGAAGAGATCCAGAAGTGTTAATGGCTACTAAATTAAGTTTGTCTGTATGGCTTTCTAGCCAGACACGGGTAGCGGAGCGGCCGATACGGCCAAAGCCGTTGATAGAGAAGTTAATCATGTATTAAATATAGCAGAGATGACTGGATGAGTACCGGTAGTGAGGAAATCAAGCATGGCGCCACCGCTGGTGGAAACGAAGCTAAAATCGGTATATTTAAAGCCCAAGGTTTTAATTGAGTTTATGGTGTCTCCACCACCCAAAAGGGTAAAAGCGGGGGAATTTTTAAGGGCTAATAAGACTTTTTTGGTACCTTTGGTGTTTATACCATCTTCGAACCTGCCTAAGGGGCCGTTTAAAACAATGGTTTTAGCTTTGGATATGTGGTTTTTAATAAGAGTGATGGCGTTTTTATCTATGTCTAAGCCATTAGAAGAAAGAGTGGCGGCTTTTAGGTGTGGAGGAAGGTTTAGCGAGGCCAGGCGACCCCCTATGATTATTGAGTCGAAGACGTCTTTCAGGTTGTCCACAATTTTGAGTTTGTCTTCTTTGGTACCAGATAGAATTAAAAGGATGGGTCTATCGGGGTTTTTTGTAATTTGAGTAAGAGTTTTGACCTCTAAATTAAATCTTTCCCCGGTAATTGTGGGCAACATTTTGGGTATTATTTGGAGGGAACTAGAAGGGTGAAAATGGGCAAATGCTTCATAAACGTATAAATTACTGTCTTGGGTAATTTGACGAGCGAATTCCCTATCTAGGCCATTTTCACCGGGGAAGAATCGTAAGTTTTCTAGCAGAGCAACTGAAGAGTCGTTTTTTTGCCATTCCCCTATTCCTTTTATTTCAGAAATAAATGAAATAGACTGATGTATCAGACTTTCTAGTTCTCTCTTGATGGGTAAAAGAGAGTTTTTGGCATTCCTTCGGGTAGGTCTCCCCTGGTGGCCAATAATTAGTAGTTTTTTAGATTGTTTTAAATGCTTATTGAGGCTGGGAAGAAGACATTGAAGACGGTAGTTATTGGTGATTTTGCCATCTTTTATGGGTACGTCTAGGTCGGCTCTAAATAAGATGTTTTTTGGCATGATATTAGTTTATCACTTTCTACATGGCTGGACTTGACTGTTATAGGATTTTGTGGTATTATGTTCTCTTCTCGGATGAATAATCCGATTTATGATATTAAGGACAGTAATATCTTTTTTACCAAAAACAAGGTCGTCTCATCCTATTTCTAAACTTTTAAGACCTGTGTTGGAGACTAAAAAGCTTAAAACTGTTTTGGGTGGTTTTATGTCTTTTATGGGTGTTTCTTTTAGTTCGGTTTGGTTGGTGGCTGGAGTTTATCAGAGTTCAGGAACGGTACAGGCCTTTTCTCCCCTACCAACCCAAGCAGTGATCGAGACTGAAAAACAAGATCATTTCTATGATTTCAAAATGACGGTTCCTTCTATGAGTGGAATATCTCAAGGGTTTAGTCGTTGGCACCCAGGAATTGATATTACAGCCCCCGCGGGCTCTAAGATTTACCCTATACAGGCAGGTATGGTGTTAAGAGTTGAGAATACTAGGTTTGGGTATGGTAGAAGTATTTTAATTGACCACGGTGAGAGTCTTACTAGTTTATATGCCCATGTGGGTAAGGTAATGGTAGAGGAAGGTGAAGTTGTAAGCTCTGAAACCATTTTGGCAGAAATTGGCTTAACAGGAAGAACAACCGGATACCATTTGCATTTGGAGATAAGAAATCAGACTACAGCCTTGAACCCCATGACCTATTTAAGTACAGCTGTTAGATTGGCTAATAAATAAGAGTTTTAAACAAATTTAATCTATTTTAGATTGGTGCTTGGCTTATTTACTTTGTGTGGAAAACGTTGTTTTTTTGTGGATAAGTTGGAATGTTTCAAATAAAATATAAATGATATACTTTTGTTAATATGCAGGAAAATGAAATAGTTTTTAAACCACAACCTAATATTAGTCAACCAGAAACCCAAATTCCTTTTACCCAACCAACCCCATCAAGTAAAATACCTTGGTTGTTTGTCTTTTTAGTTATTTTGTTTTTGTCAGTTACAGGTGTTCTTGCCTACCAGATCTATCAATTAAAACAACAACTATTTTCAGTAGCCCCTTCACCCACAGAAAATTTAACCCCACTGCTGACGCCCTCTTCTACACCAACATTTGAACCAACTGCAAACTGGAGGACATATAACAACACTACACACAATATTTCTTTTAAATACCCACTGGTTTGGACCGTTAATGAGCAACAAGGGCAAAAAGAAGGTGAGAAAGTATTCAATACAAAAATAGAACTAACCAAAGATGATTCTGTAATTACAATGTATTTAAATATGGATGGAATCGGAGGTGTAGGGCAAACTTATGATGGCGAAGGATTTGTATTAGATGGAATTAATCTATATCAATATTCAAAGAGTAATAGTTATAACAATACTCACACCATTGGTTTGTCTAACTCGTTATCTAATTCAATCGGTGTTTTTATGGTTAATGATATTACCTATTCAATTACACTGAGTTATCCTGACAGCGATTCGGTCGAAAAAAGTACTTCAACAATAAATGAGTTTAACCAAATCCTTTCTACTTTCAAATTCACAGACTGATTTTTAGTCTGGCTTTTTACATGCCCATCATGCCGGGGTTACCGGCAGGGGAAGCGTCTTCTTTTTCTGGCAGATCGGTGATTAGGGCCTCTGTGGTCAAGATCATGCTAGCAACAGATGCGGCGTTTTGAAGAGCCGAACGGGTAACTTTGACTGGGTCAATAATCCCCGCTTCTAGAAGATCTTCAAACTCTAGGGTGGCAGCGTTGAAGCCGTAGTTTACGTTTGAATTTTCTTCTACCTTTTTGAATACCCAACCGTCGTCGGCGCCAGAGTTTTTGGCTAACCAACGCAGGGGTTGAGATAAACTTTCTTTAATGATTTTTATGCCTATTTCTTCGTCGGTGTTTTCACCTTCTAGTTTGTCTAGAATCTTGGCTACTCTTAGAAGAGCCACTCCACCGCCGGCTACAACGCCTTCTTCTATAGCGGCCTTGGTGGCACCAACTGCGTCTTTGACTCTTTCTTTTAACTCGTTTAGTTCTACCTCTGTAGCGGCACCAACGCTGATTACGGCAACTCCGCCGGCTAGTTTGGCAAGTCTTTCTTGGAGTTTTTCTTGGTCAAAGTCTGAGGTGGTGGTCTCTATTTCATTTTTAATTTGAGCTACTCTAGTCTGAATGTCTTTTTTATTGCCCTTACCACCGATTATGGAAGTATTGTCTTTGTCTGAGCTTACCCTGTCTGCTTGACCCAGATCTTCTACCGTAACCGAGTCTAATTTTCTGCCTAAGTCTTCGGAAATAACGGTACCGCCAGTAAGAATGGCGATATCTTCTAGCATGGCTTTGCGGCTGTCACCAAAAGCTGGGGCTTTTACGGCTAATATATTAAAACTGCCACGCATTTTATTGACCACCAGAGTGGCTAGAGCCTCTCCCTCTATGTCTTCTGCAATTATAACTAGGTTTTTAGAAATTTTAACAAAATTCTCTAAAAAGGGAAGAAAGTCGCTAATGGAGCTAATTTTTTGATCGGTGATAAGAATATATGGATTTTCGATAGAGGCTTCCATTTTGGCTGGGTCGGTAACGAAGTAAGGAGAGGCGTAACCTTTATCAAAGGCCATGCCTTCTTTGTGTTCTATTTCCATTTCTAGACCCCTACCCTCTTCTACTTCTATAACACCGTCTTTGCCAACAAGCTTAAGTGCTTCGGCAATTTTTTTACCAACTGTTTCATTTTGAGCGGAAATGGTGGCTACCGACTGCCATTCGTCTGCTTTAATATCCTTTTTTATTTTCTTAAGCTCTGCAACGACTGCCGTTACAGCTTTATCTATGCCTTTTTTCATTTGCATGGGGTTAGCACCAGCGGTGATGTGCCTCATGCCTGCTTTAACAATTTGTTGAGCGAGCAAGGTTGCGGTGGTGGTGCCGTCTCCGGCTACGTCGTTGGTTTTGCTGGCGGCTTCTTTAACTAACTGTGCACCCATGTTTTCAAACTTGTCTTCTAGTTCGATTTCTTTGGCTACGGAGACGCCGTCGTGTAGAACGGCTGGAGCTCCCCATTTTTTGTCTATGGCTACATTCCTACCTTTTGGACCTAAAGTGGTGACGACTGCCTTGGCTAGTTTGTCTACACCTGCTAATAGTTTTTGACGAGCATCATCTGAAAAAGTAATTTGTTTGGCCATGATTTTGTTTGTTTAATTAATATAGATTCCCGCCTGCGCGGGAATGACGGTTCGACTAGTTAACGACTGCTAGAATGTCTTCGAACTTAAGAAACTGGTACTCTGTGTCCCCTATCTGGACTTCGTTACCACCCCATTTTTTGTAAACCACTGTGGCACCTTTTTTGGCGGGCGATTTAATTTCCTTACCATTATCAAAAATTGGATTCCCTACGGCCAAAATAGTGCCGTACTGGGGTTTTTCATCGTGGCTGTCTGGTAAGTAAATACCAGAAACTGTTTTTTGTTCTTGTTTGGCTGGTTCTATTAAAAGAAAGCCGGGGGCGGGGTTTAGAGATTTAACGTTAAGTTGTTTAGACATATGATAAGCAGTTGAATAACTAGACTGCTAGTATAGGGGGGCGGGGAGTGGTTTGTCAAGAGGTAAGCGATCTACCATTTCCTTAATGGTAGTATCATCTATGTTTCTTGAATAATAAATTTGATTCATTTCTTTTTCTTTTTGAGTTTTAATGATCTCTAGGTTAACCTTTATGTTGGCTTTACTTATTGGTTGCCGAATCTCTTTTTGCTTGACAAGTTGAATTATCTCTTCAAGATTAATGGTATATTCTTTGAGGATTAAGGCTAAATCATAAAAATCGCGGTATCGTGCTCTATCACTCATGGCTCTTATTTTTTCGGCACAGATTTCTTTGATATCCATTACCTGAACTGTAAAATCAACACCCCAAACATTATGGTAAATCAATGTTTGTGGAGGAAGAACAACATTCTGTAAAAAATCAATTTCAACTTTTAATGAGTTGGGTTGAATAAGCGGTCCAATGTATTGCAGTTTCTCAATTTTTACTGTGGCTTTTGATAAGTAGTCTTTTTTAATATTTAGGTAATGAACCTTGTTAAAGAGATTCCGTAAATTCTCTAGTGATACTGGACTTTGGTTAGAAGAAAAATCTAAGTCTTCTGAAAAACGATATTGTTTTAAGTAGCAATGATGGAGGGCTGTACCACCTTTGAAGATGAGGTGTTTTCCCAAGGATGAAGTGGTAATAATTTGTAAAACTAGGGCAAGTAAATAATCCTTTTCCGCAACATGGAGGGGATATTTAAGGCTTTTACGATTAATTATTTCAAGTTGTTGCCGTGTGATCATTAGTTTTATTTGTCCAACCGATATTTATCAAAATACTCGTCGTAGTACATTCGCCATTTGGCATTAAATTTTTTATCACCAACAAGCATCCAGTGTGTGCCCTTGTTGGTTTTGACCAGTTCATGTAATGAACTGGAGTCTATGTTTAACAAATCAAAAATATAACCAAAAATCTTGATTGTGGTTGATGACATTTTACTTACATACTTTGATAACCTAGCTATATTTAAGCTGGTTTGATATTTAGACATTTTTTCGATTACCAAATCTATTGAGTACTTACTCTTATGAAAGTGGACGGTATCGATTAGTGCTTTTTCCATTGTAGCCACACGCGCTGTTCTGTTATCTATTTTAACTTCTTGCCAACCGAAAAAGAATTTATCTTTGGTGTTTATGAAGCCGTATTCTGTAGTATTAAGTTTTACCGTTTTATAACGAACTTGAGAAATTGAAATTACCTTGTCTATGAGCTGGTCAAACATGCCGTGATAAGCCAGAGCAGTTTCAAAAGAAACGTAGGAATCTTTAACAAGTAAGTTGGCGACGGTATAGGGTGAAAGTGATAAAAATCCTCTATTGCTAAAATTAGAAATAGCGTACAAACCCCTCTTTATACGTATCAACCAACCGTTGCTAACAAGTTTAGTGATTATTTTTTTAGCTTGTTGTTGATCCCACGAACCTTTAGCCTCGATATAGATTTGCTCTGAAGTGACAATCTGTCCGTGTTTGACAATTAGATCTTCAAGAAGTTTGCTTTGTTTTACCGTAAGTATAGTTTGTTTCATGTAGCTTAAGTATCTTATTATGGGTACTTTCTAGTATTAGTTTAAACTATATTGAGAGCTTTGTCAAGAGGTGGGTTGTGCCATGGAGAGGTCGAAACGGCCTTGGTCGTCGATTTTTTTTAGGATTATTTCTATTGCGTCGCCTTTTTTGGCTTTTTCAAGATAGCCTTTGGGGAGATTAGAGATGTGAAGCAGGCCCTTAATGCCGGGGAGGAACTCTACGAAGGCGCCGTAGTCTTTGAGGTTGTCGATGGTGCCTTGGTAGGTTTTGCCAACTACTGGTTGTTTTTTAGGTTCCGAACCATCCTTCACTGCGTTGCGGACCGCCGAAGGTTCGGAACCTTTGGACCCTTGGGAGACTGGGGCGATGAAGTCTTCTTCCGTTACTTCTTTGTAGTATTGGTCGTGACTAGCTTGAAGAACCTTAGAACGGTTTTGGTTTTCGGTACTTGGAACAGGTAAGGTATAGGCAGGGAAGGGAGTGGAGATTCGACCATCAATTGATAACTTAATAACTATTTGGTATTTACCCAAGGCGACTAGGTCATCTTGGGTATATTGATTACCTAACTCGTTTATTAGCTGATTGGCGTCGTCTGCACCCACTACAAAAGTAGCCACCGTGCCAGCGTTACCAAAAATGGCCTTTTGGATTTCTTCTGGAAGCTGGGCGGTGTACTGATTGGCTAGAATTAGATTCAACCTAAATTTTCTGGCTTCAGAAAGAATCTTTACAAATGATTCGGTAGCGAAGTTTTGAAACTCATCAACATATAAGAAAAAGTCATTTCTCTGTTCTTCGGGTATGTGGACCCTGTTCATGGCGGCGATCTGCATTTGGGTGATGAACATGGCTCCTAAAAGAGCGGTGTTGTCTTCCCCTATTTTGCCTTGAGCAAGATTTAGAATAATTATTTTACCTTGATTCATTAAATTTTCTACATCTACGGTAGAGTGTTCGTGACCAACTATGTTTCTTATTAACCTACTGGTGGTGAAACGGCCGACTTTGTTTAAGATGGGAGAGATGGCCTCTGACTGGAATTTTTCTGAATATTTGTCGTATTCTTTCTTCCAAAACTCGTGAACTACTTCGTCTTTGACAGATTCTAGATAATCGTTTCTAAACTTGGGGTTGGTTAAAAGTTTGGGAATATCAAGAAGAGTTGAGCCTGGTTTTTCTACCAAGGTGAGTAGCGTGTTTCGCAAGATATATTCCATACGGGCAGACCAGACGTTGGCCCAGATTTTGGTAAAAATTGAAAGAATACCTGAAACAACTAGTTCTTGATGCTGTTTGTCTTTGACAACTAAGGGGTTTAAATGAAAGGAGATGTCTTTGGTTGAGGGATCTAGGTAAACCACATCGTTTATTCTTTCTTCTGGAATATGGTCTAAAAGAATTTCTGATAAATCACCATGAGGATCGATGATGGCTACACCGTGACCACTTTGGATGTCTTGAATTGCCATGTTGGCAATAAGAGTGGTTTTACCGGTACCAGACTTACCCAAGATGTACATATGGCGACGACGGTCATCCCCTTTTTTGATACCAAAGACACTAACGTTGTTTTTAAACTCTGTGGTGGCAAAAAAGTTTATCTTGGCCCTATCTTGGTCTGATAAATAACCTGCAACGGGTAGGTCTTGAGGGGCCTCCCCTTTTAGGGTCTTGCCCCAGGTAATGTTTTTAAGACCGGCCAAGGTATTGTTTGGTAAGTGAAAAATAGAGGCAATTTCTAGAATGTTTAAGTACTGGCCTTTGGGGGCAAGTTTCATGTTTCTATTTAGAATGGCTTTTTTTAGTTTTGGTTCACAATTTTGATTCGGAGATTTAAGGGCAAGAGAGTTACCTTCTGACAAGGTATAAACGCCAAACGAACCGGCCAGTTGACTTAAGATTGATTGACTAGTTGATTTATTACCCGCTATGGTAATTAGACGGACATCTGTAAAATAAACTGACTGGGTGGTTTTAAGTTCAATCTGGGCTTTTTGAGGGTGGGGTGGAGTGGCTGGTGTTTCTGGTGGAGGTGGAGGTGGATTTAAGATGCTATGGGCAGTTCTTAACCAAGACTTGGGGGCCGAAGCAAAAACAAGCTGAACAATGGCGGCTTGCCCAGTAGACAAACGAGACAAAACACCAATAACGGCGGCTAAATGATCTGGGGTGGAGTCGGTAACGGTACTTAAAGGTAGATATGAAGGCTGGCTAAGGAACAGTTGACCCAAACTTATTTGACCATGACTCATCCAGGCTGGAAGATAGTCTTTCATGAGGGTAATAATAGAGGTAGGATACTGGGCGGCGATTTGGGATTTAACTAGAGACTCAAGGTGTTTTGGACAGGTGATAATAAAATAGATAGCTTGATTAAGACAAGCTAGTTCTAGAGAGATTGTTTGCTGACGGTGCAGAAATCTATCTAGAAACGATGATTTTAGACTAGAGTTAAGAGAAGCTAGAAAATGGGTAAAATTTGCTACGGTCTCTTCTGAATCTTTGGCGGGGCGAACCTCTAGAATAGAAATATCTGGTAAGGTGGACATTGGTTTTAATTATAGCGAAAAAAATTATATAGATCCCGGATCAAGTCCGGGATGACGAGGGAGGTTATTGTTGGGGAACGGGTGCTTGGAAAATTACTTGTTCTTTTTCTTTGGTTTGGAGCATTTTGAGGCGAGACAGTAAAACTCCTTCTACATTTAGACCTTTGTCTTCAAATAGTTTGGTAAGCTCGTTTTTAAGAAGTTTCTCTATTTCACCACGGCTTTGAATTAGGTTCTCTGAGTTGAACTGGGTGAAGATGTTACTTATTCTTGATCTTGAATAAGGTCTAATTACTTTAGAGACAAAGTTATCACCAATGTTTTCCCAAAGTTCTGGGGCGTTTTGCTTATCTATTCTAAAAAGAATGGAACCTTCTACAGAAACGCTTTGATTGTCTTTGGTGGTGGTTAGAATTGGTTCGTCTCCTAAGACTTCTTTGTCTTTTAAGTCAAGAGACTCTCTAATGGTGTACTCTAGGATCTGGGCATTAAAAAGCTTGGCTACTTGCCAAAAAGGAATTTTTAGATGAAGGCCCGGGCTTAAAACTCTGTTTAGAACTCCCCTGCCACGGTCGTAGACACAGGCTACGTGTCCGGGTGGAACGGAGATAAAAAAACCACCAACAACTTCGTCGACCAAGAATGAAACAACTAATTTATCAAAATCTGCCATATGTATAAATTATTAACTTTTGGCAGAAGGACTGCCTAAGAATGAATGATACCAGAAAATGACTTGTTTTATTACCAATAAGAAAATGGAGAATATAAGTGAGGTGATAATGAAGACTTTTTTACCAGCTGGGAGCATGGCAAAAAGGATAAAGGAAATCACAGGTAAAAATATTGCCAAGCTTAGAAATTCTTTTCTGGAGCTTTTTATAGGTGAGAAAAGCATATGTAGTATTTCGACGACAAAAATTAAAGCAGACTGAACTAGATTGAGAAACATGTTTGGAACAGAAAGATCGTACTGATTTAAGAAGATTAGGTTAATGGGAGTGTCTACAGCGGGAAGAAATGGATAGAGAAGGTGAAGATCGGCCCCTTCTAGACCGGTCTTGAAGATTCTGTACAACATGAGAACGATAATTATTTGGATGGTTAAGGTGAATCCTTCTGATATGAGAGTGCCGGGGTTAGACTTTAGGATTTTTTTGGTTTCTTGCTTAAGAACTGCTGGTTGACCTTTGTATTTTGCCTCAATCTGGTTGATTTTTTTCATTATTTCGCGTTTTTCTTTTTCGGATTTATCGGCGGATAGATTTAAAGGCAACATTATTATACGAACAATGACTGAAAAGATTATTACGGCGATACCTATATCTGGCTGGCCGTTGGTAATTTGACCCAAAAGCCAGTAAATGCCCACTAGTATGTTTAAAAACGGTTGATAGATATAGATGGTAAAAATGGCAGACATTGGGTTAAGTATATTAGTTTAGTATTAAAATTTGGTTTTTGTTAGATCTTCAAAATAATTTTGAATAGTGTTTTTAGAAGTAGTTTTGCCAACATAGTCGATTTTAAAATCTTTGAGGTCTTGATAATAAACTAATTGTTCCCAAAAGAGCTTTTTATCAAAATTACCTTTGAATCTTTGTTCGGTTTCCTTGAGGATGGTGTAGATATTTACATGTTTGCCTAAGAGGCAGAAATAAAGGTCGACGTAATCTTTCCATTCTCCTCTTCTACCAATGACATAGGCTTTATTGCTTGCTAGATCTGTTAATGAAAACAGATTTATAGAATTGGATTTAATAGGTGGATGTAAATGAGGGAAAGGGAAACAAAAAAAAGTGAGTTTGATTTGTTCGGTTAGAAGCAAGCTTAGTTCTTGTTTTGTGTCAATGGTGGGGCGTATTTTATAACTTGTAAAAGCTTGATTAATGGTTGTAAGTAGGTTTGTTGGAACCTCATGGGGTAGAAAAATATCGAAGTCATAAGACTTTCTATGATTAAGTTGCAAAGCAATGGCTGTGCCTCCACCCAAAATCCAATTTTTTTGACAAACTTCTTGTAGTTGCTGAAAAACTTGTAGTCTTTTTTTGTCTAGAATATCAAGATGTAACTTTAACATAGAGATTTTGATCTAATGGTTGAGTGAGTTTTAAGAGATAGTTTTTAATAAAATTAAAGGCTGGAGGGGTATAGATTTTTTTTGGATGGTTGATGAAAACTTGGTTGATTTCTTGACTGGAGTAGGTTTTTTTAAGCCAGTCAATTTGTTCTAGGGAACCATACATTAAGACTTGGTGGATAATGTAGTTTTTGTCTGTTTGTAGATCCAGCTTGTTTGCTGACCTTGACCAAAAAATGCCCTGCATGGAGCTTAGGTTTTTGTTCATGAATTGATTATATACTAGGATTAGTTTTGTAAGATGGTTTTGATTTGGGGGTAGAGGTTGCGGGGATGGAAGTAAGCGGAGTGTGGAGTAATGTACTCGT
>JAHJQJ010000034.1 GCA_018819325.1 Patescibacteria group bacterium
AAGACACTTCAACAAGCTTCGTTTCTCTTCTGGTATCTCGTCTTTACCAGAACAAAAACCAAGCAAGACCTCAAGAAACTATGGGGTGTGTGGAAACAGCGGAAAAAGGACAATCTAGCAACTGTTTATTACCCTTAAACTTCATCTTGGGTCTCCTTTTGAACTAAAATATAAACGTGCTGAGAAGTAGAAACAAAGATGTGTTTAATATACCAAATTAGAATGAAAAAAGCAAGTTATAGGTTACGATGAATTTGTATTTTCTTGGGGCTAGGTGATGGTTGTTGTTTTGGTAGAGCTAAAACCGAAGCCCCCCTCTTTCTTGATTACTCTGCTTTAAGGAATGTTTTTTGCCTTTTAAGATTTTTTGTTCGGAGAATGTAGCCCAAGCGGTAAAATTTGGGCGATAGCCCTACCGCGGGCGTGGTTTTGATTGGGTAGTGGTGGTGGCAAAAAACATGACCTACAGTGAGACGGTTGGCGGTGCCTTTGAGTTAAGGCGCCAACCGACGAACCCCTTCACATTCCTATGTGTTGGGGTTTTGATATATTCGACTTCTTAAGGGCGCGTGTTGTGTTTCTACACAACTACCTCTTAGGTACTGGAGGTGGGTTCCCCCAATGTGGCGGGTTACTTTGGTAGCAAGATAACCTACAACAGATATTGATAGTTGACTATTTATTGAAATTTTTGAAGTATAGTCGACAAAAAAATATTTTAATAATCCCTTTAATATATTAGCGTTGCAAACTGCCTTTACCAAAACCATTGCTGGTATCAAGAATTTTGGCTTAAGTAAAGTTAACTAAAGGAAAGGAAAAGACCCCGATTTAATATACTTACGAGTAATATACTTACGAGTATACTAAATATATCTAGTAGTATATAATTGGTTTTAAACCAATTATATACTCAATGAAATTTATCAATCGCAGTGCAGAACTACAAAAATTAAATGACCTCTGGCAAGAAAAATCTTCTCAGTTAGTGGTCATCCATGGCAAAAGAAGGGTGGGCAAGACAGAACTTATCAAACAGTTTATAAAAGACGGCAAGGGTATCTACTTTTTAGCAGACAAGCGCACCCACAAAGAACAGTTGCTAGAATTTGCCAGAGTGGTCGGTAACTACTTCAACGATGAATTTGTTACCAACAAAGGCTTTGACGACTGGCTAGAAGCATTCACATATCTCAAAGGAAAAGCCAAAAGCCAACGATTCGTTGTTGCTCTTGACGAATATCCTTACTTAATAGAAACCGACCCAGCTACCAGTAGTATTTTTCAAAAAATCTGGGATGAACAAATCAAGTCAACAAACATGTATCTAATTCTTTGTGGTTCAAGCATGTCAATGATGGAGTCAGAACTACTCTCCTACAAAGCTCCACTTTATGGTCGACTAACCGGACAATTGCTTATCGAATCCATGAACTATATCGCCGCCCAAAAATTCTTCCCAAATAAAAATTTTCTGTCATTCATGAGCTTTTACTCCATCACCGGAGGTATGCCAGCCTACATGGAACAGTTTGCAAAATTTAGCACAGCAACACAGGCCGTAGAAAAACTGTGTTGGGACAAACAAGGTCTATATCACAACGAGGTAAACACCACCCTAAAACAAGAACTTAGAACCCCAAACAACTACTTTGCCATTCTTAAAGCCATCGCCTGGGGAAAAACACAAACAAACGAGATAGCCAACACCACCGGACTAGAACCGCAACTGGTGAATAAATACATGGATACTCTAGTTCGACTCCAGTTTGTAAAAAGAGAAGTACCTGTCACCGAAGATAAGCCCCACAAATCACGCAAGGGTATATACATACTAACCGAAAACTTCGTACGATTTTGGTTCCAATACATCTACGCATTTAACAGTGATCTAGAAATTGGAAATTTATCACAAGTAAAAAAAAGGTTTTCCCAGTACGCACACATTCTAGAAGCAATCGTTTTTGAGCAAGTGTCTAGAGAATACTTGATGCATCATCAAAAAAATCTATTTCCATTTGAACGATTTGGTAGATACTGGGACACAAAAGTAGAAATTGATGGGCTAGGTTTTAATAAAAAGTTAAAAAAGATTGTATTTATGGAGGCCAAATGGTCAAACATGCAAATGACCGATAAAGAACTTAATAAGCTTTATGCCAAAGCCCAGCAGGTCACAACATTTGATAATAAATACGAAAAATACTTCGTTCTCTCAAGTAAATCTGGCTTTCATAAACAGCTAATTGAACGTAGCAAAAAAAACAAAAACATATTATTGCTAGACAAACTCAAGGCTATTTAACACCCCTTAAAACTCACTATTCATGATAAAATTAACACACAAGCGGCTGTCGTATAACGGCTATTATTTTTCCTTGCCAAGGAAAGGATCGGGATTCGATTTCCCGCAGCCGCTCAAAACCTATAATATTCACTCACAATAATACTTACCACACTCATCCTCTAACGTTTTTAAAATTGTTTTACAAAACTGCTCATTAGTTGCTTCTTTCACCCCTTCCTTAACTTTATCCGCCTCTTCTTGCACCTTATCAGTCACGGTCTCTCTTGTCTTAGTTGTCAATTCATCTACAATATTTTCCGTCTCTTCATCGCCTTTATCTTCAACTTCATTACCCAATAAATTATTTACATAATCCGTAGCTTTACCCAAAATAGCTCCTTGGGTAACTCCAGAATTTTTAACCACCTCCCCAACAGAAGGCACAATCAACGGTGCAGCTCTAAACAAACCATAAACTAAAGCTATCATCAATAAAATCCTTACAACCGACTTCCACATATCTTAAGTATATAATAATTAACACCCATGCCTAAACCAAAAAAAAATATCTGGACAGACAAGTTCTTCATCACCGAATACCTTAAACTTGGTTCTGTAGACCGTGTATTTAGAAAACATAATTTCAATCTTCCCATCAGCGCCCCTACTTATCACCGATTAATCAACAGTTGGGGTGGGGTGGGGTTAGTCAAGACAGCCGGCCCCAACAGCAATTTGTCAGAAGTCTTACTTATCTTAAGTCGGCTACTAGACACCCAGCTACCCCTAGAAACCTTTTTCCGTCAACACGTCCCTGCTTCCCTTAAACCCACCCTTAGCACCACCCACAGAGTAATGAGAAAAATTAAAGAAGGAGTTTTTAGACGACTAGGCACCGCCCTTATAATCACCCCACAAAACAATCACAATAAAATCCTGGTAGGC
>JAHJQJ010000035.1 GCA_018819325.1 Patescibacteria group bacterium
TGTCAATTGTTAAATTGCAAACCATTTCTATTAAACTAGCTGCAAAAGATCCAGCGAGTGCTGCCATTACTCCACCTCCGGGAGTTGGATTCTTACTTCCTAGTTCTTCTTGGAATTTTTTTAAAGTCTGAGAATTAATTATTCCCATAATTTTTTTTCTAAAATTTGTTCTGATTTAAAGCTATCTACTTTAAAGGTATTTTTTACAGTTTTCACTAAACTTTCAAGAGGAATCATACCATAAATTTCTGAATTTATAATCCCAACTCCTAGTTTTTTTGTCTCTTTTTCTATTTCTCTATACGCCATATCAAAATTAGTTACTTCGTAGTCAATTAAATTCATAGAGATTTGGGCGAAACCATCTACTTTAAATCCTAATGCCTTAACCGCTTTCAGCCCCCCGTCTTTTTCTCTTATCTTTTTAGCAATTTGTTTTGCAACATTTACATCTGTAGTGTCTAAATTAACGTTATAGGCAATTAAATATTTTCTTGCTCCAATTACAATAGCACCAGCAGTTGGATGTATTTTGTTTGAGCCATAGTCAGGTTTATTCATTTTAATTTTTAATCTTTCGTATTCACCTTTTCTAACGTTGGCTAAATTTCTATTTTCTGGTTTTGTAGCTGAGGCTTCATATAAAAATACTGGAATTTTAAGTTCTGTTGCAATTTTTTCTCCAAGTTTTTTGGATAGCTTTACACATTCTTTCATTGTTATGTCTGACACAGGAACAAAAGGAACAACGTCCGTTGCCCCGATTCTTGGATGCTCACCTTGGTGTTTGTTCATGTCAATTAATTCTGTAGCTTTTTTGATTGCCTCAAAAACAGAATTTAAAACATCATCGGGCGATCCAACTATTGTAAACAAACATCTATTATGTGAAGTATTGTATTCTAGTTCAAAAACACGAACGGATTTAATAGATTTGGCAGCATCAAAAATATGATTTATAATTTTTAAATCTTTGCCCTCTGAAAAATTTGGTACACACTCTACAATTTTTTGCATAAAACAAAATATTCTGATATATTCATATTTTGTGGTCCGGGCGGGAATCGAACCCGCACCTGCGAAAGCAGACAACATTTTAAGTGTTGCGTGTATACCAATTCCACCACCGGACCTACTAAGTGTATTTTACCCTAAGTTCTGTCGTTGTTGAAATATTAGAGAAATTAGGAATAGAAATGCTCCAGATATAATAATCATGGGTCCGGTGGGTAGATGTAAAACTAACGAAAGAATAATTCCTGCAATGGTGCCTAAAATACCAAAAAATATAGCAGCAAATTTGTACCGACACAAACTTTTGCTAATGTTTCTTGATGTTCCGGCGGGGATGGCAATTAGGGCGACGGTGATTAGCCCTCCCACTAGATAGACTCCCAAGGCTACCACAATGGCAATGGCCAGTAAGTAACTAAGGTTGTAAATACTAATATTTTTCTTATCTACTTTGACTAAGTCTCCGTGGATGTTTATAAGCATGATGGTGTTGTAAATTTTATTGATTAAGAAAAAAGTAATCAGGCTTAAAATAATAATCATAGCGGTTTCGGTAGGTGTAATATGCATAATGTTGCCGACTAGCGCCTCTTCCGCTTCGCCTATGGGTAAAAATAAGAGTGAAGACCCAACCCCTACTGCAAATATGACAGCTGACAGGTTTTCCATGGGTAATTTAGTTTTTCGTTCTAGTATCCAAATGAGGAGGGCTCCAATTAGCACAAATGGAAAAACTCCCCAAGCTAGGTTAAAACCATAGACGATTGCCAAGGCAACACCGGGGAAAGCCAAATGTGCAATGGGGCCGGCTACTACTGACATTCGTTTGGATAACATTAAAGTACCCAAATAGGCTGCTAAACTGCTAATCATGATACCGCTGGTGAAACTTAAAGCTAGTTGGGTAGTCATAATAATTTTTTCATTGATGTTGGTAAAATTTAATTTTCATACCAAAAATATCCTCGAGTGTTTGTGGTGTTAGAATAGTTTTTGGTTTGCCAAAACAAGTATGATTTTTGCGCTTAAGACACAGGACGTTATCGGAGTGGGCATAAACAATGTGAATGTCGTGGGTTACCATGATAATTGTTAAAGGAGATTTTTTACGAAGGATGTTGAGAAGTGAGTAGATATTTTCGCCACCGCCCACATCGATGCCCGTGGTTGGTTCGTCTAAAATTAAAATATCTGGTTTGGAAATTATTACCCAAGCAACCAGCATTCGTTGAAATTGTCCGCCAGAAAGTGTGTTGGCAGACTTTCTAATAACAGATTGTTTTAGACCAACAACCTTTAGTGCCTTGATAATTTTTTGGCGGTTAAGCGTGGGGTCTTTTAGTTTGAAAAAGTCCTCAACGGTTAGGGGTAGATTTTTAACGGATAGGTAATTTAGGTTTTGAGGTAAATATCCAATAGAAAGATTTTTATGCCAAATTATTTCTCCTTTATATGGAAGCAGTCCGAGCAATACTTTTAACAAAACACTTTTACCCGTTCCGTTTGGGCCAAGGATGGTTAGCATTTCGCCCTGTTTAACCTTAAAAGATAGTCCATTAAGAATGACTTGATGGTCAAGTTTAACCTGTAGATCTTTTACTTCTAGTAAAGTATTCATTATGATATTTTATTTTGGTGATTGAACCAACACTTTAGCGATTTAAATAAGTGATGGTTAACTGTAAAACAGTTGCAAAACTCACCCACAATAAATATGGAATTTGAATAAA
>JAHJQJ010000036.1 GCA_018819325.1 Patescibacteria group bacterium
AATACCAATTACCTGGAGAAGAGGTCAAAACAAAAACTCTACTTAAGATGGATGAAGAACAAAAACTACTCTATGACGTTATCCACAATCGTGCCTAACTTCTAAACTTCAAGGGTGTCCCATTGCGGAAGACAGGAGATTTTATTCTCTTTTTTCTCCCCGCATCAGACAATCTCTTACCCGATGAATACTTATCCGATTTCAGTTCCGCCACATGTTTTAATTGGACCTGAGTCTCTTTACTCTGTTTATCTTTTGCCTTCCTTTCTGGTGAATTTTCCTCCCACAACTTCTCATCCATTATTTTACATACTTCCGCCATCTGTTTAGTCCGGTCCATCCTTAATTCCTGCTCCAACCTACCTCGCTCGCTCAAGGCCTCTGTCATTGTGCCTGGCTCAACTTGTGGTTCTTGTGGTTGTGGTTGTGTTCCCTCCATATACCTTTATTTATACCATAAAAATCCGCAAACTAGCATTTCCCCAATAATTTATCACCCAAAATCAATCAAAAGGCTCAATACCCATCTTTGCATATTCATCATGTAAATATTTGTAATTTTTGGGCTTTGTATTTCGATCCCCTAAAAGAGATGAAAGCAAACTTTTTAAACTAGATCGTGGGGGGTGCTCTGGATCCGCCAGCCTTCCATTTCTAATTAGCAATCTAGCTTCGGCCACATCCTCAGGATTGGGCACCTGTATCTCACCCTCTTTGGTCGAATCTTTAACTCGATAAATTTTATCTTCAGGAATATCAATAACAACAATATCTCCCCATTGAGCATAATCAAGCGCAACATTGGGATCTTCAATCCAGTATTGATTATCTAAAACCTTATCTGAATCCCAAGGCCACTGAACACCCCTAAATATTCTAGCATGTCCCTTTGGAATATTTTTATCAAGACCTACAAACCTAATCATCTCGCTAAATGTATCAGCGGTTTGCTTATGAATACTAGACCACGTATAAAGTTGCTCTACGTATTTATCATTCTCTCTATCCTTTCCGTGAAAATATTGAGATTTCGCAAGCTTGTGGAATTCTTTTCGATCTTGCTTCAGTATACGTTTAAATTTTTCATCCAGAAATTTACGAGTTTCACTCTTTTCATCTCTTTCTTGATCACTATACTCCTCTGGAATACCCTCACCGATTTCACTCATATTCTTATACTATCACAAATAACCAATGTTCTGCTGCATCTTTTACGCTGTCGCTGGAGCCAGACTCTTCGGGTTACTTTATCACCAATATCTCTCTGCCTCCCATGGAGATGGAGCTAGAAATTACAAGCACCAACCGCTTTGGCAGAACCAGCAAAAAAACCATTCCCATCACCATCATCAGTCAATAAATTTGCGGTCTGGGGGCGTAGCTCTACTTTCTATACCAACTTACATGAACGATCGTTCACTTTATTTAGACCCCTGTCATTCTTCGTCCCTGTCATTCTGCCAGAGTCCCGCTCAGCGGGAGCTTGTCTAGAATTGATTCTGGATGCGTTCGAAGACTCACTTACTCCTCCAAAGGCGGACAGGCAGAATGACGAAAGAAGTTGTCATCCCGATTGGAGTCCCGACCCTGCGGTCGAAGACGGAATAGAGGGATCCCTGTCAACTGATAATTTTACAATGAAGTAGTTATGTGGTTTATTGATAGGCTTTACTGTTGACCCAGCCAAAAGCTTCGCATTTAGGCGGGCAGGCGGGAATCTGCTATTGCAATACTGCGACTAAAATAGCATACTTAAGTTATGTCACTGCCACAGACTATCTCTATTATTTCTACTTCTTTGCTTACAGTCACTGCTGTCATCATTGGTATCCAATTAATCCTTATTCTAAAGGAACTCCGCCACTCTTTGCTAAAATTTAACAAGGTTTTAGACACGGCTGAAAGTAGTTTACAAAGATTATCTCAACCAGCCACGGCTATCGCTGGTATTCTTGAGGGGTTCAAGCAGTCTAGCACTCTTGTTCAAACCATTACCGGTTTTCTAAATCGCAATCGTTCTAAAACGCCGCCCGTAGACATTCCAAACTATGACACAATTTGATCATCCAAAGCCAGTTCTAGATAATTCATTTTCAGCCTTTATAGCAGGTTTAACCGTTGGTATAGCTGGAGCCTTACTTTTGGGTACAGAAGAAGGCAAAAAAATAACCAAAAAAGCCTTGGACTCTATTCCAGAAGACCTAACCAAATTATTTGCCCCAAAAACCACTGACGAACCATCTCCACCACAAGTAATTCCTGAACCACCGCCTCCCCCACCACCTCTACCAGCTAAACCCTTTCATAAACCTTCTCCTACTTTTTTTTCTTCATAATCAGAATCACACCTCTAAGGTGTGATTATTGTATAGTTAATCTTATGCCAGGACGAAAGACTCCTTTAATCACAGGCCAGTATTACCACGTTTTCAATAAAGGGATAAATGGGCAAAATATCTTTCTCGACCAAAAACATTATCAAAGGATGATTGATAGTTTGTGGCTATATCGTTATCTATCACCACCGCTTAGAATGTCATACTTACAGAGACTAACTGAGAAGAAAAGGACAGATATAAAACAGTCTATAAAAGGCGAAGCTAAGCACGTCCATGTTGTTAGTTATTGCTTAATGCCTAATCATTTTCACATTCTCATTAAGCAGGTTTTAGATAAAGGAGTTTCCATTTTTATGAGCAATCTTCAAAATAGTTACACCAGATATTTCAATACTCAACAAAAAAGAATTGGACCAATATTTTTAGGTAAATTTAAAGCGGTATTAATTGAGTCCGAGGAGCAACTTCTTCACACTTCAAGATATATTCATTTAAATCCTTTCTCTGCATCCATTGTGAAGAATATACATGAACTAAGGTCATATTCGCGGTCTTCTCTACAAGAGTATATTGCAAATAAACAGTATCTTTGCAATATAAAGATACTGTTTGACCTTATTGGATCCCCAAAAAAACATTGGCAGTTTATCTCTAGTCAAGCTGATTATCAGAGAAAATTGGCACAAAACAAACACCTCAGTATTGAATGAATAATCACACCTTAGAGGTGTGATGTTACTCTTTTTTTCTAGCTAGGCTATAATTAGGCTATAATTGATTTTGTTATGACAATGACAGCTGATCAATTGCGCCAAAAGTATCTAGACTTCTTTGTTTCCAAGGGTCACAAGATTATTCCACCAGCTCCCTTAATTCCAGAAAATGATCCCACCACTCTTTTTACTTCTTCTGGCATGCAGCCACTTATTCCTTATCTTAAGGGCAAACCTCATCCTATGGGTAATCGTTTGGTTAACTCTCAACCTTGTTTTAGAGCTGAAGATATTGAAGAAGTTGGCAACAATCGGCATACCACCTTTTTTGACATGCTTGGTAACTGGTCATTGGGGGACTATTTTAAAACGGAACAACTAACCTGGATTTGGGAATTCTTCACCAGGGAACTAAACCTCCCTAGGGAGAAACTTCACGTTACCCTTTTTGAGGGCAATAAAGACGTTCCCAAAGACGGAGAGTCTTTTAAAATCTGGCAAGATATTGGTGTTCCAAAGGACCATATTCATTTTTACGACGCTACTAAGAACTGGTGGTCTAGATCTGGTACCCCAGAAAATATGCCACCGGGTGAAATTGGTGGCCCTGACTCAGAAATATTTTTTGAATTTACCCAAATCAAACACAACTCTAAATTTGGTAAAAAATGTCATGTTAACTGTGACTGTGGTCGTTTTGTAGAAATTGGTAACTCTGTTTTTATGCAGTACGAGAAACAAGAAGATGGTACATTTAAACCACTACCTAAACAGAACGTTGATTTTGGTGGCGGTTTAGAGCGCTTGACCCAAGCCGTTCAAAACTCACCTGACATGTTTCAAATCGATATTTTTAAACCCCTAATTCAATTAATTGAACAGGTCACGGGGCAAAAATATCAAGGCGAGAATCGGGCTCCAATGAGGATCATGGCCGATCATCTTAGGGCTGCCAAGGCCATGATTGAGGGTGATCTTGTGCCTTCAAACAAACAACAAGGTTACGTTCTTCGTCGCTTAATCCGCCGCTCTGCAGTTAAGTTCAGACAGCTAACCGGCAAGCTTGACCCAAACAGTTTCAGTGGGCTCGTAGACGAACCAGTAATTGTTGAAGAAATAAATAAGTTTCAAAAATCATTAACCAAGGGGCTTAACCTAATTGAAAAAACCGATGCAAAAAAAATTAACGCTCAGTTTGCCTTTGATCTTTTTCAGACTCACGGATTTCCTTTTGAGATCACTCAGGAAATATTATCCGAAAAAGGTTTAAAGTTAGACGAGAAAGCTTTTGTTAAGATTAAAGAAAAACATCAGCAAAAATCTAGAACTGCTTCTGCAGGTATGTTCAAGGGAGGACTGTCTGACCATTCAGAGACCACCACAAAATACCACACCGCCACTCACTTACTTCATCAAGCGATGCGTGACGTTTTGGGCAACCACGTACAACAGTCTGGCTCTAACATTACCGTGGAAAGGTTAAGGTTTGATTTTGCTCACAACAAAGCATTGACGGAAAAAGAAATACTTAAAATCGAAAAAATAATTAAGCAAAAAATTGAAGAGGATTTGCTTGTTACTCAAAAGGAAATGCCATACCAAGAGGCTATTGACTCTGGAGTGTTGGCTTTTTTTAAACAAAAATACCCCGACCAAGTAACCGTTTACTCTATTGGAGAATACTCTAAAGAACTGTGTGGCGGTCCCCACGTAACAAGTACTGGCAAAATTGGTAAGATTAAGATAGATAAACAAAAGGCTTTAGGTCAAGGCCTTAGACGACTTTACTTGAAATGAATCTAAAAAAAATTCTAACAAACCAAAAAAAAGCTCCAGAGCAAGAACATTTTCTAGCTTTAGAAATACACGAATCCCTTATTAAAGTTGCCGTTTGGAAGATGGAAGGGAACGAGCCCGTAATTGCTTCTATGGGTTCGTTTGAGTTGTGGGACTCAGAAGAATCGTTGATAAACGGGGTTGATGCCTCATTATCTATGGCCACCAAAGACTTGGAGAAAAAACCAACTAAAGTTATTCTGGGTCTTCCGGAACCATGGTTAGAAGGCGATAAAATCCACCCAAGCAAAACAAGTTTAATAAAACACGTTTTGACAGAGTTGGGTTTAAAACCAATAGGTTTGGTAACTAGTGTTCAGGCAATTATTCATCATCTAAAAAAGAAAGAGGGTGTTCCTCCTTCTGCTGTCCTTCTAGAGATTTACCCAGATAAGGTCACTGTAGTCGTAGTTAAGTTAGGTAAAATCAAAGCTTTAGAAGAGGTTGGTCGTTCTGGAGAATTAAATAAAGATGTTCAAGAAGGTCTAGCAAGGCTAAATTTAGATCAACTGCCATCTCGCTTTGTTTTAACTAACGGGTCTAATCTGGAAAACGAGCAACAACAACTACTTTCTTACCCATGGCAAGACAAATTGCCATTTCTTCACTTGCCTAAAGTAGAGGTCTTGCCAGCAGAATTTAGCATAGAAGCCATAGCCTTGGCTGGGGGGTCAGAGGCAGTTTCGGTCAGCGTGACTCCTGAACCATCTTTGGTATCAGACCCTGATGACAATCTGTCTAGTTTTGGTTTTGAAGTTGAAAAAGCTACAACCAAAGAACCACTTCTACCGCCAAGTCATCCTGAGCCTGCCGAAGGATCTCTCGCGGATGCGAGTCCCCCCCCAAAAAAAAACCGCCCCAATTATTTCAAAAACATCAGTGGTTTACTAAAAAATAAGTTAACCAGCACAAAAAAGAAATCAGGCTTTGTGATAGTTGCGGTTTTGTTACTTATCCCCGTTTTTTTAACCATTAGCTATCTTGCACTAGCAACGGCCCAGATAACCATTGCCGTTAAGGAAACAGCTCTGGAAAAAACAGTCGACGTTTACTATGGAGGTGAAACCATGCCAGACAGTATCAACTTGCCAGTTAATACTCAGACACTTACCGCCTCGGTCTCTGAGTCAATCTCTACCACTGGTGAGACGTTGGTAGGAGATAAAGCCACAGGAACCGTTACTCTTTATAATGGAACCGACGACGAAATTACAGTTAAGGCAGGAACAGAAATTGAATCAGATAATTTAATATTTCTAATCAACTCATCTGCCACAGTAGCTTCTACCAGTGCTAGCTTTGATGAAAATGGTTTCAAAACAGGAGAAGAGTACGGTAAATCAGAAAATGTTTCTGTAACCGCTACCAGTATAGGAACAAGATACAATCTTTCCAAGGGAACACAACTTAGTGTTGGCAATCATTCTAGGGCAAACATTTATGCTGGTGCCGAAAATGACTTTACTGGTGGTTCATCTAGAACCGTGAAAGCCGTCTCGGAAGATGATCAGCAGAAACTGCTTGAATTAGCCTCAGAAAAGGTTATATCCGAGATCGACTCAAAGGTAAAAGACCAAGACCCCAATCTTTCAAGTGTGGTAATAGGTCAACTTTCGTACTCTAAAAAGGAATTTTCTAAGGAGGTGGGGGATGAAGCCAGCACAGTAGAACTTGATTTAACTGGACAGGTCAAGGTTTTACTTTACTCAACTGCGGAAATTATCAACCAACTAAGTAGCCAATTAATTCCGAAAACTAACCCTGGTATGGATCTTCTCCCCGACCAAATCAGTATTGCAATTCTTGCTCCGAAAGAAAACGAGGATGCAGAAACCTACAAGACTCAAGCAAACATTAAGGGTTTACTTATTCCGGTTATTGACCAAGATCGTTACATATCTCAACTAAAAGGTAAGTCTGTTAATAAACTTAAAAATATTTTAGAAACAATTCCGGGATACGAAAGTACCAAGATTATCATTAAGCCAAATGTTCCTTTTCTATCTAACTATATTCCTTTAAATAAAAACAGAGTTTCTTTGGAGATTACCACCTTAAGATAAGTTGTTTTATGTTATATCAGTACCAAAAATCAACCAATGAAAATCCTTCACCTGGTCATACCATTCCAAACCAGATTCGTTTTTTACCTACTTTAATATCGGCCATTGGTCTTGGTTTGGTGGCTACTGTAATCTGGCCCTTAGTTAATTATAACTTTTCTAAAAAACCTTTCTCTAGCTCTTCTGGTAGTCTTCTTTCTCCGTTAAATTATCAGTCGCTAGCCGCTGACGTTGCTGAATCTTCTTCGGTTTCTATATTGGGCCAAGTAAATTACACTAGAGCAAGTAATTGGTTTGTTGATTCACCTACTTCTGCTTTTATTCCAGTTGCCGACTTGACCATTAACGAATATAGCATCTCTATTCCGTCTCTTGATATTGAAGAGGCAACAGTTAGGTTAGACAGCGAAGACTTGATGGCAAGCTTGGTTCATTATCCTCAGACGGCTTTTCCGGGTCAATACGGCTCCCCTGTTATATTTGGCCACTCTACTCTTCCTCAATTCTTTGACCCTTTAGATTACACCAGTATTTTTTCAACTCTTCCCACAATTCAACCTGGGGCAAGTATTTTTATAACGTCTAATGGAATTAAATATACCTATAAGGTTAATAACATCTATCAGGTTAAACCAGACCAAGTAGAGGTTCTTCGTCAGGAGTTTAATGAAAAAACTCTTAAACTAATAACCTGCGTGCCACCAGGAACAAAACTAAAACGCCTGGTAGTAGAAGCGGTCTTACAAAAAATTTAAATCTATGTCTCAATATTTATGCATTGATCCAGGTTTGTCACACACGGGGATTGCTATTTCGGATTCTACTCGCCTTGTTGAACCACTAACCACCATTCACGCCAAGAATCTAGACAAAATCTTAACCCAGATTCTTTCAATAATTAAAAAACAAAATCCAAACCAAGTTATCATTGGACAACCACCATTTGGCCCTATTCGTTCCTTATCTCAAAGCATTTTTGACGCTTTAAAACAACAGTTTAAGGGAGAAATTTATCTTTTTTCAGAGGACTTAAGTTCAAAGATGGCTGTAAAAAAAATGGTTGAGTCTGGCGGCACGAAACGGAGTCGTCGTGCTAAACAACACGCCGCTGCCGCTGCCGTCATTTTACAAGACTTCCTTGACTCTGATGATTCTGGTGTGCACCTCCAAGGTGCACGTCACTCTATTCCATCCTCAATCAGAATTTCGGACTCCAATCGGAATGACAGAGGTGAGGAAGACCGAGGAATGACAGAGGGGGAAGATTAGGTTGGAATGACAAAGTTACTCCCGCCTGTCATCTCGACCGAGTATTCCACCCCATGTCATCCCGAGCGTAGTCGAGGGATCCCTTTGGCTGGAGGCTTTACAGTTGAGAGGTGTGCACCTCCAAGGTGCACGTCATCAAATTCAGAAGATTAGGTGAAGGAGAGGAGGGAGGGTTTGAAGATGAGTAGTAGGCCAAGAATTAGAATGATGATGCTACCAAATAGGCTGATGATTCTGGAATATTTGCTTTCTATGCCAACGGCATGCAGGGTGATCATGGCGATGAAAAAGATAACTAGGTCGTCTAGCATGAACATGAGCATGTAAAAGGAGATATAGGCGTAGTATTGCCAAGTAGGTAAATTGCTAAGAGATAAAACTCTAGTATAGATGGCTGGCAAACCGGCTGAACAAACCAACTCGACTAGATTGACCGCCCCGGCAAGTAAAATCATGCCTAAAATTGAGATAATTAGACTTTTTTCTAAGATAATTCTTTTAAGATTGGCAAAAACTTTTTGCCGATTACTGTGAGCCATGGTTTGACAACCGCCTTGAGGATTTTGAATATAATTTTTTATGTTTTTAACACCTACAAACAAGGCTAAGGAGCCAATAAAGATTCTGACCCAGGTAACTAATCCTAGGAACATAAATAAATTTAGCCAGGCAACCATAAAGAGGAAGTAGACGGCGGTGGAGGCTAAGATAAAAACCGTGCCTAATATCCAGCGTTTTTTGGAATCTTTAACGTGTAGTAAAAGGCTGATAAGAAAGAGCAAAACCCACATGGCACAAGGGTTGAAACCATCGAGCAGGCCCAAAGTAACGGTAAGGGCTGGTAAAGATAAAGACTTGAGATCGACCGAACCTAGTATGGGTAGAGTCATTTTTTCTGGCAGGGAATCGGACTGATTGATGTTGATGGTTGGTGAAGCCGCGGGAAGTAAAAATGAATCGATGGCGCCGGCTACAGGGTCTGGGCAGGCTTGAGTTTGGCATTGATTTAGTTTATCAATGATGATTTGGCCGTAGCTATTGTCCTCTGGCCAACCGACAAAATAAGTATCTGATATAAAAGTGATGGGTACACCAGAGGTATTGATGTTGGATTTTTGCCCAATAAAGGTAAGTAACTTGCTGTTGAGCGAGTCTTGGCTAATTTCAAAAGATTTTAGGTTTATTTGGGTGTTGTTTTGGGAAAAATTTTCTAAATAAATTTTTTCATCGTGGCAGTGAGGACAATTTTGGGACCAAAAAAAATAAACGTTAGTTTTTGTTTGAGCCAAAACTGGATTAACGATAAAAAAGGCAAGAAAAAAAACGATGGAGAAAATAATTTTTTTTAGATGCATTGGTAAATCTATTTATCTTTTAATCGGTTGATTATTGTGAGCAAGTCTTTTTTGGAAACCTCGCCTGTTATTCTTTGAATTTCTTTTTCTTTTTTGTCTAGAAATATAAAGCAGGGCAATCTGCCTTGATCGACTTTATATTTTTTTATTTTATTTTTATCTTGGTCAAAATCGTAGTATTGAGTTTTAAGCCAGGGGAGTTCTTTTTCTATCTCCTTCCAACGGGGACCCATGACTAGACAACCAGAACACCAGACTGCTCCAATTTTTATTACTTGCATAATTTTATGATAGCAGAAATGGGAAGGAAGGTACAAGGGAACGGGGGATGAGGGGGATGGGGGACCGATTTCAACATCGAGCAATATCGGCACTGGGACGTTAAGCAACAAAATACCCACGAGTGTAGAGGGTGACGGAGATGATGGTTAGAATAACTGAAACTAAAATGTATATGTTTTGAAGTTTTTTGGGCCGTTTGTTGAAAAATATAGCCAAGACGATGAAGGCTGGAAAGATGGTTAGGACGTATCTGGGCATGGAGGAAAAAGTGCCTGTGAGCGTGGGGATTAAAAGCGAAAGAGTAGCAAAAACGGCGTAGCTTAAACGGGTTTTTTTGAAGGAGTGAAATACCAATATCAAAAAGAGTGTGGTGATAATTAATTCTAAGGCAACGGTAAAGTAGATTGGGTCGGCAAAAGGATTTAAGAGGGTAAGCATTTTAAAGTATCTGTAAAAGACTTGGTGTAATAAAATTAACTTGTTGACTACCCTATTGGCTCCAAAGCTGGGTTGACTGGTGATGAAGCTCATCCAATTGCCGGTGTGGAAAAATTGAAAACGCATAAACGATAGTAGCCCTAGGGGTGGCAAGAGCATTAATATTAAACGAGGGTCTGATATAAGCTTTTTTATATTGTTTTTGTTTGATTGATACAGTTCGATTAATAAGGCAGGCCATAGGAAAATACCTACGAAACGAGTAGCTGAAGCAAGTAGGGCTATTATGGCGGCTGGTAGAAATAATTTTTTTCTGGCTAAGTAAAATACCAAGACCGTAAGGAGAAAAAATACAGATTCTGAGTTGACCGAAACAAAGAAAAACGCTGTGGGAAAAATTAATAGTAAAAAAATCGCTCTCGAAGCGATTTCTTTACTGAAATCTAAAAGTATTAGTTTATAAAAAAGGTAAATACCAATAATCAACGAAAGATGAGAAATAACTAGGGCGCTGGTGAGATACGAGCCTAAAAATGAAAAGGTTTTGACCAAATAAGGGTAAACCGGGAAGAAAGCATATTGGCTAGTGGAGTACAGATTTTTATATCCGTTTTCTGCTAGGGAAAGGTAGTGCAGGCCGTCGAAGTTGGCCCACATGGTGGCTAAGTTTGAAAATGAAAAACTACTGGTTTGCAGGGTGTAACCAGAGCGGAGAGGGACAAAAAAAATCGCGAGTATCGCGATTAGTAATAGAGAAAATCTCCATAATATAAAATACTTGATGTTTTTTTTGTTAAACATAACAGCTTAGTTATTTTACACGATTTCTTAGGCGATGAAGCGGCCAGTGAGGAAGGCGGTGAGGAGGAGAGCTTGGAGAATAAAGCTTGCGGTGAGGAGGAGGGGGCGGAATCTGGTTGGTAGTTTTATAAAATAAATGGGGAACAAGACCAACAGGAACCTGGGTAATGACTGAAGTGTACCGGTGAATGAAGGAATAATGGAGCCTAAAAATACATAGAGCGAATAAGAAAACTGTTTTTGTTTGTAAAGAACGTAGGTGGCTAAGACACCCAATGCTAAACTTGATAACTCTAGTAAGGCTACCCAATACTGGATGATGGTGGGTGAAACGGTGGTGAGTATTTTAATATAACGATAAACTGTGCGAAACGGTGATATTATTTCTCCTCGATTCCATAGAGATTGAGCGTGGATGAAAGAAAAAGGATCTTGGTACGTGTACTGCAGGTATACCATATAAACCACTAGACCTAAGGGAATTAGTAAAAGTGGGATGACGGGCTGGTAAGAGCCGAGTTTAAATCTTGTATTTTTGGGTAGCTTTAGAAAATATTCCAGTAAAAGTGAGGGGAAAAGGAGAATTCCGTAGAATCTTGAAAGTGAAGCAAAAAAACCAAATACTCCAGAAAATAAGTATTTTTTTTGTTTAAATAAATGCCAAGACAGGAGCGAGAGAAGCAAAAATAAGCTTTCTGTATAACCAGCCAAGAAAAAGAAGGATAGAGGAAAAAATATCAAAGCAATTGCCGAGTCTGGTTTCTTGAAAAATTTGACGATTACCAAAATTGAGAGATAAATACAGATTAAAGATATGAGAAGAG
>JAHJQJ010000037.1 GCA_018819325.1 Patescibacteria group bacterium
ATGCTTTATGGTTTGAAAAAAGGTTTTATTTCTGACTGGGATATGACCAAGAAAGAGGAAAGGCGTGGGTTGTATATGATTACGGCTTTGGTGCATTTGGTGGGAGTGGTTTATGCATTTTTCTTGGGTAAAACAGAGTTGGGTTTAATTCTGTTGGTGTTTTGGGGTTTGGCGGTGGTGTTTGCGATGGTAACCTATTTTTGGAAGATATCGGTTCACGCGGGTGTGAATGGCGCGGCCTTGGCGTTTTTTAACCATTTTTGGGGTTGGGAGTCTTACTGGTGGCTGGTGGTTGTGTTGCTTGTTGTTTTGTGGTCCAGGGTGGAGATAAAGAAACATAGTTGGTTGCAGGTAACGGTGGGGGCAGGCTTGGCGGTTGCTTGGGTAGAGCTGGGGTTGAGGTTTTTGGTTTAACAAAGGTGAGACCTTTGTTAAGGAGGTGGGTTAGTAGACTTGGTTGTGGGAGCCGATGTCTAATAGAAGAATTTTGTTTTTGGAAATTTGTTGGTAGACTATTCTGATATCTCCGGTAATGGAAAATGAGCGGAGACGTTTTTTGGTTCTACTGAGTTGATGGTCTTTGAGAGTAGGATGTTTTGAGTTTTCAGCAAATAAATGAATTCGATTCTGGAAACGTTTAACTAGTCTGGAATTGAGCTTGATTCTTTTCTTGAAGTTTTTACTAAAGTTGGGGTGGGTGAGGATGATCATTTAGTTAAATGATGCATTAGTTCGTTGACAGAATCAGCTTTGTAGGTTTTTGTTTCCCCGGTTTCAATGCTGGCAATCATTTTATTGTAACGTTTAATGGCGGCGGGAGAAAGTTGTCTGGTTTTAGGTGTGAAGCTAATAGTAATTTCTTTGGTGGCAAGCTGGGTCATGAACAGTCTGATAGATTCTTGTAAAGAAGAAAAACCAAGCTTGGTGGCACTTAGAGTGGCCTGATCGCGAAGAGTCTGACTAACTGGTATTTGAAGGGTAACTTTATTCATTAATATGATTATACCGTTTTGATACTGTTTGTCAAGGGGAGAGGATGATGTGGGTGCCTTGTTGGGGAGATAGTTTTATTTCTACCCGTTGGATGGGGTTACTAGGTTGGGTAAGACTTTGAACAACCTGGCCTACAATGAGGCCCTCTGGAATTTGTTCGGTGGGTAGAGTAAAAACGGTGTCGTTTTGATTGAGGTGTGTTTGATTTGAGATGTTGGCCATTTGGGGAATTTGATCTTGAAATATGTAGTTTCCCTTGACGTCTTGATCGGTTTGGACAGGAAAAGTAACGTTTTTGTCTGTTAGGGGAAGAATGTAAATAATGGAGGAGCTTATTTTTTGAACAATGCCGATTAGGTTGGTGGAACTAACCAGAGGCATGCCTGGTTTGATTTTGTCTGTTTGGTCGGAGGTGGCGGAAATTAGGTTGTCTACCTTGATTATTCTTACCGGAACGGTATTCCAAGATGGTGTGTGAAAATCTTCTAGATTTAATTTATTTTTGAGTAACAGGTTTTGAGTTTTTAATTGGCTATTTTCTGCTTGAAGGGCCAGGTTGTTAAAGTGCATGCCAGGTAGAGAGGTGATAAATAATTTTTGTTGGTTTAGTTTGTTTTTTAAGTTATAGATTGGTCGGTTAATAGAGATTAGAGCACTGGTAACTTTTTGGTAGCTAGGTTCTAAGGGCTTGAGTTTGCCCGATACAAGCAGTAGGATAGATATGAGTAATGGTGTAAGTTGTGTCATGAATAAAACAATTATATACAAGCTGATTGTGGTAGTGACGCTTTTGTTGGTTGGACAAGGTGTGTTTGGTTGGCCTTTATATTGGTTGGGGCTGTGGTTTTTGCTAGACTGGAAGTATGTTTACTGGTTAGCTTTTGGTTTGGGGTTTTTGCTTACGGGGGTAACGGGCATGGCCATTGGTTGGTCTAACTTGGTGTTGGTGGCGGGGACGTGGTTTTTAAGTTTATTAAGAGATTGGATTGGTAAGGACAGATGGAGTGGAGAAATAAAGGTATGAGGAAAGACATACTAAGTTGGTTTAGACTGGGGGTGTACTTGGTGATGGCGATTTTTTTGGCTAGGTTGGTATTTTTAACCTTGGTTTTGGGTGGGTATCATGAAAAACAAGCTAGTGGAAATAGAATTAGAAAAGAAATAATTGAGCCTTTAAGGGGGGCAATACTAGATAGAAACGGGGAGTACCTGGCGGTGAATAAGAAGGTAGATGGTGGGGTGGTGAGGCATTATCCGTTGGGAGAGATAGCAACGGCGGTGACTGGTTACGTGAGTGAGGGGTCTAGTGAGGGTTTGGAAAGTTGGTACAACAAGCGGTTAGAGGGTACTTGGGGTTTAAAGTTAGTAGAAGAGAATGCTAAGGGGGAAAAGATAAAGGAGTTGGATCGGGAAGAGGCGATTGGTGGAAAGGACTTAAGGTTGAGTTTGGATGCGGATTTGCAAAGACAGGTTTACTGGGCAATTAACAAAGGTGAGACCTTTGTTAAAGAGGGAGGGGTGGTGGTGAGTAAGGTTAATGGAGAGATGTTAGCTATGGTGAGTTTACCTAGTTTTGATCCTAATCTATTTATTAAAAATGGGATTAGAGGTGAGGAGGGTGGAAGTTACTCTGATGCTTTAATGGTGGTTGAGGATAAGGAAAACCAACCCATGTTTAATAGAGTGATTTCTGGAACGTATCCGCCGGGGTCGGTGTACAAGTTGGTGATGGCGGTGGCGGGCCTAGAAGAAGGGGTGGTGGATAAAAATAAAACGGTAGAAGATAAAGGTGAGATTAAGGTAGGTACTTTTAGGTTTGGTAATTGGTATTTTGATCAGTATGGTAGAACGGAAGGTTTGGTGAACGTGGAGAAGGCTTTGGCCAGAAGTAATGATATTTATTTTTACAAATTGGGTGAGTGGTTGGGGGTAGACAAAATAGTTAAGTGGTCTGATATACTGGGAGTTGGTGAGCAGACGGGGATTGATTTGCCCGGTGAGGCAACTGGTTTTTTGCCGACCCCACTATGGAGAGAGAAGAAAACGGGAGAGAGGTGGTTCTTGGGAAACACTTATCATTTGGCTATTGGTCAGGGAGATTTACTGGTAACGCCTTTGCAGGTGAACAGTTGGACGGGCTCTGTTTTTTCTGGCAAGGTGTGTGAGCCAAGGTTGGTGAAAGGTGAAATAGATTGTAAAGATTTAAAGATAAGCGAAACGACCAAGAAATTAATTGCGTCTGGTATGAAAGGGGCGTGTGCTACCGGGGGGACGGCGTTTCCATTTTTTGACTTAGAGGGTAAGGTTTATTGTAAAACTGGAACGGCCCAGCATGGGGGTGAGGAAACGGAATCGCATGCATGGATTACGGTGGTGGTGCCGATGGGAGAGAATGAAATGGACTGGATAGTGGTAACGGTGTTGTTACCGGAAGCGGGTGAGGGAAGTAGTGTGGCCGGGCCGGTGGCCAGGAAAATTGTGGACTACATCCTGCAAGGTGAGACCCTGTAGGTGGATGTCATTCCGATTGGAGTGAAACGGAATAGAGGAATCTCTGAACTTGTTTCAGACTCGCATTCGCGAGAGATCCATTCGACTTCCCCCGCCCGATGGCGGGATTCGCTCAGGATGACGGGGGTGTTGTTTTCCGCCAAAGGCGGACATGGTGCGGGGAAAAGAGTAGGGGGTTAAGATATAAAAATATATTGGTGTATGGAGATATAATTGGTTGTTGAGTATTAAGTGTGCGGAGAATGGGTTGGGGGATGGTTCGGGTTTTGGGTTGTGAAAAATTGGGTGAAAATATTGAGTAAATATAGTATTCATACGTGGTTCGGAACCACGTAGATAGTTGTCATTCTGAACCTTCGGTGAAAAATCTAGCGAAGCGCAAAAGATGCGGCGCAAGAGCGCCTAGATCCTTCGACTCCACTATGTTCCGCTCAGGATGACAAAGAGAAGGATGACGGGAGAGGGGGATAGGGCTCGGCGGGGGACGAAGGGACCGATGCCAAAGGCCGGTTCAATTTCGGCACTGGGACGGTGTGTTATAGTGGAGAGTTATGAAGTTATTGATTGTTGAGTCACCAACTAAAACCAAGAACCTTTCTGGTTATTTGGGTAAGGGGTGGAAAGTGGCGGCAACGGTGGGGCATATACGGGACTTGCCGAAGTCTAAGATGGGGGTGGAGATTACAAAGAAAAACGGAAAATATGAGTTTGAGCCGCAGTATATTCAGGTAAGAGGCAAGGCGCCACAGGTGAACGAGATTAGGGCTTTGGTGAAAGAGGCGGACGAGGTGATACTGGCGACCGACCCTGATAGAGAGGGAGAGGCAATAGCCTGGCATGTGTTGGAGTTAATGAAAGAAAAAGGCGAGGATGGGAAAAAGTTTAAGCGGGTGGTGTTTCATTCTATAACCAAGGAAGTGGTTTTGAAGGCTATGGAGACTCCTGGGAAGATTGATATGAAGTTGGTAGAGGCGCAACAGGCTAGAAGAATCTTGGATAAGATTGTGGGTTTTAGACTGTCACCGGTGCTGTGGAATAAGGTTAGAAGGGGTTTGTCTGCCGGTAGAGTGCAAAGTGTGGCGGTAAGGTTGGTTTTTGACAAAGAAAAAGAGATTGAGGTTTTTAAAGCAGATGAGTATTGGGTAATTGGTGTGGATTTGTTGACTAAAAATAAAGATTTGTTTACAGCGGTGCTTGAAAAGATAAATGGATCCCGGGTCAAGCCCGGGATGACGGGTATAGGGAATGAGAAAGAGGCAAGTAAAATCAAAAAGGATCTAGAGGGAGCGGATTATGTGGTGGAAAGGATCGTTAAGAAGGCCAGAAAGGCTTATCCTAGACCACCGTTTAAAACCAGTACTTTGCAACAAGCGGCGGCCAATCGGTTGGGCTGGTCGGCCAGAAAAACCATGAGTATTGCCCAGAGTCTTTATGAGCACGGAAACATTACTTATCACAGAACCGACTCTTTAAGTTTGGTTTCTGGTGTGGTTGGGGAGATTAGGAGTTTAGTTTCGAAACAGTTTGGTAAGGAGTACGTGCCAGAGAAGCCAAGAGGATATAAGTCTGGTGGTAAGGTGCAGGCGCAGGAAGCGCATGAGGCGATTAGGCCAACTAGTGTGGGTAAGTTGCCTGATGATTTTGTGGGTAGGGGAAAAATGGCCAGTGATGAGAAAAAGCTTTATCAGTTGATTTGGCAGAGGACGGTGGCTAGCCAGATGGCAGAGGCGTTGTATGATAACACTAGGGTGGATATTAAGGCGGGTAAGTATCTGTTGGTGGCCAGGGGTGAGGTGGAAAAGTTTGATGGGTGGAAGGTTGTTTATAAACCGCGCGTCTCACATCTGAACAGTCACGACTCAGAGTCGAGGACAGTTCCGATGAGAGACACTTTGCCCGAGCTTAGTGAGAAGGAGAAATTGGATTTGGAAAAAGTGCTGGCAGAGCAGAAGTTTACCCAGCCACCAGCTAGGTACAATGATGCGTCGTTGATTAGGGAGTTGGAGAAAAGGGGAATTGGTAGGCCGTCTACTTATGCGCCGACTATAACCAAGATAATCTACAGGCGGTATGTGGAGCGAAGAGAAAAGAGATTCTTTTTGACGGATATTGGTAGAACGGTGACCAAGTTTTTGGTTAAAAACTTCCCAGATCAACTGGAGTATGAGTTTACTGCTCAGATGGAAAAAGAGTTGGATGAGGTTGCGACCAAGGAAAAGGACTGGCAAAAGATGTTGTCTGATTTTTACGGTCCGTTTGATAAAAAAGTCTTGGAGGTGGAAAAAAATGTAAAAGCAATAGTAATTCCGGTGGTAAAAACTGGCAGAAAGTGTAGCAAGTGTGGCAAGGGGGAAATGGTAGTAAAAACAGGTAGATTTGGAGAGTTTATAGCCTGTGACCAGTACCCTGCGTGTAAAAATATTGAGAATATAGTTAAGTATTTAGAGGGAGTAAGTTGTGAAAAATGTGGGGCTAGGGTGGTAATTAAAAAAACTAAAAAGGGAAGAGAGTTTTATGGCTGTGAGAAGTACCCCAAGTGTGACTGGGCTAGTTGGAAACGGCCAGTGGTTAAGAAGGAGAAGTGATTTTATCTGATAAGGATTTAAAAAAACGAATAAAGGAAAAAAGTTTGCTGATAAAGCCGTTTGACAGGGCTTGTGTTCAGCCGTCTACGTATGATCTGCATTTATCTGACGAGTTTAGGTTGTTTACCAATCATGAAACGGCTGGGTATATAGATCCTGGGTTCAAGGGACATATTACTTTTGAGATGAGTAACTTAAACAAGGTGCCGATTATTTTGTATCCTGGGATGAAGGTGGCGCAGATTTGCTTTTTTGTGATGAGTTCCAAGGTGGATAGACCGTATGGAACTGCAGGGAACAAGTATCAGGGGCAGAAAGGGCCGACGGAAAGTAGGGTTTGGAAGGATTTTGGCTAGACGGATATGGGGGCTGGTTCAGCTTGAGCCTGAAGATAGGCGATTGCTGTTAATTTATAAACCATGCTAGTATGGATGGCGGTGGGGGGGTTCTTTGGGGCCGTTGGCCGACATGGCTTTTGCGTATGTTAGATGAAATAGTCTGGTTAGTTCTGCAAAATCGTGATTGGTTTGTTTTGCGATTGTTTCAAGTGTGGAGGGTAAAAACAGTTGACAAGGTTCGTTTAACCTACTGAACGCTGTTGCGGTCTCTATAGCAAGATCTACTAAATAGGGGTGGTGATAAAGTGTGTCTTGAAGATAACCCAAAAGGTATATTTCGTCATTGTTTAGTTTATCGATATTTATAGCTAGTTATTTTTCTTGTTCTTTTTTCCTAGACATGATTTTAAGTATACCTGTTAATAAGTGTAATATTACATGTTAAAGGCTGTTTGTCAAGTGGGTGGGTGGGAAATGTTTCGGATGTAATTGAAAAAACCCCGACTCTGGTTAGAATCGGGGTTTGTTGGTTGTGAATCGGTTAGAAATTGGTTTGTTTATAGAAAGGAATACCCTTTCTGTCTGTGCCAGCCAGTCGCCCGATCAAGTAGTAAAGGAAGTTCTTGTGTATTTAAAGGCTTGAGTGGGGTATAATAGCACAAAGTTAATAATAAAACGCATTCTTGGAGAATCTCCTGATTAAATTCCAAGAAGAGGTATATAGGAGATGAATTATGGTAACTAAGAAAGTAAAAAAGAAAAAGAACGCTTCGCTAGATTCTTCGCAGGCTCAGAATGACGGAGGGGAAATTAAGAAGAAAGTCCCGCACCAGACGGTGCAGGATGACAGGGAAAAAATTAGGGTTTTACAAGGTACCAAGGAGGAGATGGTAAAGACCTTGTTCGAGGCGGGTGCCCATTTTGGTCATGTAGCTAGGCGGTGGAATCCTAAAATGGAGAAGTTTTTGCATAGTAAAAAGGGCGGAGTACATATATTTGATTTGGAAAAAACGGTTGATTGTATAGAAGAAGCTTGTGGGGCGCTGACCAAGTGGATGAGTGAGGGGAAGACAATAGCCTTGGTGGGCACAAAAAGACAAGCAAAGGAAATAATCAGGAGTGAGGCAGACAGATTGAAATTGCCGTTTGTGGTTGAACGTTGGCTGGGTGGGTCGATAACCAATTGGCAACAGATGAAGACTAGAATTGATAGGTTGATAAAGCTAAAGGTAGATAGAGATGCTGGTGCGTTTAAGGGTTTTACGAAAAAAGAAAGATTGATGTTTGACAGAGAGATTGCCAAGCTTGAAAGGCAGTTTGGTGGGCTTTCTAGTTTAAAGGCTGCCCCTAACGTGATTGTGGTGGTGGATATTAAGAAAGAGAGAACGGCGGTAAAGGAAGCTAAAATGAGGGGAGTTAAGGTTGTTGCTTTGGTTGATTCTAATGCTGATCCAGAGTTGGTGGATTACCCAATTCCTATGAATGATGATGCAACTAGTGCTGTAGAATTGGTGGTAAGAAAGTTAACTGAGGCTATTGAGCTTGGGTTAAAGAAGAAAACAGTTAGCAATTAACGTCATTCCCGCGTAGGCGGGAATCCATATAATTTGTATAGATTCCGCACTAAATGCGGAATGACGATGAAAACTTATGATGGATAAAATAAAAAAATTACGAGATAAAACGGGGGCTGGGGTAATGGATGTGAAAAAGGCTTTGGAGGAGGCTAAGGGTGATATGAAAAAAGCGGAGGTGATAATAAGAAAGAAGGGGTTGGTAAGGGCAGTTAAGAAGTCTGACAGAGAGGTAAAGAGTGGTTTGGTTTATTCTTACGTTCATCAAACTGGTAAGGTGGGGGCTTTGATAGAGATTGCTTGTGAGACGGATTTTGTGGCTAAAAATGATCAGTTTGTGAATTTATGTAAGGAAGTAGCTATGCAGGTGGCTAGTATGAATCCTAAAAATGTTAAGGAGTTGGAGGCACAAAGTTATATTAGAGATTCTGGTAAAAAAGTGGGGGAGTTGGTGAAGGAGTTGGTGGGTAAAACTGGTGAGAATATGAGAATTGTGAGGTTTACTAGATATGAGTTGGGGGAGATTTGACTGTTTAGTCTATATCGTCCATGCCAGGAACGTCGCTATTGTAGTGGCTGCAAGTTCGTCCGACAGCGGCCTCTCTTCTTTTAGCTGGAGACATCTTTTTAAATTCTCCTGGTTTTAAAATTTTGACTCTCCCGTCTGGATAAATTAGTTTTTCTTGTTTTGGGCGGGGTGGATTAGCTTGTCCCCTTTTTGAGCGTAAAAGATTAGTTATTTGAGGATTGTCTGATCCATCAGGAATTTTTTTTTGTAGATCTTTGTATGATAAGTGACTGATGTCTTCCATGGGATTATTTTAGCAGAAATTTGCGTGATATACTTGAGACAATGGAGCAGGAGATATATAAAAAATTAAGGGAGAAGCTGGAGAGGGTGTTGGAGGTGGTAAGGGGAGATATGGATACTGTGCGGACGGGGAGGGCGAAGCCAGACATGGTGGGCAGTGTGGTGGTGAATGTTTATGGTGGGCAGAAGATGAAGTTGATGGAGCTGGCCAGTATTTCTGCACCGGATCATAGTTTAATTATCATTGAGCCTTGGGACAAGAGTGTGATTCAAGATATTGAGAAGGCAATTGTAAAAAGTGAGTTGCAACTTTCACCAGTGGTTGGTGATGGTGTAATTAGATTGCCGGTACCACCGTTGACGGAAGATAGACGTAAGGATTTTGTAAGGTTATTAGCACAAAAAATAGAAAGTGGTAAGGTAATGCTTAGGCAGGCTAGGGGAGATATAAAAGAAGAGATTGATGGTTTAGAGGGTCAGTCGGGGGTGAGTGAGGATGATATAAAAAGAATGCTAGAGGAGATGCAGAAAGTGTTTGAAGGTTATCAAGAAAGACTTGAAGAAATGGGTAGGGTTAAGGAGTCTGAAATAATGGAGATTTAAGATGCAAGTAAAAAAAGTGAAATTAAAATTAAGGGAGAGGACGGCGGTGTTTGTGGATTGGGCAAATGTGTATGGTTGGAGAAAGTCACTTAAGGGAGAAGTGAACGCTGGGAAACTGTATAGATATTTGAGTTCTTATAAAGAGATTGGTTTACTGGTGATGGGGATTTTGCTCCGTTGTATGAGTATTTGATAAAGAAAAGGAAACAGGTGATTGTTGTTTATGCCAAAAGACACATAGGTAGAGAAATTTGGGAAATTGGGAAGGGATTGTTTAAGGTTCAAGTGGGACATTTAGGGAACCTTGTTAAAAAATCATCCCCCGCACAGAGGCGGGGGCGCGATTAAGTAGTATTAAAGCAGAAATTATGAAAAAAGTCAAGCAAAAATTCAGTTGTGAGGGCGAGGAGTGTGGTGGGGAAGGTCGTTAAAGGTTCGGAACCACGTATATTAAAGGACACAGAGAGTGATTATTGTTGATAAAGATATTTATCGATATTGGAAGATAAATTTTTAGGTCCGCTGGTAAGTTTGAATTTAGCCATGGAAGAGAGAAAATCTTTCTTTTTGGTTATGGTTTTCTTTTTTGTTTTGTTGGTAGTTTTTTGGGAAGTGTGTTTATTGGACATGTAGACTAGTATAGCAGGCTAAGAGGCTGGTTTAATATCGGCACTGGGACGGTGTGGTAGTATTAGATTTATGCAAGTTGTGATATTTTTGCTTATTTTATCTTTACTTATATTAATTCATGAGTTGGGGCATTTTATTGCAGCTAAGAAGTTTGGTATGGATGTAGAGGAGTTTGGGATTGGATTTCCGCCTAGATTAAAGAAGTTGTTTGTTTGGAAAGGAACGTTGTTTAGTTTGAACTTGTTGCCAATTGGTGGTTTTGTAAAGATTAAGGGTGAGGTGGCGGATTCCACCTCGGAGGAGTCCGCACTAGGAAGTTCGGCCACCGTCCGAGGAGAAATCCAAAACATGTTTTGGGATAAGCCTATATGGCAGAGAGCGGTAGTTTTACTGGCTGGAGTATTTGGGAATTTTGTATTAGGGGTAGTTTTGTTTGGAGTGGTGTACTCGGTTATGGGGGTGCCAACACAGATGGGTAAGGTAAGGATAGTAGAGGTTTCTGAGAGTAGTCCAGCGGCAGAAGCTGGGATTGTAGAGGGCGATGTGGTTAAGGGTTTTAAAGAGAGCGGGGATTTGATTAAGATGATAAATGAAAATAAGGGGCAGGAGGTAGTCCTGGTGGTTATGGGCGAAGATGGGGAGCGTAATGTAAGAGTGATACCAAGGGAAAATCCGCCAGAGGGTGAAGGATCTTTGGGGGTGTTGTTGTCTGATACGGAGTTGGTTAAGTTGCCTTGGTGGCAGATGCCGGTTAAGGGTGTTGTTGTAGGTACTAAGGAAGCCTATGCTTGGGGTAGTGAGATAGTTAAAGGTTTATGGGGTATGGTTGCTGGTTTGGCTAATGGAGAAGGTGTGTCGGAAGATGTGGCTGGGCCAGTGGGGATTTATAAAATATCTGCTAAGGTGAACGAGATGGGTTGGTTGGCTAGTTTGCAGTTTATGGGGATTTTGTCTATGAATTTGGCGGTTCTAAACATACTGCCCTTGCCGGCTTTGGATGGGGGTAGACTGGTGTTCTTGGGGCTGGAGATGATAATTGGTAAGAGATTGAAAAACAAAATTGAAGGTTGGGTGCATGGGGTGGGGATGATTTTGCTTTTGGGGTTGATGGTTTTGGTGACCATTAGGGATATAATAAAGTTATGATACTTGACAAAAAGTAGGTTGTTCTGGTATAGTGAGGTTATATAAATAAGCAACTATATGTATAGACAAATATCCAATAGAATAAAGAAGCAGATAAAAAATAGCAATAAGGTTGTGGTTTTGCTTGGTGCTCGCCAAACAGGTAAGACAACTTTATTGAAAAATACTTTTCCAGAGGCAGTTTATATTAATTTGGAAAAAAGTGATTATGTAGAAACTTTTAATTCTAGAGATTTAGATAGAATTCAGTCTGCAATTACACAAGAGAGTAAAAACGATAATAATTTGTTGATACTTGACGAAGTGCAGAGATTAGATGATCCAGGAATTATTGCAAAGTTGATTTACGATGAGCTAAAGGAGATTAAGTTAATAATTAGTGGTTCATCTTCACTTGAAATTGCTAATAAAGCTAGTGAAAGTTTGGCGGGGAGAAAATATTTGATTGAAATGCATCCACTGACATTTGGAGAGAAGTTGGTTCAAACAGAAAAAATAGATGGGATTATAAAAAAGGAAAGTTTAAGGTTAAATAAAACTAAAGTAAACACTTTTAAAGATGAGGTTTTGGAGTCGATGCGGTATGGTATGTATCCTGACTTGTTAAATCTAAAAGCTAAAGAAGATTACTTGTTAGAACTAGTTGACAGTACAATCTTAAAAGATGTTTTTTACTTAAATTTGGTTAAAAATACAAAGAATTTACAGGCTATTTTAAAATTACTTGCGTATCAAATTGGGCAGCAGGTGAATATAACTGATTTGGCTAATAGGGTTGGGATAGCAAGACCAACGGTTATGGAGTATTTAGAGATTCTTAAAAAGATTTATGTTGTTTATACGTTACCTCCGTTTACTAAAAACAGAAGGGATGAAATTGGTAAGACGGAAAAAATATATTTTTGGGATTTGGGTGTTAGAAATGCAGTTATTAATGATTTTTCGCCAGTAGAGTTTAGGCGTGATTATGGAAATATTTTTGAAAATTTTGTAATCAATGAATTGCAAAAGGTGAGTAAGTATAATAATCTTAGGTATGATTTTTATTATTGGCGGACGAAGTGGGGAAGCGAAGTTGACCTTATTTTACATAAAGATGAAAAGATAATTGCCTCCGAGATAAAAACTCGTTCTGGGAAAATAACACCTGCTTTTGTTGGTAGATACCCTGAATCGCATACCCAGTTGATTACTATTGAAAACCTTTCTCGGCTTTTACTTTAGAGTTGGTGGTAGAATAGGTTTATGAAAGATTGCTTATTTTGCGAAATAACAGCGGGGAGGGAGCCGAGTGAGAAGGTGTGGGAGAATGATGAGTTTTTGTGTATTAAAAATAAGTATCCTAAGGCACCGGTGCATGTGTTGGTGATGCCTAAGGGGCATGTGAGAAAACAGGATAGTTTGGGGACAGGGCTCAGCAGGCTAAAAGCCGGTGCAAAATCGGCAGCGGGACGTGGAGGTGGTAATTTACCAGTATTCTGGGGTAAAATGATGGCAGCTGTTTTTAGTGTGGTTCATAAGTTGAACTTATCTAAAACTGGCTATAAGCTGGTGAGTAATGGGGCAGGTTATAATCACTTTGAACATGAACATATTCATGTTTTGGGTGGAAGTAAACATGAGCCGGCAGGACAGACATAAAATTATTATATAGATTCCGCATCAAGTGCGGAATGACAACATAGAATCGAGGTGTTTTTATAAATGGCTTTAGTAGCAAAGAAGAAACAAGGTCAAAGTCAGCAACAACTTATAAACGAGTTTAAGCGGATGACCTTTAACGATCCAGGTTTGGAAAAAGTTAAAGAAGTGGCTTTTGGTGGTCATCAGAGTGAGTCTAAAAAGCGGTATGAGAAGAAAAAACTTTTAAAAAAAGAGTTTGCCAAGATTAGACGAAGGAATAAGAGATTATCTGGTAGAACTAAGTAAGATGAGCTTAAAAGAGACGATAAAAAAAGATTTGTTTGATGCCCAGAAAGAGGCGGATAGGGATTTGGTGGCTATTTTAAAGCTTTTGTGGTGTGAAATAGGGTATTTAACGGTGGATAAAAAGGATGATGATGGGGGAGCTTTGGCGATGTTGAAAAAAGAGGCCAGAAAAAGGAAAGATGCGATTGAGATATATAAAAAGGCGGGGGATGAGCAGAGAGCGGAGAGTGAAGAATATGAGCTTAAAGTAATAAAAGGTTATTTGCCGGAAGAGATGGGTGAGGAGGAGATTAGAGGGGTAGTGGAGGAAGTGGCAAAAGAAACGGGTTTGAGTGGGGGGCAGTTGATAGGAATGGCAATGAAGAAGTTGGGAGGAAGAGCGGATGGGAAATTGGTGGCCAAGATTGTGAACTCGTTGTCATCTTAAACCTCTACCTCTTCGTCATTCTGGGGACGAATTCTGATGAGGACTCCAGAATCTGATTCTGGATGCGTTCGAAGACTCACTTACCAGAATGACGAATCGTGCGTGATAGAATATGGGTATGAGTGAGAGGTTAAATTTAAGGGTTTTGATAAAGGCGGATGGGCGGTATGGGTTTGATAGAAAAAGGGTTAGGGAAGCGGTGAGGAGTTTGTTGTTGGAAAGAGAAATTAAGGGTGATGTGGTGTTGAGTATTTTGGTGGTGGGAGAGCGAAAAATTAAGGAATTGAACAAGAAATATTTGGGTAAGGATGAGGTGACGGATGTGTTGAGTTTTAGTCAGATGAACCCGCCTTCGTATAAAACTACGGCGAGGCAAAGGGAATTAATGTTGGGGGATGTGGTGGTTTGTTATAGTGTGGCCAAGAAGCAGGCGGTGAAGATGAACAAGTTGTTAGATGAGGAAATTGAGTTTTTGGTGTTGCACGGAGTACTGCATTTGTTGGGTGTTCATCATGACTGAAAACTTGACATAACGTACGTTATGTGTATAATGTACATATATGAGAGCAGTAGTTAGGACGGCAACCGAAGCAAGAAGAGAGTTTTTTGATTTGGTTAATGCGGCCATGTATGGTGGCCAGGTAACTTGGATTACTAAAGGAAAAAGAAAGGCGGCTAAAATTATGCCCATAGAGGAGAAAAAAATTGACTGGGTGAAGTATAAGAAAGACATGAGGGGTGTGGTTGGTTTATTTAATAATGAGGACTTTAAGACGATGAAGAGAGTAAGAAAAGAAATTAATGATAGATTAGACAAGAACGACTGGTGAAAAAAATAGTGGTGGATACTTCCATCTTGATTGAATACATACGTTTAGGTGAGGGGAGGTGGAACGATTTAGTAGAAATGTCTAAGAATGGTGATGTTAGATTGTTGTTGCCTACGGTGGTGATGTTGGAGCTGTGGTCTGGTAAGTCGATGGAAAAAAATAAGACAGAGATGGAAACGGTAAAGTTTTTGTCGATTTTTTCTAAATTGAATTTAGACGAAGATACGGCTAAATTGGCTGGTAAACTGAGAAGAGAGAATCAAATAGATGGTTTTGATGCTGTAATAGCAGCAAGTTGTTTACAAGAAGGGGCTTGGTTGGCCACCTTGAACAAAAAGCATTTTGAAAAAGTTGAGGGGCTTAAACTTTGGGTAAAGTGAAAAGCTTGGTGGTTTTGGGGAAGTCTTTGGGGTTGAGAGTGGCTAGTGTTAGATTGTGGATTTTACATTGGGCGGCGATGAGGCAATCGGGAAGGATGAGTTTTTTCTTTTTTTTAAAAGATGTTTTGCGAATATGGGCGGCGATTTTGGCGGTTTCTAAGTCTATGGGTAATACTGGAAATTGTTGGACCAATTGGTTGAAGTTTTGTGCCACTTGCAAATTAGCGCCAATTAAGAACTCTGCTACCACAATGGGGGAGAAGACTAGTCGATTTTTTATAATCCAGGCTTTTAATATTTCACCGTACTGCTGTTGATCAGCCAGACCCAAAATTAGCATGTTGGTGTCTGGAAGTATTAAGTCCATTCTTGCCTTAGATTTTTATTCCATTGTTTTATTTTGGTTTTGTTTTTCCAGTGTGGATGATTATCTAACTTCAGGCTACCAATTACGTTGTTTGCCAGTTTTGTAAGATCAAGTGTTTTTTGTTGATCTAGATATAGTTTTAAAATGGTAGCTTGGCGAAGATATTCCGATAGTGATTGATGGCGGAGTGTGGCCTGGTTTTCTACCATGTCTTTGAGCTTGGTAGTAAGGGTGATTTGGGTGCGGACAGGAGTATCGTTTGGTTTTAGTATGTAGTTTAGTTGTGGCATATGATGTAATGATACTACATCATATGTTGTTTGTCAATATTGTTGGAGAGACCGTTGAATAACTCGGGTCATTCTGAACCCACGGTGAAGAATCTAGGTCGCCTTAGGCGACCGCATCTTTGCGCTTCGCTAGATCCATTCGACTCGCTACGCTCGCTCAGGATGACCAAAGGTGGGATGTTGTTCAACGGTTTCACAACACAGTGATGGACGATTGTGGTGTGCTGTGTTATGGGAGTGGATTCAGTATGATTGACTTGGGACCATCTTTTAGGGGTAGACGATCGTTTAGTTGTGGGGGATGGTGAGGGGGGGGTGGAAATTGGTGATTGAACACAATTTTTCCACCTTGACAGGGGAGGAGCTGGGGGGTTAGGGTTAGATGTGAGCTATTATTTAAAGTACAGACCACAAAGAGTTGATGAATTGGATTTAACCGATGTACGGGAGAATTTGCTTGGTGTTTTGAAGGGGGGCAATTTGTCTCATGCTTATTTATTTGTTGGTCCTAGGGGGTCGGGGAAGACAAGTGCGGCCAGAATATTGGCCGCGGCAGTGAATTGTGAAGTGAATAGTAAAGATTCTGGACAAGCCAGAATGACGGACAAGAAGGTTTTGAGAGAGCCGTGTGGAAAGTGTAAGGTTTGTAAAGGAATCAAGGTTGGGAATCAAGTGGATGTTTTGGAAATGGATGCGGCGTCGCATAGGGGAATCGATGATATTAGAAATTTAAAAGAAAGAATAAGGTTGGCGCCGGTGAGTTTGCCTAAAAAAGTATACATAATAGACGAGGTGCACATGTTGACCAAGGAGGCCTTTAATGCGTTGTTGAAGGTTTTGGAAGAGCCGCCAAAGCATGTGATGTTTTTTTTGTGCACCACGGAAGAGCATAAGGTGCCGGAAACGATTATTAGCAGGTGTACCAAGATTGCTTTTACTAAAGCTATAAAAAAAGAGGTGGAGTCTGCTCTACAAAAGGTGATAAAAGGAGAAAAATTGAAGATTGATAAAGAGGCAGTTGGATTGTTGGCTGAGTCGGTGGATGGGAGTTTTAGAGAAGGACATAAATTGTTAGAGCAGTTGGCGGTTGATGGCAAAAAGATTACTAAACAAGAAGTGGAAAAGATGTTGGGGTTGGCGGGTGGAGATGATGTGGTTGAACTTTTGAAGATGAGTTTGGAAGGGAGATCTAAGGAGATAGGCAAAAAGTTGGGTGAGTTAGAGAAAAAAGGAGTCAGCGCCAGTAGTTTGTTGGGGGATTTGTTAAGGGGTTTACAAGGGATGATTAGGGCCCCGCACCAGACGGTGCAGGGTGACAAAGTGAGATTGGCGGGTTTGTTGATTGAGTCTGCCGAGAAACTTAAGGTTTCTCCGTTGCCGTTTTTGCCGATTGAGTTAGCGCTTTTGGAGGTGGGGATGGAAGGTGGTGAAAAAATTCCAACACCTATTGCCTCAGACAAGCTGAGAGATTCCTCCACTCGCAGACTCGGTCGGAATGACAAAGAAAAGAATAGATCCCGGACTAAATCCGGGATGACGAAGAAGAAGGAAGTGTTGAAACAGGTTCAGAATGACGAAAAAATTAGCAAGGGTAATAACATTTTGTCTTTGAGTAAGATTGAGGAGGAGTGGGGGAAGCTTTTGGATAGATTGTCAGAGAAAAATAGATCTGTAGCTGGATTGTTAAGGGCGTCAAAACCTAAGGTGGCCGATGGTAATCATTTAACGGTGGAGGTTTTTTATGAGTTTCATAAGAGTCAGTTGGAGCAAGATTCCAAGAGATTGTTGGTGGAGCAAGCGGCGGAGGAGCTTTGGGGACCAACGGTGCTTAGGTGTGTTTTGGGGGAGAAACAACATAAACCTTCGGTTTCGGTTGATAGAGTTATAGAAGTAGATGATTATGTTAAGGCGGCGGAGGATGTATTTGGGAATTGACGTTCTACGTCATCCCGCACTTGATGCGGGATCCATGAGATTTGTGTAGATTCCCGCCTGCGCGGGAATGACGGAGGAGGTGGCGGGAATGACGTGAGGGGCGCGGGAATGACGTGAAGATGGACGGGGCTCTGCAGGCCTAAGGCCATTGCAATATCGGCAGCGGGACGGTATATTAATAGTATGAGTATAGGAAATTTTGGATCAAAAGGGGCGGCGGCGGCTAAGTTGGCTATGTTGCAAAGGCGTATTTCAAAGAAAAAAATGGAGGTGGAGGAAGATGGAATTAAGGTGGTGGTGACTGGGGCTGGCAAGATAAAAGCAATGGAGATAGACGGTGAAGATGCCAAAAGAGTATTGAAGGTTGTAAATAACGCGATTGAACGTGCCCAAAAATGGGCAGCTGGTGAGATGCAAGGGATGATGGGAGACTTGGGTAAGTTGTTTAAGTAGTAGTTGACAAAGGAGTGATGTTGTGTGTATAATTATACACATGAATAGTTTAAGTACATATCCTGATAATAAAGAGTATCAGGACTTGTTGGATATAAGTTCTGGTGTTGGTAGAGCTTTAGTTAATGCTGATAGACGGGTGCAACTAAAAATGCCTTCTGTAATAGTGGATATGCTTGACGGAGAGTTTCCCGGAATAAACAGAAGTGAATTATTGACCCAGATGGCTACCGAGATTTTGATTAGAAAAAAAAGAATGAGTGATCCTACTTTAGAGGGATGGGTAAGTGAGGAGCAATATGATTTGGATAGAATGTGGACTTATCTGACTGAGCGAGAGAAGAAAAATGTATAAAACTGGTGATGTATATATAGTTAGGTTTCATCCTTCTTTTGGCTCGGAACTTAAAAGGTTTAGGCCGGCGGTAATTGTTTCAACAGCTGTAAACAAGGCTGATTTAAGATTTACCTTGGTTGCTCCATTGACTAGTAATACTAAGAATATAAACAAGGAGTGCGAAATGTTAACAAATAAGGGTGGGTTTTTAGATAAGAGCTCGGTATTACTGCTTTGGTATTTGAGAACAGTTGATGTGGAAAGATTAGAAAGAAAAATTGGGGAGTTGTCTGGGGGTGAGATCAAAAAAATGAGTGGCATAATGAGAAAGATTTTCAAATAGGGTACACTGGATAGTGTTATGAAAAGTATTAGGCCAATACAGAAGGTAATTGATGCGTTTGAGAGTCTGCCTGGTATTGGGCCAAAGTCGGCGGCTAGGTTGGCGTATTATTTGTTATTGGTACCACAGGAGAGGCTGGAGAAGTTTGGAGAGGGGTTGGTTAGGCTAAAAAAAGATACCAAGCGGTGTAAGATATGTTTTAATATTGGTGAGGATGATTTGTGTCCAGTGTGTAAGGATAGTAGAAGAGATAAGGAAATTGTTTGCGTGGTGGAGACGCCGTTGGATTTACTGGCGTTTGAGCGGGCTGATGGTTATAACGGGGTTTACCATGTTTTGGGCGGGGCGATTAATCCCTTGGCGGGTGTGGGGCCGGAAGAGTTAAGGATAGGTGAGCTGGTTGATAGGGTGAAAAAGGGAGTGGACGAGCTAATTCTGGCTACTAATCCTACTATGGAAGGTGAGGCTACGGCGATGTATATTACGCATAAAATAAAAGAATGGATCCCGGATCAAGTCCGGGATGACGAAGAGGTGAAGTTGAGAATAACGAGGATTGGTAGGGGGTTGCCAACGGGGGCAGACGTGGAGTATGCCGACGGGCAGACTTTGACGAGAGCGTTGGAAGGGAGGCGAGAGGTATGAATGGTGCTGGTGGGATAGGTAAACAGGTTTTGGGGGAGTTGGGTGATGTGGTGAAAAAGGTGGCGGAGGATACTGGCAAGGCGGGAGTGGATATTGTGAAAGGAGTAATTGGAGGAGCCCCGCACCAGGCGGTGCAGGGTGATGAGGAGCAGGTAGAAATGGGGGACCGAGGCCAGAAGGCCGATTCAATATCGGCACTGGGACGGCAGGCAAGTATTAAGAAACAAAAAGGGCTTCAGAGGGTGCGGGAGGAGCTGGCTGATTATGTAAATAAGAAAAAGCAGGAGGATGAACATAAGGAGGCGGTGGAGGAGAGGCAGGTGGAGGTAAATAAAGATCAAGAGGAACAGGTAAGGGAAAGTGAAAGAGATATGCAAATTAGACAGGCACAAAGAAGTGGTGGTGGAACGGGGGAGATGTCGAGGAAGAAACACTGATGGATCCCGCATCAAGTGCGGGATGACGATAAAAGCTGGTAGAATGTGGGTATGAGATTATATAATTCATTAACTAGGAAGAAAGAGAAGTTTAAGCCAATTAAAAAAGGCGAGGCGGGAATATATGCTTGTGGACCGACGGTGTATGATTTTTTGCAGATTGGAAATTGGCGAACTTATGTTTTGGGGGATTTATTGGTAAGGAATTTGAAATATTTAGGGTATGAAACGAAGTATGTGATGAATATAACTGATGTAGGTCATTTGGTGTCTGATGGAGATGAGGGGGAAGATAAATTAGAAAAAGGGGCTAAGAGAGAAGGTGAGACTGCCTGGGACGTGGCGGAAAAATATACTAAGGATTTTAAGCAGGGAATGCATAAATTGGGTTTGTTGAAGCCTAAACTTGTAAGGGCAACGGATCATATTAAAGAGCAAATTGAGTTGGTTAAAAAATTGGAGAAAAAAGGTTTTGCTTACAAAACTAGTGATGGAGTATATTTTGATACCACTGAGTTTGAGAAACAGGGATATAAGTATGGGGAGTTGTCGACCTTGGATGAGATAAAGGAGGGGGCAAGGGTGGAAGTAAATAAGAAAAAGAAAGACAAGCGCGATTTTGCTTTATGGAAGTTTTCACCGAAGAGTGAAAAAAGAGATATGGAGTGGGAAAGTCCTTGGGGTAAAGGGTTCCCTGGCTGGCATATAGAGTGTTCGGCGATGAGCATGAAGTACTTAGGTGATCAGTTTGACTTGCACGTTGGGGGTGAGGACTTGCGGAGTACTCACCACCCGAATGAGATTGCCCAAAGTGAGGGGGCAACAGGAAAGAAGCCGTTTGTTAAGTACTGGGTTCATGGGGCGTTTTTGTTGGTTGATGGAGGTAGAATGGGTAAGAGTTTGGGGAATGCGTATACCTTGCAGGATCTTGACAATAAGGGGTTCTCACCGTTTGATTTAAAGTATTTTTATTTAATGGGACATTATAGAAAGCAGTTGAATTTTACCTGGGAGGCGTTGGAAGGGGCAAAAACGGCGTTGGAGAGGTTGAGGAAGAGGATAATTAATATAGATTCCCGCCTGCGCGGGAATGACGGGGGTTCAGATGGTGGTGCCCCGCACCAGGCGGTGCAGGGTGCTTGGGAAAGCAAATTTAGGGAGAGAATGGAGGATGATTTGGATATGCCAGGTGCGTTGGCGGTGGTGTGGGAAATGGTTAAGGATAAAAATTTGAGTGATGGGGAGAAGTTGGGGTTGATTGAGAAATGGGATGAGGTGTTGGGGTTGGGGCTTAGTAAGGTTGAAATGAAATTAGAGATACCAGAAGATGTTGTAAAACTGGTGGAGAAGAGAAGTAGATTGAGAGAAGAAGGTAAGTGGAATGGAGCAGACTCGATACGAGAGGAAATTGAGAAACTGGGGTATGTAGTGGAGGATAAGGGAAAAGAGACTGTGGTGGTGAGGAAGTAATACCAAATTGGTGACGCGATCGCGTGTGTGGATTGGTAGTTATTGTGTTTTTGGGGGAAGGGGTTTGGTTTGGATTAAGTTTTTTATGAATTGGGTGGTGATTTCTGCAGGTGGTTTGGCAATTATCCAGAGGTCAAGGTGTTCTTGGAGTTTGTTTTCTAAGACTTCTTTGGCTCCAGAAAGGTTCTGGCCTTGTAGTGTCTTAATTCTTGTTGGTAACGTTCCGTTTGTTTGTGTGTAGCAAGTACAGATTTGCCGCGTTTTTTTGGGCCACCACCCCTACCTCTGTCGTTTTGGTGGAGGAGTTCATACTCACAGGCATCGGCGATTGCTTGAAGTTTGGGAGGTAGGTCGTCTTGTTCGTATTGGGACATACATATATTGTAGAAGATTTAAGGTAAAATGGGCGAATGAGTTTGAAGGTAGGGATTGTTGGACTAGCGAATGTGGGGAAGAGCACCCTGTTTAATGCTTTGTTGAAGAAGCAGAAGGCTTTGGTGGCTAATTATCCGTTTGCCACCATTGAGCCTAATGTAGGGGTGGTGCCGGTGCCTGATGATAGATTGGAGAAGTTGGCAGAGGTAGTTAAGACTGAAAATATTGTGCCGGCGATGGTGACTTTTGTGGATATTGCTGGATTGGTTAAGGGAGCATCTAAGGGTGAGGGGTTGGGTAACAAGTTTTTGGCACATATTAGAGAGGTGGACTTGATTTTGTATTTGCTTAGAGATTTTACGGATGAAAGCGTAGCTAGGGTTGGGTCGGTAAATCCTGATGAAGATTTGGAAACTCTTTGTATGGAGCTGGAGTTGGCTGATTTGGATGCTAAAGAGAAAATAAATTTATTATCTAAGAAGCCATATATGGTGGTTTATAACACCGATGAAGGTGAATTGAGTGACGATAGACTGCGTGTTTGTGCTAAAACGGGGGAGGGGGTGGATAAGTTAATTAGGTTGGCTTATGAAAAATTGGGGTTAATTAGTTTTTTAACGGCAGGCCAGAAGGAAGTGAGGGCTTGGACGGTGAAAAAGGGGAGTACGGCGCCGGTGGCGGCGGGGGTAATCCACACTGATTTTGAGAAGAATTTTATTAAAGCTAAGGTAACCAGTTTTGATGATTTTGTGAAATTTGGAGGTTGGAAAGGAGTAAGTGAGGCTGGAAAGTTAAGAATTGAGGGGAGAGATTACGTGATGAAGGAGGGTGATGTGATTGAGTTTATGGTGGGGAAGTAGAGGTTTGTTATAATATAAGATAATATGGAAAGACTTTGAGGACAGGGGGATAGGTTGCGAGATGGTGAATTTGTGGTACTGGGAAAAGGGGAAGTGGGAGATAAGGCAAGAGAGTTGATGAGAAAAAGGGAGTTTTGGGAGAGAAAAGGGTTTTTGGCACCCGGAAGTGTGGTGTTGGCCGAGGATGTGTTGGATGAAATATTGATTGAGGCGGGGTTTGATGGGGCTGGAGTAACTGAAGAAGAAGTTTTAAATTTTGAAATGGGTGAGAAAGCAAGGCAGATGTTGGTGGAAATCTCTAGTCAATTTGAACCAGGTAAACCACTGGCGATACGTTCGTCGGCTGTGGGTGATGCTAGGGGGACTGGAATGTATAAGACTGAAGTTGTAGCTAATGAGCTAGAGAGAGTGGTGACAGGGGTAAAAAAAGTATTGGCTAGTTATTTTAAAAGAGGTGCAAAGGAATGGAGAGAAGCAGTGGGTACTGGGGAAGGAATGGGGGTTTTAATACAAGAGTTGGTGGGAAATGAAATAGATAATGGATTGACTACATCAGCTTTGTCTGGTTTCGGATACAGCTCGACTTTGGCTGGGGAAGGGTATATGAATATTGCCTTAGGTTTGGG